>NZ_JBVAYZ010000021.1:0-76487 GCF_055412865.1 Pseudarthrobacter ribosi | reverse complement strand
GCGGCCTCCCGCTGCGCCCTGGACAACGAACTGCTCTCCCGCATAAAACTGCTCCCCAAAAGTCAGAACTGATTTCTCAGTCCAACTTTCGGGGAGCAGTTCACAACGGCCGCCCGGGGCTTTTTGGTGCCCGGCGGAGCACGTGGCCGCCGGTCCGCTGCGCGAAGAACCGGGCGGGCGCGGTAGCCTCAGGGCATGACTCGAATTTGCGTTGCCGGGGGAACCGGCCAGGTGGGCCGTGAGGTGGTGCGGCAGGCCGTCGCGGCCGCGTTCGGGGTGGCGGTCCTCTCCCGGAATCCGCCTCCCGCCGGGGACCCGGCCCGGACCGCCGGCGCGGACTACTTTCCGGCCGATGTGACCACCGGCGCGGGGCTCGCCGCGGCGCTGGCCGGGGCCGACGTCGTGATCGACTGCCTGGAAGGACGGTCCGGGAAGGCGCTGAAAGACTTCGCCGACGGCGGCGCCCGGCTGCTCGCCGCCGCCCAGGACGCCGGCGTCGCCAGGGCCGTGCTGCTGTCCATCGTCAATTGCGACCAGAGCAGCTTCGGCTACTACAAGTCAAAGGCAGCCAAGGAGCTGGTCTACGAGCGGTCCGGGGTCGAGACCGTCGCGTTCCGCGCGACGCAGTTCCATTCCCTCCTCGCGGCCACTTTCGCCGCCGGCTCGAAACTGCGGATCATCCCCGTGGTCACCGGCGCCCGTTTCCAGCCCATTGCACCCGCCGATGTCGCGGCCGCCCTGCTCGGGGAGGCCCTGGAACCCGCCACGGGACGGCGGCACACCGTCAGGACCATCGGCGGCCCCGAGATTCACGGGATGGGGGAGTTTGCCCGGCAATGGAAGGCCGCCACCGGCTCCCGTGCACGGCCGGTGCACCTGCCGCTGCCCGGGGCGATGGGCAAATACCTGCGCGCCGGGCTGAACCTGGCGCCGGAGGAACGCCACGCCGGTGAGACTTTCAGCGGCTGGCTGGCAAAGAGCGCGGATAGTTTGTAGCCTAGGGATACCGGCAACGCCGTTCCTTCGGGACCGGCGTTGCTTCGGGGCTATAGCTCAGTTGGTAGAGCGCTTCGTTCGCATCGAAGAGGTCAGGAGTTCGAATCTCCTTAGCTCCACCATTAGTAGGGGTGTGCTGCTACTTCTACTTCCAGGCCCTCATGTAGTCGATCCAGCGACCAGCTCAGCTCAGATGCTTCCTCGCCGACGGCGGACAGCGACCCCCCGGATCCCGCAAACCTCCCATGACTGACTGCGAAGCGCCGGTTTTCGGACTCTTGAGTGGGCCGGCGCCGCTCGTCGTTTCATGAATTTCGGATGTATCGTTGACTATCGTTGTATATCGTTCGCGATCTTCCAGAGGAGAGCATGATGCGCAATTCATACCCGGCAGGCGGATTCCGCGGCAACAATGCCGACAGCATGTGGCAGGCCGTTGAGGAGTTGCGTTCGAGATTCGAGAAGCGCTCGGGTTCCCGTGCGGGGCGGGGCGAGGTGCGCTCGGCCGTGCTGGCGCTGCTTGCCGAGCGGCCGATGCACGGCTACCAGATTATTCGCGAAATCGAGGAGCGCAGCGGTGGCAGCTGGAAGCCCAGTGCGGGCTCCGTCTATCCCACGCTCCAACTGCTGGCCGACGAGGGCCTTATCCGAGCCGAGGAATCCAACGGCCGCAAGATCTACTCCCTGACTGAAGCCGGCCGGGGGGCCGTAGCGGGTGCCGATGCGTCAGCGCCCTGGGACTCGACGGCACCGGCGTCGGGCACGGGGTTCGCGGCGCTTCCCAAGGCGGGTGTCGAGCTCGCACAGGCCGCGTCCCAGGTGGGCCGCACCGGCACGCCGGAGCAGGTGCAGGAGGCCGTGGCGGTGCTCGACGACGCGCGTCGCCGGCTGTACGCGATCCTCGCCCAGGGCTGACGGGGGTGACGTCGGTTCGCCGGGACCGCGCAGATCCGCTACCCCGCGGAGGGTCCTACCGTGCCCGGTACCGCCGCATCCTGCGCTTCGCCGCATGGCATCTCGCCGTGACCTGGTGGTTTGAGCTGCTCCTCCCTCGCCTTGGCCTGGTCCGGATTGCCGAGCGCACCAGGGGGCAGAGGATGCTGCGCTTCGCGCAGCGCTTCCATGTCCTGGCGGTGGACCTCGGCGGACTCATGATCAAAGTCGGTCAGTTCCTGTCCTCCCGGCTCGACGTGCTGCCGCCCGAGATCACCAAGGAACTTGAGGGGCTGCAGGATGAGGTGCCCCCGGTGTCCTTCGCTGCGATCCGCACCCTCGCCGAAGCTGAGCTGGGCGCGCCGCTGGAGCAGCTGTTCGCCTCGGTCGACGAGACACCGATCGCAGCAGCGTCCCTCGGGCAGGCGCACCGGGCGAGGCTTCGCCCGGGCGACGCCGCCGACACCGGGCTTGAGAGTGTTGTGCTGAAAGTGCAGCGGCCGGGCATCGACGCCATTGTCGCCGTCGACCTGGCGGCACTGCGCAAGGTCGGCGGCTGGCTCAGCCGGGTTCGCCTGGTGTCGGCTCGTGCCGACATGCCCGCCCTGGTCGAGGAGTTTGCACAGACCAGCATGGAGGAGATCGACTACCTGCATGAGGCGACGAATTCGGAGCGGTTCGCGGTTGACTTTGCCGAAGACGGCCGGGTGGGCGTGCCCGAGGTCGTCTGGGAGCGGAGCACCCGCCGCGTGCTCACGCTCGAAGACGTCACGGCGATCAAGATCACGGACTCGGCAGCACTGCTGGCGGCGGGCATCGATCCGGCGCAGGTTGCCCCGGTTTTCGCCTCGGTCATGTTCGACCAGATGTTCAGCAACGGGTTTTTCCACGCCGATCCCCACCCGGGCAACATCTTTGTCACTCCGGTTGCCGGTCCCTCCGCGGAGCGCCCCTGGAAGCTGACTTTCATCGACTTCGGCATGATGGGCGCGGTCCCGGCGAGCACGCGCAGCGGGCTGCGGAAGCTGCTCATCGCGGCTGCTTCGCGTGACGGCGAGGGGCTGGTGACCGCCATCCGGAACGTGGGTGTGCTGGTGCCCTCTGCCGACACGGTGGAGCTTGAGCGGGCGATGACGCACCTTTTCGCCCGGTTCGGCGGGATGGGCTTCGCCGAGCTACGCGAGGTGGACCCGCGGGAGTTCCGGGAATTTGCGGTGGAGTTCGGTGACGTGGTCCGCTCATTGCCGTTCCAGCTGCCGGAGAACTTCCTGCTCATCATCCGGGCGATGTCGCTGACGTCGGGTGTGTGCAGCTCGCTGGACGCCCGGTTCAATCTGTGGGACTCGGTCGAACCCTACGCGGCGCAGCTGCTGCGCGACGAGCGCGGCAACATCGTGCAGGACGTGGCCCAGCAGGCGCTCGATGCCGCCGGGATGGCGCTGGGTCTGCCGAAACGTCTGGATGGGCTGCTAACCCGGCTCGAGGACGGTTCACTGGCGGTGGCAAATCCGCGCCTTGAGCGGCAGCTGGGACGACTTGACCGCACGGTGCAGCGGTCGGCGTCGGCTCTCATATTCGGTGCCCTGCTCATTGCCGGTTCTGTAGCCCGAGCGGATGACACGGTGCTCGGCAACGTCCTCATGCTCGCGTCGGTGGTTCCGCTGGTGCACGGACTGTGGGCGGGGGCAGCGGCCTCTGACAGCCCGATATCCTGTCCAGTGAGACGAGGAGAATCATGACCACCCTGAAAGAACGACTGCACGCCGACGTCGTCGGCCACATGAAGGACCGAAACAAGCTCGCACTCACCACGGTGCGCAACGTCCTGGGCGAAATCGAAACCCGCGAGAAGTCCGGCAAGACCCCGATCGTGCTGGACGACGCCCAGGTGACGTCCCTGCTGCAGAAGGAAGCCGCCAAGCGCCGCGACACCGCCCGCATCTACACCGAGGCGGGGGAGTCCGAACGGGCTGCCGCGGAAATCGCCGAGGCCGAGATCATCGAGGCCTACCTGCCGAAGGCACTGACGGCCGCCGAGGTGGAGGCGATTGTCGACGAGGTGATCGGAGACCTCACAGCCGACGGCACCGAACTGACCATGCGCCAGCTGGGCGCGGTGATGAAGCCGGTGACCGCTAAAGTCGCCGGACGCTTCGACGGCAAGGCCGTCAGCGAGATCGTTCGCAGCCGCATCGCGCAGTGACGGTCCGTCCGGCCCGGGAACCTGCAGCCCGGGCCGGCTGGGGCACGGCCACCGTCGCCCGCCTGTATCCTGAGAAGGTGCGTCACCTGGCAGTATCCGCCAATATCGAGCGCGGTCCTGACCGGATCACTGTCCGCCGACCTGGACGGCATCCCAGGGCTTCGCGGAACCCGCCGCATACGTCAGTCTCCGATCCGCCGTCGGACTCTGGGATTGGAACTCTTATCGCTACCGCCGTGCCGGACCAACCCTTGGCCATCCCGACGCCCTCCCGAACGCCCCCGCAGGCAGCCGCGGTGGATGAGCCTGCCGTCGTGACCTGGGCAGAGGGCGGCCACAGCAGGACCGCCCGCTGGCGGTCGGCGAACGGCAGGCCCGCGCCCGCCCGCGTCGAAGTGGTCACCGATTCCCTCACCGCCGATGAGGCGAACCGGATGGCGTCCCAGGGCACCGCGATGCTCTGGCAGGGTGACTTCCACAATGCGCGGCAGATCCTCAACGCCCTGGACCGGCGGGTGGGCGGCGGGAAGAAAAAGGCCGCTCCCAGCCCGGCCGATGAGTTCTATCGGCACCGCCAGTCCCGCTCGCACCGGGCACGCATTCTAGGCCTGCTGCTGATTCCGCTTGACCCCGGCCCGGCGGTGCCGCTGCGGCGCGCCCCGGACATCCGGCGGGCCGCCGAGGAGGCGTACGGGGACATCCGCGAGCCGTCCGTGGTGTCGCTCCATGAACTCGTCGGGGCCATCGGCGCGCACGAATGGCGAAAAAACGGCGTCCACGTCGAGGCCCTGCAGGGCCGCATCCACCCGCACTACGGCACGTTCTTCCCGACCCGCAGCGAGTATGTCGACCTGGTGGCCGCCGCTCCGCTGCCCTCCGACAGGCTGGCGTTCGACGTCGGCACCGGCACCGGCGTGCTCGCTGCCGTGCTCGCCCGCCGCGGCGTCCACCGCGTCGTGGCGACGGACAACGAACCCCGCGCGATTGCCTGCGCCGGCGAGAATTTCCGGAATCTGGACGTCCAGGCCAGCGCAGAGGCTGTCCTGACCGACATGTTCCCGGCCGGCCGTGCGCCGCTTATCGTGTGCAACCCGCCGTGGATTCCGGCCACGCCGCACTCGTCCCTGGACAATGCCGTCTACGACCCCGGCAGCCGGATGCTGTTCCGTTTCCTGAACGAGCTCGCCGACCATCTGGAGCCGGGCGGTGAGGGGTGGCTCGTCCTCTCGGATCTGGCCGAGCACCTGGGGCTGCGGTCCCGCGACGACCTGCTGGGCGCCATCGAGGCCGCCGGGCTGAAGGTGCTGGATCGGTCCGACACCAAGCCAACCCACCCCAAGGCATCCGACCGGAACGATCCCTTGTTCGAGGCCCGGTCGGCCGAAGTCACCTCGCTGTGGCGGCTCGTGCCCCGTTAGTGCCGCGCTCCGCCGTGTGCCCCCGCCGTTCAGACCCTTAATCGAAAGTGAAATACCCATGAGCCTGATCCGGCTGCAAGACGTCAGCGTGCGCTTCGACAACACCCAGATTCTCCGGGAAGCCTTCTTCCGCCTCGAGACGGGCGACCGGGTGGGCCTGATCGGCAAAAACGGCTCCGGCAAGACGACCATCCTCAAACTGGTGCTCGACCAGGTGACGCCGGATACCGGCACGGTCACCCTGGAACTGGGCACCAAGGTGGGCTACTTCTCACAGTTCTCCGAACTCAACGGGGACGCCACGATTCTTGACGTGCTCGATGCGCTGTTTACCGAGATCAAGGCGATTGAGGCCGAGCTGGCCGCTATTGACGCCGCCATCGCCGCCGAACCGGCCGACGCCGAACTCGACCGCCTCATCAGCCGCCAGGCCGAGCTGTTCGAGGACATGGAACGGCTCGACGGCTGGGACTACCCGCGGCGCATCGACACAGTCCTCACCACGCTGGGCTTCGACGAGGCCCACCGGAGCTGCGCGATCGACGAGCTGTCCGGTGGCTGGCGCAACCGTGCGGCCCTGGCCAAGATCCTGCTCGAAGGCCCCGACGTGCTGCTGCTCGACGAGCCCACGAACTTCCTGGACGTGGCCGGCGTCGAATGGCTGGAAAGCTGGTTCCGGGACTTCAAGGGCGCCGCGATCATCGTCTCGCACGACCGGAAATTCCTCGATGCAGTCGTTACCCGGATCATCGAGGTGGAGAACTTCCACCTGCACGAATACCCGGGCAACTTCGGCGAATACGTGGTGCAGAAACAGTTCCGCCTCAAGTCCCTGGAGCAGCAGTTCGTGCACGAATCCGAGCTCCTGGCCTTTGAATCCGAAGGGATCTCCGACCGCCGCGAGGCCGCCAAGGCCGCCAGCAGCGGGCTGGGGAACCAGCTGGCCAAGATCAAGAAGTCCCGCACACCCCGCCCGGTCGATCAGATTGTTACCGAGATCTACGGCGGCCTGCACGTCAAGGACGTTCTCTGCCGGGTCGAGGGACTGGGCAAGTCCTACGGCGAGAAGGTGCTGTTCGACGGGCTGAGCTTCGAGATCCGCCGCGGCCACCGGATCGTGGTGCTCGGCTCCAACGGCAGCGGCAAGTCCACGCTCCTGAAGGTGCTGACCGGCGAAGAGCGCGCCGACTCCGGCGAGGTGGCCTGGGCCAAGGGACCGGGCTTCGTCTCCTACAACCAGATGCTCGAGGACCTCGACGACGCCGACACCGTCTCGCACGCGGTCAACGCGCTGCCGGACAGCCTGGCGTTCAGCGCCACGAAAAAGTCCGTCAACCGGTTTCTGGCGATGTTCCAGTTCTCCGAGGCGGACCTCAAGCAGAAGATCGGGAACCTGTCCGGCGGGCAGAAGGCGCGCGTCGCGATGGCGCAGTGCCTCCTGTCCGGCGCCTCGGTCCTGCTGCTGGATGAGCCGACCAACCACTTGGACATGTCCAGCACCCAGGTCATGGAACGCGCGCTGGTGCACTTCCCGGGCGCCGTCGTGGTGGTCAGCCACGACCGGTTCTTCAGCGAAAAAATCGCCAACCGCCATCTGGTGTTCGGCGCCGACGGCGCCGAACCGGGCGAAATCGACGTCCGCGCAGCCTAGGGGCGGTCAGCCCCGGGCCCGCGGCGCGCAGCGCAAGCCCTCCGGCAAGTGCCGCTGGCCGGCCGCGAAGGACGCGAACGAGATGGTGTGACCGCACGCTGTCCGGGACCGCTCGACCGCCGTGTCCGCGGGATAATAGAAGCATGACCGAACAGGACCAGGACCGCGACCCGTGGGAGGAGTTCGACCGGCTCAACCCGGCGGGACCTGACCGGGTGGCGGGCTACCCCGGGGGTGAACCCGTGGGCTTCGGCTTCCGCACGGGCGTCCGCAGCGCGAAGGTGGCCATCGGATTCGCCGTCTACGCCCTGACCCTGGGAACGATCCTGGTGGTGGTCGGCGCCGTCGTCTTCATCGGCGAAAGCCAGTGGCTGCTGCTCGGGCTGATGGTGCTGATCGAGACGGTGTTTGTCCTGGCGTTCAGCCGGCTGGTCGCGCAGGCACGGCGGCGCCGCTGAGTACCGGTGCCGCTGACCGCCGCGGCGCGGTCGCGTACACGACGTCCCGGGACCGGTCCCCGTGCACTCATGACGCCAGACTAGACGCGGCTCCGCCAGCGGATCTGCCGGTCAGAGCCAGCCCTTCTTCTTGAAGATGACGTACATCAGGGCGGCGGTGGCGGCCATCAGCCCGATGGCCATCGGGTAGCCGTAGCTCCACTGCAGTTCGGGCATCCGGTCAAAGTTCATGCCGTAGACGCCCGCGACAAAGGACGGGGCGAAGAAGATAGCCGCCCAGGACGAGATCTTCTTGACCTGTTCGTTCTGCTTGGCGCTGGCCTCGTTCTGCCGGTTGGCCGTCAGCGTGCCGTCGAGCGTGAGGGCGTTCTGCAGCAGGTCCCGGAAGGAATCAGCACGGGAGATCAGCCGCTCCACGTGGTCTTCGACGTCGCGGAGGTTGTGCTGGAGCTCGGGTTTCACCTCATACTTCTCGAAGCCGCCCCGGAGCAGTTGCATCATGGCCGGGAGCGGATGGATGGCGCGCTGGAACTGGATGACCTCGCGGGCCAGTTCGTAGATCCGGCGCGAGACCGTGGAATCGCCGCTGAACAGCTGGTCCTCGATCTCGTCGATGTCGTTCTCCAGCCCCGCCACGACCGGCACGTAGTCGTCCACCACCTGGTCCATCAGGGCATAGAGCACAGCTTCCGGACCGTGGCACAGGAGGTCGGGGCGCTTCTCCAGCCTTCGCCGGACCTGTGCCACCCCGCCGGTTTCGGCGTGCCGGACGGTGACGACGAAGTTCTTCCCGGTAAACACGTGGAGTTCGCCGAATTCCACGGTTTCCGTCGTGTCGAGGTACCGCGCGGGCCGCAACACCGTGAAGAGGATGTCGTCGTAGCGTTCGAGCTTGGGGCGCTGGTGGGCGGAAATAGCGTCTTCCACGGCGAGGCTGTGCAGCTCGAATTCCGCGGCGACGGCGGCCATTTCGTCCTCCGTCGGGCGGTACAGGCCGATCCACGCCATCCCGCCGTTCCGGCTCAGGGTATCAAAGGTTTGTTCGAGGCTCTGCGGCTCGGCGCTGCGCTCGCCGTCAACGTAGACGGCGTTATCGATGATAGTCACGGGCTCATTATCCAGTCTTCAGCGAGCTGCCCTGGGCCAGCCGGCTGATCAGCGGTTCGGTGCGGTACTGGATGTGGGTGTGCAGGGCAAGGACGGTCTCGGTCCGGATGACTCCCTTGACCCGCAGAATGGAGCGCAGGGCGGCCTGCAGATTGTGGGTGTCGGTGGCCACCACGCGGCACCACACGTCGCCGCGTCCGGAGATCTCGTGGACCTCCAGGACCTGCGCGATCAGGCGCAGGGCTCCCACCACACCGTCGAGTTCCCGGTGGTTGACCTCGATCGTCACGAAGGCGACGACATCGTAGCCCACCGCTTCCAGATCGATCTCGCGGCCGCCGTCGTGCAGCAATCCGGACCGCTGCATGCGCCGGACGCGGGACTGCGCGGTGTTGCGGGCGATGCCCAGTTTTTCGCTGAGGTCGCCGATCTGGATCCGCGGGTCCCGGATCAGTTCCAGCAGGATTTTCAGGTCGGTGGGGTCCAGACTGTTCAAATCGTCACTCCGGTTTACTTTGACGGTACTTGTTTGATTGTTTTGATCAATTTTGGCATGGAATTTGGCTCCACCGAGCAGCAGTGCACCAGTCTGGGAGTATCGAATCAGTACGGGCTGGCGATTCCCCCACCACGGGGAACACGCGGCCCGCTTCCACGCAAGGGCAAGGTCATGACGGTCTTCAGCGAACTTCGCATGCGCCCCGCCACGGCAGACCGCTGGGGCTGGGATGCTTCGACCACGGCACGGCTGGTGATGGCCGGCGTCGTGATCTTTACGCTGCTGGTCGGCGCGAATCTGGCCACGCCGCTGTACCCGCTGCTGCAAAGCAAACTGGGCATCACCGCCTTCGGCGTCACGGTGGCCTTCTCCGCCTATGTCCTGGCACTGGTGGCGACCCTGATCCTGGCCGGCCACTGGTCTGACCACATCGGCCGCCGGGCCGCGCTGGTCCTTGCGGTGCTGGTCGGCCTCGCCGGCGGCTCCGTTTTTGCCGCGGCGGACAGCCTGTTCGCGCTGTGTGTCGGCAGGGCGCTGCAGGGCATCGCGGTGGCCCTCGCCACCGGCGCCAGTTCGGCGGCCCTGCGGGAGCTGCTGCCCAGCCGTCCCGAGTGGGCCTCGCGGTTCACGCTGCTGGCGTCCGCCGGGGGTGTGGCGGCCGGCCCGGCCATCGGGGGAGTGCTCTCGCTGCTGCCCGGGCCCACGACCACGCCGTACTACCTGCATTCCCTGGTCCTGGCCACGCTGCTGGTCCCGCTGTACCTGCTGAAGGCCCGGCCGGCCATCACGACCGTTGCGGGTCCCCAGCCATTGCGCGTCCTGGCGCCCCGCCGGCCGTCGGTGTCCAGGGAGGCGCGCGGCGCCTTCTGGCTGGCGTCCTCGGTGGGGTTCCTCAGCTTCACCGTCTTCGGCTTCTGCCTCTCCCTGGCGCCCAGCTATTTTGCCCAGATCGTCCACGCGGATTCGCGGCCGCTGATCGGCCTGCTGGCGGGACTGACGCTCGGGTCCTCCGCGCTCAGCCAGCTCCTCGCGGTGCGGGGACGCTTCGTGGTGCCGATCGGACTGGGCATGCTGGCCGTGTCGGTGCTGCTGATCGCCGCGGCCGCCGCCTGGAACAGTCCCTGGCTGCTGATCCTCGCGAGCATCACCGCGGGCCTGGGGCAGGGGGTGTCCTTCCGGACCGTCTTCAACGATGTGGCCGGGAAGGTCGAACCTTCCCGCCACGCCCAGATCATCAGCACGGTCTACGTCATCACCTACCTCGGCAGCGCCTTTCCCGTCATCGGGCTGGGGCTCGCCGCCGGCGTCGTCGGCCTGCAGACGGCGGTCGCCGGCTTTGTGGTGCTCTGCTCGATCGCCGGGATCACCCTCGCCGCCATCACGCTGCGCGCGGCGCTGCGCCGCGCCTGACGGCCCCTGCCGGAGCTGAAGCGGTGCCGGAACTCCTTTAGCGGCGCCGGGGAGCTAGTCGGGCAGCGGGCCCTGGTTGCCCTGGATGTGGTCGAACACGAGGGTGGTCTCGGTGTGCCCCACCACGGGATCCGTGGCCAGATTGTCCAGCACCCAGTCGCGGAGGTCCTCGGTGGTGGCGACGGCGATGTGCAGCAGATAGTCCACCGAGCCCGAGGTGTGGAAGGTCGAGAGCACGGCGGGGAGCTTCGGGACCCGGGCCGTGAAGCGGTCGATCTGTTCCCGGTCGTGGGCGCGGAGCCTGACGGCGATGAGGGCCTGCACGGAGCGGCCGATCGCGGAGAGGCTCAGCTTCGCCTCGAAGCCCTGGATGATGCCGCGCTCGGAGAGTGCCCGGGTGCGCATCAGGGCCGTGGACGGCGCGATTCCGACCAGCTCGGCCAGCTGCTTATTGGAGATTCGGGCGTCGGCCACGAGTGCCGCGAGCAGGCGCTCGTCGATAGCGTCCAGCGGCTCGCCGGCACCCGCTCCCGGCCGAAGATTCTTCGCACTGCTACTCACGGATCCTCCTTGATGGGTTGTCAGTTCATCATAAACGGCGCATTCCGACACTTCCATTCGCGGGCCCTACAAAACTCCGAATTATTGCCAGATACTTGCGGAATTCAACGGTGAATATTCATAAGGAGCAAGGTGCTTTCTCAAGACTCGCTGGCCGTCCACGCCGGCCGCAACGGACTCACTGACCTGGGCGTGCACGCCGTGCCGATCGACTTGTCCACCACGGCGCCCCTGCCCTCGGTGCACGACGGCGGGCTCGCCTACGAGCACATGGCCACCGGCGGCACGCATGTCGATGGCCAGAGCACCGTCTACCAGCGGCTCTGGAACCCCACCGTGGCGCGGTTCGAGGAGGGCGTCGCCGTCCTCGAGAACGCCCCGGAGGCCGTGGCCTTCGCCACCGGCATGGCGGCGCTCAGCGCCGTCCTGCTCGCCGTCGTCGCCACCGGAAAGAAGCACGTGGTCGCGGTGCGGCCGCTGTACGGCGGAAGTGACTACCTGCTGGCCTCGGGAGTGCTCGGCAACGACGTCACGTTTACTACCCCGGAGGGTGTGCATGCCGCGCTCCGGCCGGACACCGGCCTGGTGATCCTGGAGACGCCCGCCAACCCGAGCCTGGAGCTCGTCGACATCACCCGCGTGGCCGCCGCGGCGGACGGTGTCCCGGTTCTGGTGGACAACACCTTCGCCAGCCCCATCCTCCAGCGGCCGTACCTGCACGGCGCCGCGATGGTGCTGCACAGCGCCACCAAATTCCTCGGCGGACACGGCGATGCCATGGGCGGCGTGGTGGCGGCGGCTCCCGAATGGACCACCAGGCTGCGCCAGATCCGGGCCGTCACCGGCGGCATCCTTACGCCCTGGCCTGCCTACCTGCTCCACCGCGGACTGGCCACGCTGCCGGTCAGGGTACGTGCGCAGCAGGCCGGTGCGCAGAAGGTCGCCGCCGCCCTGGCCGGGCACGGGCTCGTCCGGCGCGTCTTCTACCCGGGGCTGCCCGAGTGCGACCCGCAGGGGCTGATCGGAACGCAAATGTCCGGTCCCGGCTCGCTGCTCGCCTTCGAGGTGGGCAGCGCCGAGCACGCCGAACGGATCCCGTCCGCCGTCGGCATGATCACGCATGCGGTCTCGCTGGGCGGCATCGACACCCTGATCCAGCATCCGGCCGGGCTGACCCACCGGCCGGTTGCCGCCGATGCCAAGCCGCATGCCAGCCTGCTGCGCGTGTCGGTGGGCCTGGAGGACCCGTCCGACATCGTGGCCGACCTCGTGCAGGCGATCGAAGCTACCCGCTGACACCCTCCCCGGCGCCGGCTGCAGTTTCAGCTGCCGGCGTCGGCCGGTGCCTCGGCCGACGCCAGGGCGGGATGCACGACGGCGGTGATCACCGCCGTCGTGCAGGCCAGCCCGATCACGGTCAGCGCCAGGGCGGTCCAGCCCAGTGACTGGAAAACCAGCCCGCCGGCCCAGCCGATCACGCTGGACCCGAGGTAGTAGGCGAGGTTGTAAAGCGAGGCCGCCTGCGCCCGGCCCGTCGTGGCGATCACGCCGGTCCAGCCTGCGCCGACGCTGTGCGCCGCGAAGAAGCCCGCAGTGAACAACAGCAGGCCCGCCATAATGAGTCCCAGCAGTTGCGTCAGCGTCAGGGCCAGGCCCGCCGCCATGAGCACCGTCCCCGCGATCAGCACCGTGCGCCGCCCGAACCGCTCCGTCAGTCCGCCGGCCCAGCGGGACGAGACCGTGCCGGACAGGTAAGCCAGGAAGATTAGGCTGATGATGGTGGCCGGCAGGCTGAAGGGTTCCCCGGAGAGCCGGAAGCCCAGGTAGTTGTAGACAGCCACGAACCCGCCCATCAGCAGGAACGCCTGGATGTACAGAGCCAGCAGCCGTGGATTGCGCCCGTGGCCCGCCAGCGTCCGGAGCGCCCCGCGGAATCCGCTGGCTGCCGCGGCGGTGAAGCCCCGCGCCTGCGGCACCAGGAGCAGGAACAGGGCCGCGGCCACGGCGGCCAGGATCGAGACGGCCAGGGCCGCGGCCCGCCACCCCCAGAGTTCACCGACAAAGCCGGCCAGCAGTCGGCCGGCGAGTCCGCCCAGGGTGGTGCCGGCGACGTACGTTCCGGCCGCCAGTGCGGCGTGGGCCTTGTTGACCTCCTCGTTGAGGTAGGCGATGGCGATGGCGGGAATGCCGCCGAGTGCCGCGCCTTCGAGCATCCGCAGGCCCAGGAGCATCGGGAAGCTGGAGGCGAGCGGCACCAAGAGGCCCAGGACCGTGGCGGCCGAGATGCCCCACATCATGGCCCGGACCCGGCCGATCCGGTCCGCCAGGAAGGACCACGGAAGCACTGTCACCGCCAGCCCGACGGTCGCCAGCGAGATCGTGAGTGCCGCCTCGGCCGCCGTGATCTGCAGATCCGCCGCCATCATCGGCAGCACCGCCTGGGTGGAGTACAGCTGGGCAAAGGTGGCGACGCCCGCGAACGCCAGTCCGGCCAGAATCTTCCGGTAGGCCGCGGACCCCTTCGCGTGCCCCGGCCACTCGGCAAGGGTGCCGTCGGCAGGGTCCGGCCGGACCTGCGCCTGGACCTGGACCTCGCCGTGGGCAGCGGGGCGGCGGAGCAGTGGAAGTCGGGGCATCTCCCCAGAATAGGCTTCCGGAAGACATGCTTCCAATGCATGGTTCTCATAGAATCAATAGCAAAGACGGAACGATCCGGAGGGCGGGCCATGGACGTGGAACACAAACAGCTGGTCCAGCTGCTGCCGCTGCTGCCCCTGCTGGCAGAACTGGGGCGCACCCAGCACATCACCGGGACCGCGGAAGTGCTGGGACTGCCCCAGTCGACAGTCAGCCGGGGAATCGCCCGGGCCAGCAGCATCATCGGGACGGAACTGCTGATCCGTGACGGGCGCGGCGTGCGGCTGACCCCCGCCGCGAAGGCGCTCCTGCCGCACATCGAGGCGGCGCTGGGCGAATTCCAGACCGGGCTGGACCTGGTCCGGCACGAGTCGGAGGTGGTGCGCGGCCGGATCTCGGTGACGTTCCAGCACACCTTCGGTGAGGCGATGCTGCCGCTGTTGATCAGCGCCTTCCGCAGCCGCCATCCCCAGCCGGCCTTCGACCTCAGCCAGGGCGCCCGGGACGGCTGCCTGGCGGAACTGGCCGCGGGCGACGCGGACCTGGCACTGACCGCCCCGGTCGCCGCGCCGAGCCGGCTGATCTCCTCCGCCGCCCTCTACCGGGAACCGCTGCGGCTCGTGGTCCACCACCGGCATCCCCTTGCGAAGCGCCGCAGCGCGGGCCTCGCGGAGATCCGCCAGGACCCGTTCGTGGCGATGGGCGCCGGCTACGGCATGCGCTCGCTGACTGACGCCCTGTTCCGGGAAGCGGGTTTCCGGCCCCGCATCGCCTTCGAGAGCCAGGATTCCCATACGGCCAGGGGACTCGTCTCGGCAGGTCTCGGCGTGAGCATCCTCCCGCCCGGCGGCCCGGCCCCCGGACGCCGCACTCCCGGGCAGTCCGGCGACCTTGGCTGGGTGGAGCTCGCCCTGGATTCAGGCCTGGCCTTCCGGGAGATCGGGCTGGCCTGGCGGGAACGCCGTGGCGGAGCGGACACCGAGCCGGACCCGGTGCGGCTGTTCCGGGAGCTCGTGCTCAGCGAAGGCCCGGCATTGCTCGCCGGCTTCGTCCGCGGACGCTCCGGCACCTGAGCCCGGCTCCGGCCCGCGGCCTGAGCCGCCCGTGGCCCCTTGGCCGAGCCCGCCGCTCGCCGGTGGCGCCAGTTCGCCGGAAAGCTGCGAGTTCGCGGGGAAACTTCCGGCGATCCCGCACCCTTCCGGCGACCTCGGCGTCGCGTGCGTGGGGCGTGGGGGTGGGGTGCGTGGGGCGGCGGGGGCGGGTGAGTGCCGTGTGGCCGGCCGTCAGCCCAGCAGTTCCGCCATCACCTCTGCGACGGAACCGGCGCGCGCCCGCTGCCAGCCCGTCCCGGCCCAGAGGTTGAGCCGTTCCGCATCCCCGGCGGCAGCTGCGGCCGCGCGCAGGGGAGCGGTGAGGTGGTGCACGGCGGGATAGGACTCCGGCGCGTCGGGGTGGTCCCGGACAAACTCGTTGACCAGCGCCCGGGCGGGCCGTCCCGTGAACGCTCTCGTCAGCAGGGTCTGGGTGAAGTGCGGGCTGGCGAGGGCGTCCTTGTGCAGCTGCCGGGCCCCGCTTTCGTGCGTGCGGAGGAACGCCGTTCCCAGCTGGGCTGCCTGTGCCCCCGCGGCCAGCACCTGCTCCAGCCCCGCCCGGTCCATCACGCCGCCGGCCGCCAGCAGCGGGAGCCCGACGGCGGCCCGCACCCGGGTGAGCAGCTCCGCCGTCGTGCCCGGCCGGGTGTCTGCGCTTCTGCCGCCCTGCACCGCAGTGACCGGCTGGAACGCCGCGCTGTGGCCGCCGGCGCTTTCATGCTGCACCACCAGCGCATCCACGCCCTGCCCGGCGGCCTCCAGCGCCTCGGCCACCGTGGTGACCGTGGCGAGTACGGTGGAGCCTGACTGCTGCAGCGCGCGGACAACAACGGACCCGGGCAGCCCGAAGGCAAAACTGACCAGTTCCACCGGATCGGCCAGCAGCGCGTCGATCTTGCCCTGCCACTGGTCGTCGTCGTCGAGCCGCAGCGGCGGGACGTCCACTCCGTACCGCAGGGCATCCGCCCGCAGCCGGGCTCGGTAGTCCTCGAGTTGTGCCCGCACCGCCGCGGACGGCGGGAGCTGGGCGGGATCGGGAACGAAGACATTCATGCCGAATCGTGTCCCGGAGGCTCGGGCGCTGCGGATCTCCGCCACCATGGCGTCCACGCTTTTGTAGCCCGCAGCCAGGAAGCCGAGACCGCCGGCGTCATGCACGGCCGACACGAAGGCCGGTGTGGACGTTCCGCCGGCCATCGGGGCGGCAATAATGCGGGTACCAAAGATGTCGTGCGACATTGCTCACTCCTGGAAAGGATTCAGTAGGCTGTTCCGGTGACTCATTCTGACATCCCGCCGGCGGCGGACCCCGTTGCTCCGACCGCGCCCGCCATCGTGATCGGCCTCGATATCGGCGGGACCAAGACCCGCGGCGTCCGCTTCGAGGACGGCAGCGTTGTTGCTGACGAATCCGTGGGCAGCTCCAACGTCCAGAACGTCAGCCCCGAGCAGGCGGCCCTGCACCTCGCGGAGCTCTTCGCCCGGATCGGCGGCGGAACGGTCGCCCAGGTCTACGCGGGAGCCGGCGGCATCGATACCGACCAGGACGCCGCCGCGCTCGCCGCCCTGATCGCGCCGCACGTGCCGGGCGCCCGGATCACCGTGGTCCACGATTCGCGGCTCCTGCTGGCGGCCGGCGGCGCAAGCACCGGCGTCGCCGTCATCGGCGGAACGGGCTCGGCCGCGTGGGGCCGGAACAGCCGCGGCGAGGAGGCCCGCGCCGGCGGCTGGGGCTATCTGCTCGGCGACGAAGGCAGCGGGTACTGGCTGGGCCGGGAGGCGGTCCGCCACAGCCTGCGGCGGATGAACCAGGGGCTGGAACCCGACGAGCTCACCACTGCACTGCTGGCCTCCTGCGGTGTGGATGACCCGAACAAGCTGATCGCGCTCTTCCACTCCCCGGACACCGGACGCCGGTACTGGGCCGAGCGGGCCCGGCTCGTGGTCGACGCCGCCGCCGCCGGCCACGCCGCCAGCCAGGAACTCGTGGACCAGGCCGGACGGGACCTGGCGGCCCTGGCCCTGCAGACGGTCCGGAAGCTCGGCATCGACGGCCCGGTGATCCTGGGCAGCGGACTGGGCATGAACGTCCCCCGCCTGCAGGAATCCTTCCGCGCCGCCCTCACCGCCGAGGGAATCACCGACGTCCGCGTCCTGGAGCAGGATCCTGTCTTTGGTGTGCTCCAGCTCGTGGCCGAGCAGGGCTGACCCGGCCGGCCGGACTACGCGGTCGGCCACTACGCTGGAGGAATGAGCCTCAACTTCGACACCCGTCCCGCTGCCTACGCGGTCATCATCCGCGACGGCGCCATCCTCCTGGCCTACTGGAAGCAGGGCGGCAAGGAAGGCTGGACCCTCCCGGGCGGCGGCCTGGACTTGGCGGAGCACCCCGTCGACGGCTGCCGCCGGGAAATATATGAGGAAACCGGGTATCGCGCGGACGTGGGCGCCATGCTGGGGATCGACGTCGGGCACTGGCCCGCCGAGATCCGGATCGACGGCGGGGAACGGGACTTCCAGTCCCTCCGGCTCATCTACGAAGCAACGATTACCGGCGGGGAACTGCGGCACGAGGTGGACGGCAGCACCACACACGCGGACTGGATCCCGCTGGAGGACGTTCCCCGGCTCAACAAGGTCTCACTCGTCGACGCCGCGCTCCGGCTCCACCGCGAGCGGCCCCTGAACGGCCAACTGTCCTGAACGGCCAACTTTCCTGCCGGATTCCTAGCCAGGCCCGGGGCATCCGGCTATTCTAAAAACCGGCAGACCAGCCGACGGCGAGAACGGGGAGGTGGAGACGATGACTGCAACAGTCCGGTGCGCGCTGCGCACCAACATCAGCCAGGCCATCATTCCTGCCCCGGCCATCAGCACGCACTAGCCGCAACCCCTGCCAGGTTCCACCCGCAGCGCGGCGCGTGCACCGGGCCCACCAAAGGGTTTTCGTTGACTACTTCCTGTGCACATCCGGGCGCGTCCGGCGCCTCCTATCCCATGCCCACCGACATTTCCAAAAACCTCCCGGCGGGGCCGGCACGGTACGGCTTCACCGCCGCCGTCGCCGCACGGTTCGCGGCCCAACCCGTGCCCGGCGGCGCCGGCGCGGGCCGGGTCATCCGCGTCGACCGCAACCTGGTCCTGATCGCCGCGCACGATACGACCCTCCATCTGCCGTATCCCAGCACCGGGGAGCTGCCCGCCACCGGCGACTGGGTCTGGCTCGGATCCAATACTGCGGGGGAGCCCGCCATCGCGGGGATCCTGCCGCGGCACTCCGAACTGAGCCGCAAACGGGCCTTTGACGCCTCCTCGGAGGCGCAGGTCCTCGGCGCCAACATGGATATCGTCGGCGTCGTGGTGCCCGTGGACCGGCCGCTCACCCACAACCGGCTCGAACGCACCCTCGTAGCCGCCTGGGATTCGGGAGCCACCCCGCTGGTCATCATCACCAAGGCGGACCTGGCCGACCTCGCGGACGACGTCGTCGGCAAGGTGGTCCTCCAGGCCGCGGGCGTCGCGGTGGTCACCACCTCTGCGGAACACCGCGACGGCCTCGACGAACTGCTGGGCCACCTCCCGCCCGGCGGCACCCTTGTGCTGTTGGGTCCCTCCGGGGCCGGCAAATCCACCCTCATCAACGCCCTCGCCGGCGCGGAGGTCCAGGGAACGGGGGAAGTCCGGGCCGGAGACGGCAAGGGCAAACACACCACCACCTCCCGCGAACTCGTGCCCCTGCCCGGGGGCGCCGTCCTGATGGATACCCCCGGGGTGCGCGGCTTCGGGCTGTTCGATGCCGGCAGCGGGTGGCGGAGATGTTCGGCGACCTCGAGGAACTCTTCGCGCAGTGCCGGTTTTCCGACTGCGCCCACGGCCGCGAGCCCGGCTGCGCCGTGCAGGCCGCGCTCGCGGACGGGTCCCTCGATGACCGCCGCTGGGAGAGCTACCTGAAACTCCAGCGCGAACTCGCTGCCCTGGCCCGGCGGCACGATGCCGCCGCCCGCCGCGCCTACGCAAGGGAGTGGCACCAGCAGATTTCGGCGGCGGGCAAGAGCCAGCGCGCGGCGGAACGGGACAGCTACGAGGCCGCTGCCAACGAGGGTGCGAAGCGCGGCCGGAAGGGCCGGGGCGGGTCGAAAGGGGGCGGCCGGCGGACCCGCTGACCTGGCCCGCGGTTGCAGGGTTTAGTAGCGCCGCGGGGCGGTGGATGGCTGCTGCGGGGAAGTCTTTCCACGCTGCACCCATCCAAAGTCGCCTGCGCTACGAATGACTACGTCAGCCACAGCGCCCTCGGCGATATCCCTGACATTGTCAGCCGCGCTGGTTAGGCTGAGTTCTACCTGCTTTACAGCCCAAAATCAGCGTGTCTATGATCAGTTGGCTGGACCGTCCGTTGTTGCCGCCAACAGTTAGGTAAGCCCCGGAAATGGCTGAAGCCATGATCGAGTTCCAGAACGTCACCAAGCGTTACCAAGGCGGCCAGCCCGCCGTCGACGGCCTGACCATGTCCATCGACAAGGGCGCCATCACGGTCTTCGTCGGGCCCTCGGGCTGCGGCAAGACCACGTCGCTGCGGATGATCAACCGTATGGTCGAACCGACCTCCGGGACCATCACCGTGGACGGCCAGGACGTCACCGCGGTGCCGGCGGCGAAGCTGCGCCGGTCCATGGGCTACGTCATGCAGTCCTCCGGGCTGATGCCGCACCGTTCCGTGCTGGACAACATCGCTACCGTTCCCCGGCTCAACGGCGTCTCCAAGGCCGAGGCGCGGAAGCGTGCGCAGGAACTGCTCGACGTCGTCGGGCTGGCAGCCGCACTGGGCACGCGGTACCCCTCGCAGCTGTCCGGCGGCCAGCAGCAGCGCGTCGGCGTGGCCCGGGCGCTCGCCGCCGACCCTCCCGTGCTGCTCATGGATGAACCCTTCAGCGCCGTGGACCCCGTGGTCCGCGATGAACTGCAGCAGGAACTCCTCCGGCTCCAGCGCGATCTGGCCAAGACCATCGTCTTCGTCACCCACGACATTGACGAGGCCACCGTCCTCGGCGACAAGGTGGCAGTCTTCGGCCTCGGCGGCAAACTGGCGCAATACGCCACTCCGAAGGAAATCCTGCGCGCCCCCGCCAACGACTTCGTGGCGTCCTTCGTGGGCCGCGACCGCGGCTTCCGGCACCTGGCCTTCAGCCCGTCCGACGGCGTTACGGTGCACCCGGCCCAGACGATCACCCCCGATGAACTCGACCGCGCCGGCAACGCCTCCGGCGAGTGGCAGCTGGTGGTCGACGAAAGCCTACGGCCGCTCGGCTGGTCGGGTCCGGGCAAGGGCACTGCGACGGTGCCCGGCGGATCCCTCTTCCGGAAGGGCGACACGCTCCGCCGCGCCCTCGATGCGGCCCTGTCGTCACCTTCCGGTCTTGGCGTCGCCGTGGACGCGGACGGCCGCGTGGCCGGCGTCATCACCGCCGAGGAAGTCCTCGCCGTCATCGAGTCGGACCGGCATGTCCGCCAGGGTGCGCGCTGATGGAATGGTTCCTGGCCAACAGCGAGCAGGTCTTCAGCCTCGCCGGCCAGCACCTTGTCCTGGCCATCCTGCCGATGGTGTTCGGGGTGCTCATTGCCGTCCCGCTGGCCCAGTTGGCCCGGCAGAGCCGCGGACTCCGCTCCGTGGTCCTGACGGCTTCCTCCCTGCTCTACACCATCCCGTCCCTGGCGCTGTTCATCATCCTGCCGACCATCCTCGGAACCCGGATCCTGGACCCCGTCAACGTGGTCGTGGCCCTGACCATCTACGCCGTCGCCCTACTGGTGCGCGCCACGCTGGACGCCTTCGATTCGGTGGACGAGGACCTCCGGCAGGCCGCCGTCGCCATGGGGTTCAAACCCCTCGCACGGTTCCTGCAGATCGACCTGCCGCTGTCCCTGCCAGTGCTGTTCGCCGGGCTGCGTGTGGTCTCGGTCAGCAACATCTCGCTGGTCAGCGTCGCGGCGCTGCTCGGCATCGGGAACCTCGGAATGCTGTTCACCTCCGGCCTGCAGCGCGATTTCATCACCGAAGTGGTGGTGGGCATCATCGCCATCCTCATCCTCGCGCTGCTGATGGACGCCGTCCTGGTCCTCCTCGAGCGGCTGCTGACCCCCTGGACCCGCGCCGCGGCCGCCACCGGCCCGGGCGCCGGCGCCGACTCCGGCACCGGCGAGGGCAAGACCGGCCCCGCTGCTGCGGCGCCGCGGGTGTCCGATGCGCAGACCACCGGCGGTGCCTCATGAGCGTCGTCAACGACACCTTCGCCTGGCTCGCCGACCCGGAGCAGTGGTCCGGCAGCGCCGGAATCCCGGCCCGGCTGGCCGAGCACCTGCTGTACACCGGGCTGGTGATGCTGATCGCCACGGCCATCGCCGTGCCCATCGGCCTGTACGTGGGACACACCGGCCGCGGGCGGGTCGCCGCCGTGGCCGTCGCCGGAGCCCTCCGGGCCCTGCCGACCCTCGGCCTGCTGACCCTCTTCGTGCTGCTGGCCGGCATCGGGCTGATGCCGCCGATCTGGGCCCTCGTGATCCTGACGGTACCGCCGCTGCTCGCCGGGACCTATGCCGGCATCGCCAGCGTGGACCGGAACGTCGTGGACGCCGCGCGCGCCATGGGCATGACGGAGCTCCAGGTGCTGTTCCGCGCCGAGTTCCCCAACGCCCTGCCCGTGATGTTCGGCGGGTTCCGGACCGGTGTGCTCCAGGCCATCGCCACCGTCTCGGTGGTGGCTTATATCAACCTCGGCGGCCTCGGACGGTACCTCTTCGACGGACTGGTGCTGTCCGACTTCCCGCAGATGCTGGGCGGGTCCCTGCTCATCGCCGGGCTGGCCATCGCCGTCGACCTTGTCCTTGCCCTCATCCAGAGGCTGTTCCTGTCCCAGGGAGCCTCAACCCAGCCAGACCGGAGCCAGCAGGCTGCGGTTGATCTCACAGACCCCGTACCCGTGGGGACTGTTGTTCAAGGAGGTACGTCATGAAGGAAACCCGCCAACGAGCACTCGGCAGGCGCGCATTCGGCGGCCTGGCCGCCGGCGTAGGCCTGGCCATGGCACTGTCCGCCTGCTCAGGCTCATCCGATCCGCTCTCCACGTCCCCCGCCACCGGCGGAGCCGCCTCCGGTTCGGGCTCGGCCCTCGTGATCGGTTCCGCCGACTTCACCGAGAGCCAGATTATCGCCGAGGTCTACGCCGGCGCCCTGAACGGAGCCGGCGTCACGGCGAGCACCAAGCCCAACATCGGTTCCCGCGAGGTGTACTTCAAGGCCGTCCAGGACGGGTCGGTGGACATCATCCCCGACTACAGCGGCAACCTGCTTCTGCACGTCAGCAAGGACGCCGCGGAGGTCTCGGCCGAGGACATCTACAAGGCGCTGCCGGGCAAGCTGCCCGAGGGGTTGGCGGTGCTGGAGGCGTCCAAGGCCGAGGACAAGGACGCGATGGTCGTCACGAAAGCCACCGCGGAGAAGTACCAGTTGAAATCTATCGAGGACCTCGCCAAGGTCTGCAGCGAAATCGTGGTGGGCGCCCCGGCGACCTTCGCCGAACGCGCTTACGGGCTTCCGGGCCTGGAGAAGAACTACGGCTGCGTGCCCAAGAAGCTGGAGCCGTTCAGCGACGGCGGCGGGGCCGTCACGCTCAAGGCCCTGCTCTCGGACCAGGTCCAGGTGGCTGACATCTACACCACCACCCCCTCCATCGCGGACAACGACCTGGTGGTCCTTGAGGACCCGAAGAACAACTTCATCGCCCAGCAGGTCCTTCCGCTGTACAACACGGCCAAGATGACGGACAAGGCGAAGGAAACCCTGAACGCCGTGTCCAAGGTCCTCACCACCGAGGACCTGATCAACCTCAACCGCGCCGTCAGCGGCAGCCAGAAGCAGAACCCCAAGGACGCTGCGGCGGCCTGGCTCAAGGAAAAGGGACTGGTCCAGTAAGAGGCCCGTCCAGACCGCTTTGACGCACGACGGCGGCTGCCGGACTCCTCCGGTTCACGGGGGAGCCCGGCAGCCGCCGAGACCTTTTCCTGCCGGGGTGTGCCGCCGGTGACGTCATGACACCCCCTGTGAGGCAGATCTCGGCGGAAGTACATCCTCCGTATGGCATATTTGATGGATGGCAGAATTCAAGCAGTCCACCAAGCTTCATAATGTCCTTTACGACATCCGTGGACCGATTCTTCAGGCCGCCCAGCAGATGGAGGCAGAGGGTCACCGCATCCTCAAACTGAACATCGGAAACCCGGCCCCGTTCGGATTTGAAGCGCCGGACGCGATTCTGGTGGACATGATCCGCCACCTGCCGCATGCGCAGGGCTACAGCGATTCCCGGGGCATTTTCTCGGCCCGGACAGCCGTGTCGCAGTACTACCAGACCCGCGGGATCCAGAACATCCACGTGGATGACATCTACCTGGGCAACGGCGTCAGCGAGCTCATCACGATGTCCCTGATGGCATTGTTGGATGACGGCGACGAAGTCCTGATCCCCACCCCCGATTACCCGCTGTGGACCGCCTCGGTCGCCCTGGCCGGCGGCCGGCCCGTGCACTACCTGTGCGACGAGGACTCGGGCTGGCAGCCGGACCTGGAAGACCTCGAAGCGAAGATCACGCCGCGCACCAAGGGCATCGTGGTGATCAACCCGAACAACCCCACCGGCGCCGTCTATCCGGAAGACACCCTCAAGAAGATCGTCGCCCTGGCGGAGAAGCACGGCCTGGTCCTCTTCGCCGACGAGATTTACGAGAAGATCCTCTACGAGGACGCGGTCCACGTGAACATGGCCAGCCTTACCGGCGACGACGTCCTGTGCCTGACGTTTAGCGGACTGTCCAAGGCCTACCGCGTGTGCGGCTACCGGGCGGGGTGGATGGCCATTTCCGGGCCGAAGAAGGACGCCGCCGACTACCTCGAGGGCATCAGCCTGCTGGCGAACATGCGCCTGTGCGCCAACGTCCCGGCCCAGCACGCGATCCAGACAGCACTCGGCGGATACCAGAGCATCAACGACCTCATCCTGCCGGGCGGGCGCCTGCTCGAGCAGCGGAATAAGGCCTACGACATGCTCAACGCGATCCCCGGGGTCAGCACCCAGCAGGCCCGGGGCGCCATGTACCTCTTCCCGAAGCTCGATCCCGAGGTTTACCGGATCCGCGACGACGAGAAGTTCGTCCTGGACCTGCTGCGCGAACAGAAAATCCTCGTCTCCCACGGCCGGGCCTTCAACTGGGTCCGCCCGGACCACTTCCGGATGGTCACCCTTCCCCTCGTGAAGGACCTGGAAGAGGCAATCAACCGCATGGCGGACTTCCTGAGCCGGTACAAGGGGAACTAGCCTGAGCTCAGCAGCGCGGCGCGGGCGATGGTCCGGCGGTCCGAACGGAGCTGCCTGAACCGGAAAGAGGCAAGTGATGTCAGACGTCGTGGGATTCAAGGAGCGCCCCTCTGAGACCCTGAAGGTGGGCAAAGGCTTCAGGCTAGAGGACACGGACCCGGACTCCACCCCGGGCTACCCGGGGGACAAGAACGACGGTGAGGTGCTGCTCGACGACCTCGATGACAACCTCGCCCTGTTCCAGGAGCAGCTGTTCGCCGAATCCCGCCTCGGCGGCACCAAGCGCCTCCTGCTGATCCTGCAGGCCATGGATACCGCCGGCAAAGGCGGGATCGTGACCCACGTCATGGGGGCGATGAACCCGCAGGGCGTCCAGATGAAGTCGTTCAAGGCGCCCACCCCGGAAGAGAAGTCTTACGACTTCCTGTGGCGGATCGAGAAGGAAGCGCCGGCCGCCGGCATGGTGGGCGTCTTTGACCGGTCGCACTACGAGGACGTCCTGATCCACCGGGTGCACGGCTGGGCGGAGCCGGAGGAACTTGAGCGCCGCTACAACGCGATCAACGAATTCGAGGCAAGGCAGACGGCTGCCGGCACCAGGATCGTCAAGGTCATGCTCCACATCAGCCGCGATGAGCAGAAGGAACGGCTGCTTGCGCGGCTGGATGACCCGGCCAAACTCTGGAAATACAGCAGCAATGACCTGAAAGAGCGCGCGTTCTGGGACGACTACATGGACGCATACCAGAAGGCATTCGAGAAGACAGGCACCGAGGCCGCCCCTTGGCACGTCGTCCCGGCCAACAAGAAGTGGTTTGCCCGGATCGCCGTCCAGCAGCTGCTGCTGGACGCGATGGAGGGACTCAAGCTGCAGTGGCCGGTGCCGGACCTGGACGTCGAGCTGGAACGGGAACTGGTCGAACGCTCCTGACCGGCCGGCGCGGGGCTAGCCGGCCGGGGAGGCCTGGTCGCGCGCCGCGGCCAGGCGCTTGCGGGCACCTTCGAGCCATTGTTCGCAGCGCTTGGCCAGTGCCTCGCCGCGTTCCCAGAGCGCCAGGGACTCCTCAAGGCTCGCCCCGCCGGTTTCGAGTCGGGTGACGATGCCGACGAGCTGCTCGCGGGCCTCCTCGTAGCTGAGGCCCTCGATGTCGGTGTTGGGCTTCGTTTCTGCTGTCATGGCGTGCTGCTCCTTGCTGTGTCCCGCGGGACGGATCGTTCGGGTGGGTGGTCTATTAGTCGTCGGCGGGTTCCTGGCCGCGGGTCGACGCCGCGGTGAACCGGCCACCGGCCACCCGGACGGTCAGCGGGGTGCCCGACGGCGCCTGGTCAGGGTGCCGGACGACGTCCCCGCGGGTTCCGGGAGCCGTGTCGCCGCCGGCAAGCTGCACGACGGCGTACCCCCGATCCAGGGTCTTCTGCGGCGAAAGTGCCCGGACCTGGGCCTTGAGGTGGACCAGCTGGTCGGCGGCCCGGAC
Source organism: Pseudarthrobacter ribosi (assembly GCF_055412865.1). Lineage (NCBI taxonomy): Bacteria > Bacillati > Actinomycetota > Actinomycetes > Micrococcales > Micrococcaceae > Pseudarthrobacter > Pseudarthrobacter ribosi. The sequence goes on along the minus strand of NZ_JBVAYZ010000021.1, from coordinate 50,683 downwards.
GACGGCGGTCGTGACCGCCGCCCGGGAGCGCCCCTTGAGCCGTTCGACGTCGTCGTGGCGGTGGCTGACCATGACTTCGGGGGAGGCCAGCACCGGCCGGGAGCGCAGCGAGGCCAGGCGGTCCGTCTCGCGTTCCACCAACCGGGTAGCACCACGCCGGAGCTGGTCCCGGGCCTGGCGGACGCGGGCGAGCTCTTCGACGACGTCCGGGACGATCCGTTTGGCGGCGTCCGTCGGTGTGGAGGCGCGCAGGTCCGCGACATCGTCAAGGATCGGCCGGTCCGCCTCGTGGCCGATCGCACTGACCACCGGCGTGGAAGCGTCCGACACAGCCCGGATGAGTTCTTCGTTGCTGAAAGGCAGCAGATCCTCCAGGGCGCCGCCGCCGCGGGCGATGACGATCACGTCCACTTCGGGATGCGCATCCAGCTCGCGCAGCGCGGCGATGACCTGCGCGACGGCGGTGTTGCCCTGGACGGCCACTTCGCGGATCTCGAATTCGACCGCGGGCCAGCGCAGCGCCGCGTTGCGCAGCACGTCCTTCCTGGCGTCCGAGTCACGGCCGGTAATCAGGCCGATCCGGTGGGGGAGCAGGGGCAGGCGCTTCTTGCGGGCGTCGGAGAACAGCCCTTCCGCGGCGAGGGCGTGGCGCAGGCGCTCGATTCTGGCGAGGAGGTCCCCGAGGCCCACCGGCCGGATGTCCTTCACGGACATGTTCAGCCGGCCCGTCTTGAGCCAGAATTCGGCCTTGATCAGGGCCACCACCCGGGAGCCGCGTTCCAGCGGGGTTTCCTGGCGGTCCAGCACTTTGGTCCAGACGGAGGCGGGGAGGGAGATCTCCGCATCGATGTCCCGCAGCGTCAGGTAAGCGTTCGTGCCTCTCCGGTTCAGTTCGATGACCTGGCCTTCGACCCAGGCGGAAGGCGCGCGGTCAATGTGCATCTTGAGTTTCTGCGACAACAGCTGCAGCGGCCAGGGGTTATCGGGGCTGGTTTCCGCCGCCGTGGCGGGAACCGTCGTTGCTGCCGCGGCCTCCTCAGACATGCCGGGGTCCCGGGGCGGAGATGGCCTGGTGCATATGCGTCGGTGTCCTTTGCCGGGGCGGGGCTGTCAGCAGGTGCGGCCCCGGCGACTGCGCGTCAGGAAAGGCTACCGGCCGACAACTCGAACTTGTCGGTTTCAACTCTATCCATAGCTTTATCATCGGGGGCCGACTTTATCGTTCCGCAGGCCGCCCCCCCGTAGGATGGGCACTACCCACCAACCACCTAGGACTTCTCGTGCGCACTTTTGTCTCGGCCGTAGCGGTACTTATCGGGCTTGCCCTGGCGGCTGTCGCTGTTCCGGCCATGTGGGTGGACCGGAACATCGTCCAGCAGGAGGGCTTCGTGGCGTTCACCGCGCCGCTGGGCAAGGATCCCGTGTTTCAGAAGCGGCTGGCCGCGGCCGCCGTCGGCAGTCTCGGCGCGGAGCGGATCCCTGCAGCGCTCAGCGGGCTGGTCACTCCGATCCTGGAAAGCGCGGCCCGGTCGCTGACGAGCATGCCCGGTTACCCGGAGGCCTGGACCGAAACGCTGCGCAAAAGCCACCAGCTGAACTTCACCGACCCCGGCGCACCGCCAGCCGAGGCCGGCACGGCCACCTCGTTGACACTGGACCTGGCTCCCCTCGTCGGTCTGGTGGCGAAGCAGGTGGCGGACGCCACCACCCTGCCGCTGGAGTCCCCGGAGCAGATGCTAATCACGATCGGGCAGCCCGAGCACCGGCAGCTCCTCGACCGGGTATCCGCTTTCGCGCCGATGGGCTACGCCCTGGCCGTAGGCGCCCTCATCGCCTTCGCGCTGGCCTTTGTTTCCGCACGGCGGCGCTGGACCGTGCTGGCCGGCATTGGGCTCGGAGGCCTGGTGCTGGCCGGCGCCTGGCAGCTGGCCGCCAACGCCGCCGGGGGTGCCGTGACGGCAACGAGCAGCGGCAACGCGGTCGCGGAGATCTTCAAGAGCGAATTCGTTGCGGCCGCCAGCTCAAGTTTCGGACAGTGGACCCTGGCGGCCGCCGTGGTCGGCGGCGTCCTGCTGGCAGTTGGCCTCGTGGTGCGCGTTGTCGGCGGGCGGCGCCGCGCCTGAGCGTCCGCCGCCGCGCCTGCGCAGCGGCCAGATCGGCGGCCCGTCCAACACCGGTAGCATTGGGGCATGACTTCCACTGCTGTTTCCATTCCGATGCCAACCGTTCCGCGCCGGCGGCGCACGCCGGAAGAAGTCCTGGCTGCAGCCCCCGTCGGCGGCCCGAAAAGGGTCCTGCTCGCGGCCCCGCGCGGCTACTGCGCCGGCGTCGACCGGGCGGTCATCGCGGTGGAAAAAGCGCTGGAGCACTACGGTCCGCCGGTCTACGTGCGCAAACAGATCGTCCACAACGTGCATGTCGTCAGTTCCCTGGAGGAAAAAGGCGCCATCTTCGTTGACGAGACCGACGAGGTCCCCGAGGGCGCCCTGGTGATCTTCTCGGCCCACGGCGTCTCTCCCGCCGTGGTCCAGTCCGCCGAGGACCGGGGGCTGCGGACCATCGACGCCACCTGCCCCCTCGTGACCAAGGTGCACAAAGAGGCGGTGCGCTTCGCGAAGGACGACTTCGACATCCTGCTGATCGGCCATGACGGCCACGAGGAAGTCGAGGGGACCGCCGGCGAGGCCCCCGAACACATCCAGATCATCAACGGCCCGCACGAGGTCGACAAGGTCACGGTCCGGGACCCGGAGAAGGTTATCTGGCTCTCCCAGACCACCCTCAGCGTGGACGAAACCATGGAGACGGTCCGCCTGCTCAAGGAGCGGTTCCCCACCCTGCAGGACCCGCCCAGCGACGACATCTGCTACGCGACCACCAACCGCCAGGTGGCCATCAAGAAGATCTCGCCCCAGGCCGAGCTCGTGATTGTCGTCGGATCGGCCAACTCCTCGAACTCCGTCCGGCTCGTGGAAGTGGCGCTGGAATACGGCGCCAAGGCCTCGTACCGCGTGGACTTCGCCAATGAGGTGGACGAATCCTGGTTCGAGGGTGTGGCGACCGTCGGTGTGACCTCCGGCGCCTCGGTCCCGGAGGTCCTGGTCAAGGACGTCCTGCGCCTGCTCGCCGACTACGGCTACGGCGCGGTCGAGGAAGTCGTCACGGCCGAAGAGGACCTGCTCTTCTCGCTGCCGAAGGAGCTCCGCGCCACCCTGAAGCAGGCCGGCGATGTCACGCGCGCCCTCGGAGGCCGCGGGACACGCCCCGCCCAGACCTCCTAGGACGGGCACACAACCTAGGACGGGCGCACAACGCCGGTCCTAGGCGGCGGACTCCTGATCCTCCGCGCCCGAATCGTTCGCCGCTTCGTTCGCCGGCCGCACGGACCCAAGTTCCGGCCCGGTCCCGGACTGGAGCTCCGGAGCAGCCACGGATCGCGGCGTCACCTCGACGGCCGCGGGAGTGGCCAGCCCGGTGGCATCCAGGGCGTTGAGCTTCCGGGCCGTCGGCAGCACCCGGGCCTCCAGCGTGCCCACCATGGAGTTGTACCGGTCCACGGACGTCTTGAGGGAGGCGCCGAGCTTGGTGACGTTCTCGCCGAGCGTTCCCATCCGCTCGTAGAGCTGGTGGGCCAGTTCGAAGAGCTCCCGCGCGCTGTCCGTCAGGACGTCCTGGCGCCAGGTGAAGGCCACGGACTTCAGGACCGCCAGCAGGGTCGAGGGCGAGGCCAGCACCACGTTCCTGGACAGGGCGTAGTCCAGCAGGGCCGGGTCCGCCGAGAGCGCGGCCGCCAGGATCGACTCGGCCGGCAGGAAGCAGACCACCAGCTCCGGGGAGTTGCCCGGGATGTCCCAGTACTTCTTGTTGCTCAGCGCGTCCACATGGGCCTTCAGGGCCTTGGCGTGGGCCAGCAGATGGGCCTGCTGCCCGCTCAGGGACTGCGCGTGCTGCAGCCCCGGGGCGGACGCTCCGAGTTCCTGCGCCGCAAGATATGCCGCAAGCGGCACCTTGGCATCGACCACGAGCTGCTTCTGACCGGGGAGCTGCACAACGAGGTCAGGCCGGATACTGCTCTCCGACCCGGCGCCGTGCTGCTGACCGCTGTGGACCTGCTCGTGGAAATCGACGTGGCGCAGCATCCCCGCAGCCTCGACCACCCGGCGCAACTGGACTTCCCCCCACTGGCCGCGGGCGCTGTTGGACCGCAGCGCGGACTCCAGGGCATGGGTTGAGCGCAGCAGCTGTTCGTCGGACAACCGGGCTTCCTGCAGCTGTTGGGCCAGCTGGCCGTACTGCTCAAGGCGGTCGCGCTCCAGCAGCGACACCTGATGCTGCACCGCGGTGAGCTTCTCGGCCACCGGTGCCAGGGCCCGCAGCACGCTGCCGTCCTGATTCCGGGACTCGCCAAGGTCCCGGTTCTGGGCCGCCAGCAGGCGCCTCTCGGCGTCGGCCGCGGCGAACTGCGCGCTGACCTCGGAAAGCCGGGCCGACACGGCGTCGAAATCCTGCTCCACCGCGAGGGTGCGGCGCCGGATCAGCAGAAAGACCACGGCGGCGCCGGCGACCGCGCCGACGAGCAGCATGAGCAGGGCAAGAATCAGTGCAAAAGCGTCCATGACTTCACTGTGGCATGCCCCTCCGACAGTTTCGCGCCGACGCCCTGCCGGAGGTCGAACCGGGCCGTCGCAGGGGACCCCGGCCGCAGCAGGTAGAATTACTACTCGTGGCTCTTACTATTGGCATCGTCGGACTGCCCAACGTCGGCAAATCAACTCTTTTCAACGCACTGACCCGCAATCAGGTGCTCGCAGCGAACTACCCGTTCGCCACGATCGAGCCGAACGTCGGTGTGGTCAACCTGCCGGACCCGCGGCTTGCCAAGCTGGCAGCAGTGTTCGGATCGCAGCGCCAGCTGCCCGCCCCGGTGTCCTTCGTCGACATCGCCGGGATCGTCAAGGGTGCCTCGGAGGGTGAAGGGCTGGGCAACAAGTTTCTCGCCAACATCCGCGAAGCCGAGGCCATCGCCCAGGTTGTCCGCGTGTTCGATGACCCCGACGTTATCCACGTCGACGGCAAGGTGGATCCCCGCTCGGACATGGAGATCATCAACACCGAACTGATCCTGGCCGACCTTCAGACCATTGAAAACGCGATTCCCCGGATCGAAAAAGAAGTCAAGATCAAGAAGCGGGACGCCGCCGAGCTGGCTGCCATCAAGGCCGCCCAGGCCGTCCTCGAACGCGGTGACACCATTTTCGCCTCGGTCAAGCGCGACAAGCTGGAGATGGAGCACCTTAGGGAGCTCAGCCTCCTGACCGCCAAGCCCATCATCTACGTCTTCAACGCGGACGAGGGCATTCTGGGCAGCCCGGAAAAGCAGGAAGAACTCCGCGCCATGGTGGCCCCGGCGGACGCCATCTTCCTGGACGCCAAGCTCGAATCTGACCTCGTGGAACTGGACGAGGAAGAGGCCCGCGAAATGCTGGAGATGAACGGCCAGGACGAGTCCGGCCTGGACCAGCTGGCCCGCGTCGGTTTTCACACCCTCGGGCTGCAGACCTACCTGACCGCAGGACCCAAGGAAACCCGGGCGTGGACCATCCATCAGGGCGACACCGCCCCGCAGGCGGCCGGCGTCATCCACTCCGATTTTCAGCGCGGTTTTATCAAGGCCGAGGTCGTCTCCTTCGACGACCTCATCGAAGCCGGATCCATGGCGGAGGCGAAGTCCCGCGGCAAGGTCCGGATCGAAGGCAAGGAATATGTCATGGTCGACGGCGACGTCGTGGAGTTCCGCTTCAACGTGTGACGGATTGATGAATTCATCAAGTAATTAAGGATTAACTCGAGGAGCCCCGATTCGTGAATCGGGGCTTTTCCTGTGCCCGGGAACATTAGCCCCGGGTCTGAGGGACGTCAATAGACCGTGATGAAGCCGACTTGTGAACCGCGGTCCAATGTTGCAGCTCTGTAACGAACTTTACAGTCGGTCAACTTTCATCGCCAAGCGCTGAATTTCGGGTTTACGCTACATCCCATGTGAGACGGACCACACTGCCGCTGGGGGAGTGTGGACGTCTGCCCGGTGCCTACGGCTTCGGTCTCATCCACACCACAGAAACAAGGAGGCGGAATGCGCTTCGGTCGTATTTCGAAAGCAGTGGGCGTGGCAGCAGCAGCTGCCCTGGCCCTCAGCGCCTGCGCAGGCAACAGCGGCGGGACAACCCCGACCACTGCTGCGGCAGCAAGCAAATCAGGGGGATCTGCAACAGTCGTCGAGGTGAACGCGTTCAACACCTTCAACCCGAACACCGCTGATGGCAACACGGACATCAACTCGAAGGTCAGCTACGCCACCCACTCGGGTTTCTTCTACATCGACAACAAACTGAACGTTGTCCGCAATGAGAAGTTCGGCAAGATGGAAAAGGTCTCGGACGACCCGCTGACGGTGAAGTACACCATCAACGACGGCGTGAAGTGGTCCGACGGCACGCCCGTGACCACTGCCGATCTTCTGCTGCAGTGGGCCGCGTTCTCCGGCTACTACAACGACGCCGACGCCGAGGCAAAGACCGGAACGTCCTACTTCTCCTACGCCGGCGACCCCACCGGTATCGCCCTGTCGGACTTCCCGGAGCTCAGTGACGACGGCAAGTCCATGACGGTCAAGTACTCCAAGCCGTTCTCGGATTGGGAAATCGCGCTGGGCGGCCCGGGCATCGACATCCCGGCCCACGTTCTCGCCAAAAAGGCCGGACTGGCGGACGCTAAGGCCTTCGTTGACCTGGTCAAGGGCATGCCGCGCGGCGACTCGGCGGCTCCCCAGCCGGCCAACGCCCAGCTCCAGGCCATGGCAGAGATGTGGAACACCGGCTTCGACTCCAAGACCCTGCCGGCGGACCCGAGCCTCTACCTCTCCAACGGCCCCTACATCGTCAAGGGTGTCAACCAGGACCAGTCCCTGACCATGGTCAAGAACAAGGACTACAACTGGGGTCCGGAAGCCAAGTTGGACGAAATCACCGTCCGCTACATCGGTTCCGCTCCGGCCCAGGTGCAGGCGCTCAAGAACGGCGAAGCCGACATCATCGCACCGCAGGCTTCGGCTGACACGGTGGAGCAGCTCAAGGCCCTCGAAAGCCAGGGCGTCACGGTGGAGGTCGGAAACCAGCTTTCCTATGACCACATCGACCTCAACTTCAGCGGCGTCTTTGCCGAAAAGAATGTCCGCGAAGCGTTCATGAAGAGCGTCCCGCGCAAGGACATCGTCGACAAGATCGTCAAGAAGCTGGACCCCGAGGCTAAGCCGCTCGACTCGCAGCTGTTCGTGCCGGACCAGGCCCTCTACACCGACTCTGTCAAGGCCAACGGCTCGTCCGCCTACCAGGATGTCGACATCGAGGGTGCAAAGTCGCTGCTCGCCGGTGCCACGCCGGAAGTCCGCATCATGTACAACAAGGACAACCCGAACCGTGCGGACATGTTCGCCCTGATCAGCGAGTCGGCGACCAAGGCAGGCTTCAAGATCGTTGACGGCGGGCTCGGCAAGTCGGACTGGGGCAAGGCCCTCGGCGACGGCAGCTACGATGCCACCATCTTCGGCTGGATCAACTCGGGTGTCGGCGTCTCCGGCGTCCCGCAGATCTTCAAGACGGCTAACGACTCCAACTTCAACCTGTTCAGCGATCCGGAAGCCGACAAGCTGATGGACGAACTGATTGTCACCACCGACAAGGGCAAGCAGGATGAGCTGATCAAGCAGATCGACCAGAAGATCTGGGCTTCCTCCTACGGCCTGCCGCTGTTCCAGGCAGTTGGCGTGGACGCGTACAGCGACCGCATCACCGGCGTGAAGTACATGCCGAACCAGACCGGTGTCTGGTGGAACTTCTGGGAGTGGGCGCAGAAGTAGCCGACGACCGCAAGTGATACTTGCTAGCTAAAGGCGTCGGAACCGGGCATTCTGGTTCCGACGCCTTTCTAGCGACACCCCCTGACGATGGCGGGCCTTAGCCCGTCATCCGCGGGGGAAAGGCCAACTCTGCGACCGGTCCGGGCAACCCCTGGCCCCGAATACCGAGGTTCTTACCCATGGTGACCTACATAGTCCGGCGGCTCATCACTGCCGCCCTCATACTTCTCGGCGCATCCTTCCTGGTGTATCTCCTGACAGCGGCGTCAGGCGATCCCCTGGAAGAATTCCGCGCCAGCAGCGCACCCAACAAACAGCAGCTGATGGACGCGCGCACCGAGCTGCTGCAGCTGGACACGCCCGCCCCCATCCGGTATTTCCACTGGCTCGGCGGTGCGGCACAGTGCCTCATCCCGTTCGCCAACTCCTGCGACCTGGGCAAGAACATCGCGGGCCAGCCCATCACCGATGCCCTGGGACACGCACTGGTACAGACCCTGACCCTGGTCACCGGAGCCACCGTGCTCGCGATTCTGATCGGCATCACGCTCGGCATCATCACCGCCCTGCGCCAGTACAGCACGCTGGACTACGGCGTGACGTTCATGGCCTTCCTGTTCTTCTCCCTCCCGATCTTCTGGGTCGCGGTGCTCCTGAAGGAGTACGGCGCCATCGGGTTCAACAACTTCCTCCGGAATCCCGAGATACCGATCCTGGCAGCCCTCGCCATCGGCGCCGTCATCGGTGTCCTGACGGCCGTGACCGTCGGCGGCGAGATGAAACGCCGGCTGCTCATCGGCGGCGTCGCCTTCCTGTTCGCGGCCGCCGTGCTGATGTACTTCTCCGCCACCGAGTGGTTCAAGACCCCGGGGCTGGGCCCGGTGGTCATCGCGATTGCCGGGGTCGGCATTGCGTTCGCCGTGACCCTGCTGTCGGCGGGGCTCAAGAACCGCAAGGCACTGCAGTCAGCGCTGATTGCCGTTGGCGTCGGACTGGTCGTCTACTTCGTCATCCAGCCGCTGCTCAACGAGGCAACCGTCCTGATGATCGTGCTCCTCGCGGTCGCAGCGGTCCTCGTCGGGCTGGGCATCGGCTTCCTGATGGGCGGCTACGACCGCGGGCAGTCCATGCGGGCCGCCGCGCTCACCTCGTTTCTGGTCGGATTCCTGATCCTGCTGGACCGCTACATGCAGGCGTGGCCCACGTACTTCAACAACAGCCGGGTCCGTGGCCGCCCCATCGCCACCATCGGCGCCAGCACCCCGAACATCGAGGGCGATTTCTGGATCCTGAGCCTGGACTCCTTCACGCACCTGATCCTGCCGACCATGGCACTGATCCTGATTTCGCTGGCCGGCTACACCCGCTTCACCCGGGCCTCAATGCTGGAAATCATGAACATGGACTACATCCGCACCGCCCGGGCTAAGGGCATGTCCGAACGGACCGTCGTCATGCGCCACGCCTTCCGCAACGCGCTGATCCCGATCGCCACCATCGTGGCCTTCGACATCGGCGGGCTGATCGGCGGCGCCGTCATCACCGAGACCGTGTTCTCGGTCCGGGGGATGGGCTTCCTGTTCCTGGACGGGATCTCGCACACCGACCCCAACCCCGTGATGGGCGTCTTCATCTGTGTGGCCATCACAGCCATGGGTTTCAACCTCATTGCGGACCTGGCGTATTCCGCACTTGATCCGCGCGTAAGGGTAAAAGCATGAGCCAGCCAAGTCAGCAGGACGAAATCATGGCCGAAGAAGCCGGGTTGCCGGCGGTCGGCATCGAGCCGATCCTCGAAGCCAAGGGCCTGAGCCAGGGACAGATCGTCCGGAAACGGTTCATGGGCCACTCCGGGGCCATCATCGGGCTCGTCGTGTTCGCCATCATCTTTGTCACGGCCTTTACCTCCGTCGGCTACTGGGGCATCCCCGGCTGGTGGAAATACACCCACGACCAGGTCACCCCCCTGGTCAACGACGGCGTGCCCACCGCCTCGCTGTGGCCGCTGGCCTGGGGCGAACACCCCTTCGGCCAGGACCGGATCGGCCGCGACCTCTTCGCCATGACCATGCGCGGTGCCCAGCAGTCCATTACCGTCATGTTGGTGATCGGCCTGATCGCCGGCCTGGTCGGCGTCGTGGTCGGTGCCCTGTCCGGCTACTTCCGCGGCTGGACGGAAGCGATCCTGATGCGCCTCACCGACGTCATCATTATCATTCCGGGGCTGCTGCTCGCCGCCGTGATGGCACAGATGGCCGGCCGGCGGGACTCCGGCAGCTGGTTTGCCTCCTTCGCTAGCAGCAACGGCATCCTGGCCCTGGGTATCTTCCTCGGACTGATCACCTGGGTGGGACTTGCCCGGTTGATGCGCGGGGAATTCCTCTCGCTGCGCGAACGCGAATTCGTCGACGCGGCCAGGATTTCCGGGGCCAGCAATGCCCGGATCATTTTCAAGCACATCCTGCCGAACGCCGTCGGTGTGCTGATCGTCAACGTCACGCTGACCATGTCGGCCGCGATCCTCACCGAGACCGCCCTGAGCTACCTCGGCGTCGGCGTCAAGGCTCCAGACACGTCGCTCGGGCTCCTGATTTCGCAGAACCAGGAGGCTTTCGCCACCCGGCCGTGGCTGTTCTGGTTCCCCGGCCTGTTCATCGTGCTGATCTGCCTGAGCATCAACTTCATCGGTGACGGCCTGCGGGACGCGTTCGATCCGCGGCAGAAGAAGTTCAACGCCAAGAAGGCCAAGGACACCGGCAAGCATCCCCTCGTGGCGACACCCGTCACCGCGTTCGACGGAACCAAGGACGATTAGGTGCCGGCCCCCCGCAGTGCCCGCACGGCTGAGCTACCGGGCGGCGATCGACCAGTAGCTGGCCGCCAGCAACAGTACGACGACGGCGGCCGCCACCCAGCGGTGGGTCACCTTCACCGGCGTGGTGGCGGCGTCGCCGGCGGCCAGCTTGCCGCTCTCCACCAGTCCATGCCAGCGCTCCCGCACCAGCCGGGCTGCCTGGCCGGAGTCCGTGGTCTTCAGGTCTCCGGGCCGCACGGACTGACCGGGACCGTACGTGGTTGCCGGCAGGCCCCGGAGGTCTTCCGGGCGGGCATTGCGCCCGCCCAGGATCCCCGGCGCCGGGGCCGCCCAGGCCACGTAGCTCTTGCGGGCCGTGACCAGGGTCAGGGCGAAGCGGGTGTCCACATGCACCAGGGCCTCCCAGGGCACATGGATCGACCGGAACGGGTTCTCCAGGATGACCCCGCCGTCGTGCACCACAACGGCGGGCATCCAGAACAGCTGCCAGCCCAGGAACGCGATCAGCAGCAACGGGGCCGTTCCGGCCAGGGCCGCCGGGCCGGCAGTGACCACCGTGACGGCGACGCCGAGGGCCGCGACCGCCCAGGACAGCCAGGCGAACCAGGCGTTCGTTCGGGCCTTGAAGATTTCAACGGTACCGGCATGCGGCGCAGAGCTCATGCCCCCAATATTTCAGTATTCCGAGCCGCAGCACTAATCCCCGGTGGACCGGCGGCCCGGGTGGAAGGAAAGCCCCATCATGACTGACTTCATCACCCTCGATCCGGCCGTCACCCCGGCTCCCGGCAAGAGCGAACCCGTACTGGAGGTCCGCGGCCTCAGCGTCGACTTCGGCGTGGACAAAAAGTGGGTGCCTGCCGCCATCGGCCTGAACTACGAGGTGCGCGCCGGCGAAGTGCTCGCAATCGTGGGGGAGTCCGGCTCGGGCAAGAGCGCCAGCTCGATGGCCCTGCTGGGCCTGCTGCCGACCAACAGCCGGGTGACCGGAAGCGTCAAGCTCGCCGGACAGGAGCTGCTGGGGACGGACGAGGCGAACATCCGGGCCGTCCGCGGCAAGGAAGTGGCCGTGATCTTCCAGGAACCCATGACCGCCCTGAACCCGGTGTACACCGTCGGTGCCCAGATCGTGGAGACCGTCCGGCTGCACAGCGAGGTCAGTCCCGACGAGGCCCGGAACCGCGCCCTGCGCATGCTGGAGCTCGTGGAGCTGCCGGACCCGGAGAAAGCCTTCCGGTCCTACCCCCACCAGCTTTCCGGCGGCCAGCGGCAGCGCGCCATGATCGCCCAGTCGCTGTCCTGCGATCCCAAGCTCCTGATCGCCGACGAGCCCACCACGGCTCTCGACGTGACCGTCCAGGCGGAAATCCTGGACCTCATGCGCAACCTGCGGAACAAGCTGGACAGCGCGATCGTCCTGATCACCCACGACATGGGCGTCGTTGCCGACCTGGCGGACCGGATCGCCGTGATGCGCCGCGGTGTCATCGTGGAGACCGGGACCGCAGCCGAGATCTTCCACAACCCCCAGCACGAATACACCAAGGCCCTGCTGGCCGCTGTTCCGCACCTCGGCCAGGGCGGCCCGGACTCCGCCGAGGAAGTCGACGTCACCGCCGCCCTCGCCGCCGCCACCCACGCCGAACTGCGCTCCATCCCCGAAGAGCAGCTGCTCCGGCGCGAGCGTGAAAACGCCGCGGCCCTGGCCGCGGCGGCGGCGGCCAAGCCGCAGGGAGAGCCGGTGCTGGAGCTCACGGACGTTGCGATCGAGTACCCCAAACAGGGCCGCGTGCCCGCGTTCCGCGCCGTGGAGGGCGCCAACCTGGTGATCTACCCGGGCCAGGTTGTCGGGCTGGTGGGGGAGTCCGGGTCCGGCAAGACAACCATCGGCCGCGCCGCCGTCGGGCTGCTGCCGGTTGCGGCCGGCACCATGAAGGTCGTCGGGCAGGACATTTCCGCGGCCAAGAGGAACGGCCGGCAGCTTCATGAGATGCGCCGCCATGTTGGCATGGTGTTCCAGGACCCGTCGTCGTCGCTGAACCCGAGGCTTCCGATCGGCGAGAGCATCGGTGAGCCGATGTTCCTGGCCGGAGTGGCGAAAGGCGCCGAGCTCCAGCAACGGATCGAGGCGCTGCTGGACCAGGTGGAGCTCCCGCGGAACTACCGCAACCGGTACCCGCACGAGCTCTCCGGCGGGCAGAAGCAGCGGGTGGGCATCGCCCGGGCGCTCTCGTTGAAGCCGAAGCTGATGGTCGCCGATGAGCCGACCTCGGCGCTGGACGTGTCGGTGCAGGCCAAGGTGCTCGACCTGTTCCAGAACCTGCAGAAGGAACTGGGCTTTGCCTGCCTCTTCGTCACCCACGACCTCGCCGTCGTCGACGTGCTGGCGGACCGGATCTGCGTGATGCAGCGCGGCCGCATCGTCGAGCAGGGCACCCGGGACCAGATCCTGCGCAATCCGCAGGAGCCCTACACGCAGCGTCTCCTGGCCGCAGTGCCGCTGCCTGACCCGGAAAAGCAGCGGGAGCGTCGCGAGCTGCGTGCCCAGCTGCTGGCCGCCGGACCGAGTTAACCCGCCATAACCGGGGCCGCCCGGCCGCGAATACTACCAGCCGGTAGCGTGTGACCTGTAATACGCCGCACTTGACGTTTAAGTCACGTTTTTTGTTGGGTCACGGTTTGGCAACAGAGTTCCACCATCTGGACAGTCTGGGGTTAGGCTACTCGTATATGTAGGCCACGTCACAGGGATATCCCTGTGCCTGCCTGCGGGGAAGCATAAGTTTTTCCCTCACGAACTCCCACAACTCATAGGAGGCGGAATGCGTTTTTCGCGCACTTCCAAAGCACTGGGCATGGTGGCTATCGCCGCTCTCGCCCTGACCGGATGCGGCGCCGGAGGCGGCACCTCAAGCGGTGCCAGCCAGGCTGCCGGCGACCCCAACAAGGTCATCACTGCTTACAGCAACGAACCCCAGAACCCGCTGATGCCCGCCAACACCGGCGAGGTCTATGGCGGCCGCGTCGTCGAACTCCTCTTCGAAGGCCTGACCAGCTACGACCCCAGTGGCAAGTCGGTCAACGCCCTGGCCGAGTCCATCGAATCACCGGACGGCCAGAACTACACGATCAAGGTCAAGAAGGGCGCCAAGTTCACCAACGGCGAGGAAGTCACCGCCAAGAGCTTCGTTGATGCCTGGAATTTTGCCGCGCTGAGCACCAACGCGCAGGGCAACAGCAGCTTCTTTGAATCCGTCGAAGGCTACGACGCCGTCAGCGCCACCGCGAAGCAGATGGGAGCGGATGGCAAGGAAACCGAGGTTCCCGCACCCACCGCCCAGACCCTCTCCGGCCTCGTCCTGACGGATGATTCCACCATTACGGTCAAGCTGTCGCAGCCGGAAGCCGACTGGCCGCTGCGCCTGGGCTACTCGGCGTTCATGCCGCTGCCCGCCGACGCCATCAAGGATCCGAAGGCGTACGGCGAAAACCCGGTCGGCAACGGCCCGTACAAGATGGAGAAGGAAGGCGCCTGGCAGCACGACAGCCAGATCGCCCTGGTCAAGAACCCTGACTACAAGGGCGCCCGCGAAGCCAAAAACGGCGGCGTGACCTTCAAGTTCTACACCGATCCGGCCCCGGCCTACACGGACATCCAGGCCAACAACCTGGACGTCACGGACGTTCTGCCGACGAATGCCCTGAAGACCTACACCATGGACTTCCCGGAGAATAACCTGAACAAGCCGTACGCCGGCAACTCCACCCTGAACATCCCGGGCTACCTGCCCGAGTTCCAGGGCGAAGCGGGCCAGCTGCGCCGCCAGGCTCTCTCGATGGCGATCAACCGCGACGAGATCACCAAGGTCATCTTCTCCGGCACCCGCATCCCGGCCAAGGACTTCACCTCCCCGGCCGTTGACGGCTACAACGATAACGTTGCCGGCTCCGAGGTCCTGAAGTTCGATGCCACCAAGGCGAAGGACCTCTGGACCAAGGCTGACGCCATCAGCCCGTGGCCCGCAGACAAGACCCTGCAGCTCGCGTACAACACCGACGGCGGCAACAAGGAATGGATCGACGCCGTTGCCAACAACTTCAAGAACAACCTGGGAATCAAGGCCGAAGGCCAGCCGTTCGCCAAGTTCGCTGAAATCCTGAAGCTGCGCACCGCCAAGGAGCTGCCGGGCCTGACCCGCGCCGGCTGGCAGGCCGACTACCCGTCGCTGTACAACTTCCTGGGCCCGCTCCTGAAGACCGGATCCAGCGCCAACTACGAGGGCTACTCGAACCCTGAGTTCGACAAGCTCCTCAACGAAGGCCTGGGCGCCCAGTCCACGGACGACGCCAACAAGAAGTTCACCGAGGCGCAGGAGATCCTGTTCAAGGACCTCCCCAACCTGCCGCTGTGGTACTCCGCACGCCAGGCTGTCTGGAGCCAGAATGTCAGCAACGTTGACTCCGGCTGGAACGGCGTTCTGCAGTACTGGGCCATCACGGCCAAGTAGTTCATGAGTTCTGCGGAACTCGTTCACACATCACTAAAGCTTGGGGGTCCGGCCTGGCCGGGCCCCCACATGCCTGAAACCGGCAGGAAGCTGTCCCATGATTCCCCTTGGTTCCACCATCTCACCGGAGGCGCAGCTGTGATCCAGTTCATCCTCCGGCGCCTGCTGCAGGTCATTCCGGTCTTCCTCGGAACCACCCTGCTCGTCTACTTCATGGTCTTTGCCCTTCCGGGCGACCCCATCCGCGCGCTCTTCGGCGACCGCCCGCCGAGCGAGGCGGTCATCGCCCAGCTGCGCCAGCAGTACAACCTGGACGAACCGTTCTGGGTCCAGTACGGACTGTTCCTGAAAAACCTCTTCACCTTCAACCTTGGCGTCGACTTCACCGGCCAGCCGATTGCCGACACCCTGGCGCGCGTCTTCCCGGTCACGGCGATGCTCGCCATCGAGGCCCTCATCATCCAGGGCGTGTTCGGCATCGCCTTCGGCCTCGTCGCCGGACTGCGCAAGGGCGGCATCTTCGACAGCTCCGTTCTCGTGCTGTCACTCGTCGTGATCGCCATCCCGACCTTCGTGCTCGGCTTCGCGCTGCAACTGCTGGTCGGGGTCCAACTGGGGTGGGCCAAACCCACGGTCGGCTCGAATGTCACCTGGGGAAGCCTGATCCTCCCCGCGGTGGTGCTTGGCATGGTGTCCTTCGCCTACGTGCTCCGCCTGACGCGCGCGTCCGTCATCGAAAACATGAACGCCGACTACGTCCGCACTGCCACCGCCAAGGGCCTGTCACGCCGCCAGGTCGTGACCACCCACGTCCTGCGCAACTCGCTGATCCCTGTGATCACGTACCTCGGCGCGAGCCTGGGTGGCCTGATGGGCGGCGCAATCGTGACCGAAGCCATCTTCAATGTCCCCGGCGTCGGCCAGAAGCTTTACCAGGCCATTCTCCGAAGTGAAGGCCCCACCGTGGTCGCCATTGTGAGCGTCCTGGTGCTGGTCTTCGTTCTCGCCAACCTGTTGGTCGATCTGCTGTACGCCTGGCTTGACCCGAGGATCCGCTATGAAAACTAATCGAACATTCGAGCACTTTGTTGCCCCGGTCGAGGAAACCCCCCTGCTGGCAACGGATGCCGTCAAGGTCGACGAGGCCCCGCTGAGCCTCTGGGCAGATGCCTGGCGCAAGCTCCGCCGTCGTCCGCTCTTCATCATTTCCGCGGTCATGATCGCGCTGATCATCGTGGTGGCCATCTTCCCGGGGCTCTTCACCCAGGTTGCCCCGGACAACGGCTGCGAGCTGGCGAACTCCAACGGGGCTCCCACGGAAGGGCACCCGCTGGGCTTCACGTTCCAGGGCTGCGACATCTACTCGCGGATCATCCACGGCACCCAGGCATCGCTCATGGTGGGTGTGTTCTCCGTGATTTCCGTGCTGATCATCGGCGTCACCTTCGGCGCCCTGGCCGGCTTCTTCGGCGGCTGGGTGGATACGTTCTTCGCCCGCCTCGGCGACATCTTCTTCGCCCTGCCCATCGTCCTCGGCGCCCTGGTCCTCACCCAGCTCCCGCTGATGCGGGAGAACCGGGGAGTCTGGACCGTGGTCCTGGTCCTCGTGGTGCTTGGCTGGCCGCAAATGGCCCGCATCACCCGCGGTGCCGTCATCGAGGTCCGCAACGCCGACTTCGTGACCGCGGCCCGGTCGCTCGGTGTCTCCCGCCTCGGATCCCTGGTCAGCCATGTGCTCCCGAACGCGCTGGCGCCGATCATCGTGCTCGCAACCATGGAACTCGGCGTCTTCATCGTCGCCGAAGCCACGCTCTCGTTCCTCGGAATCGGCATGCCCGGCTCCGTGATGTCCTGGGGCAATGACATCTCCGCCGCGCAGGCGTCGATCCGCACCAACCCGGCCGTTTTGCTGTACCCGGCAACGGCCCTGTCCATCACCGTATTGAGCTTCATCATGCTGGGCGATGCCCTGCGTGATGCGCTTGACCCGAAGAGCCGTCAGCGATGAAGGAGGCAAGCATGACAATGTCCGACGTCACGATTCACGAGGCCGGAACCCGGGCCGACCGGCCACTGCTGGAAATCCGCGACCTCGCGATCTCCTTCAAGACCGGCAGCGGCGAGGTCCAGGCCGTGCGCAACGCCCACCTGACCATCATGCCCGGCGAGACAGTTGCCATTGTGGGCGAGTCCGGATCCGGGAAGTCGACGACGGCGCTGGCCGCGATCGGCCTGCTACCCGGCAACGGCCGTGTCGCCGGCGGGCAGATCCTGCTCGACGGCGAAGACATCTCCAACGCTTCCGAGAAGCGCATGATCGAACTGCGCGGCAACGTCATCGGCATGGTCCCGCAGGACCCGATGTCCAACCTGAACCCGGTCTGGAAGATCGGCGACCAGGTCAGGGAGACGCTGAAGGCCAACGGCCGCCCCAGCGGCCCGGACGACGTCGCCAAGGTCCTGGCCCAGGCCGGACTGCCGGACGCCGCCCGGCGGGCCAAGCAGTACCCGCACGAGTTCTCCGGCGGCATGCGCCAGCGCGCACTGATCGCCATCGGCCTGTCCTGCCAGCCGCGCCTGCTCATCGCCGATGAGCCGACGTCGGCCCTGGATGTCACGGTGCAGCGCCAGATCCTGGACCACCTCGAGAAGATGACCTCGGAACTGGGCACCTCCGTGCTGCTCATCACCCACGATCTGGGCCTGGCCGCCGAGCGTGCCGACAAGGTCGTGGTCATGTACCGCGGCAACGTCGTCGAGGCCGGCCCGTCCCTGGAGCTGCTGCAGAACCCGCAGCACCCCTACACCCAGCGGCTGGTGGCCTCGGCGCCGTCGCTGGCATCACGGCGCATCCAGGTGGCAAAGCAGCTCGGTGTCGCGACGGACGAGCTGCTGAACCCGGCCGGGGCCGTTGCCGTGGAACCGGCGATGACGGAAGACGTGCTGCAGATCCAGAACCTGAGCAAGGTGTTCAAGCTGCGCTCGGGGTTCGGCAAGTCGACCGACTTCACCGCCGTCGACGACGTCTCCTTCAGCGTCAAGCGCGGAACCACGACGGCGATCGTGGGCGAATCGGGTTCCGGCAAGTCCACCGTCGCGCAGATGGTGCTGAACCTGCTTGAGCCGACCTCCGGCAAGATCATCTTCGACGGCGTGGACACCTCCGCGTTGAACAGCAAGGAGATCTTCGCTTTCCGCCGCCGGGTGCAGCCGATCTTCCAGGACCCCTACGGTTCCCTCGATCCGATGTACAACATCTACCGGACCATCGAGGAGCCGCTGCGGGTCCACAAGATCGGGGACAAGGTGAGCCGCGAGAAGAAGGTCCGCGAGCTGCTCGATCAGGTGTCGCTGCCGCAGTCCACCATGCAGCGGTACCCGAACGAACTCTCCGGCGGCCAGCGCCAGCGCGTCGCGATCGCACGTGCCCTGGCGCTGGATCCGGAGGTGATCATTTGTGACGAGGCCGTGTCCGCCCTGGACGTCCTGGTGCAGGCGCAGGTGCTGAACCTGCTCGCGGAACTGCAGTCCCGGCTGGGCCTGACGTACCTGTTCATTACCCACGACCTCGCGGTGGTGCGGCAGATTGCCGACCACGTGTGCGTTATGGAGAAGGGCAAACTGGTGGAGACGGGCTCGACCGACGACGTCTTCGACGCGCCGCGGCAGGACTACACCAAGGCGCTGCTCCATGCCATCCCCGGCGCTCGCCTGATGCTGCCTCCGGAAGTTGCTTGAGCTGTGTGCACGCGGCTGAACGTACGCAGCTGACCTGACACTGGAGCCGGTGTCCGCCCCCTGGGGGTGGACGCCGGCTCCTGTTGTACCGACCCTGCCCGGGTGTCCGCCGGGGGAGGACCTGCGGCCCTACTCGAAGGGGGCGCCAATCCATATCATGGCGCCATGGAACTACTACACGAACCGGGCGCCGAAGAACCGGCGTTGTCTGCCACGACGGTTTTCGCCAGTCTCGCAGAGTTGCGGGACGCCCCAGGGTATGGCCCGAGGGCAATCTCCGACCGACTCATCAACTCGCTGGGCGCCGATGCTGCCGCACCCCTGCTGGGCGTCAGTGTGGAAATGTTGGATCGCTGGGCGTCCGGCCAGGATGCGCCGGACACGGACGGCCGCCTCCAGCTTGCGGACCTGGATGCCCTTGTCGGCCACCTTCACAGCGCTTTTACGCCGGCCCAGGCAATCTTTTGGATGTGCAGCCCCAACGTGCAGCTGGGCGCCCGGCCCATCGACGTCTACCGGACGCAGGGATCGGCGCCGGTGATAGGAGCCATCCGGGACCAGGTGCAGGGTGCTTTCGGCTGACTGGATTCCTCGCGATTCCTCGCGATTCCTCGCGCGGGCCGCTCTCAGCGGTTTGCCGCGGGCTCCGCCGGCCCGGGGTCCGCGGCGCGGAACCCGAAATCGCCCAGCTGCCGGGCCAGCAGCACGGCCAGGGCGGCGTGCCCCTCAGGACCCATGTGCACGCCATCGGCCATCAGCCCGGTGAGGTTGTGGCGCGTCAGCCAGTCCCCGACGCCGACAAACGGAATCGAATGGCTGGCCGCCACCGTGCCCAGCAGCGCGTCAACCTCGGTGCGGCGGCCGCCGCCGTCGGCAGCCCCGCGGGCGAGGGTCCCCACCATCGCCAGCCGGGCCTCGGGATAACGCTGCCGGACGCTGGCGATCAGCCGCTCGGCGTTGGCTGAGATCTGCTCGTCGGTGGCGCCGCGGGAGGCGTCGTTTCCGCCGCCTGCAATGACAACAAGGGGCGGCGATCCGTAGGGCAGCAGCCAGTCGCCCCGCTGCAGGGCATCAATGTAGTTGCCGGTCGCGCCGTTGGACGTGACAAATCCCGTGCCGCCCCGGCCGCAGAAGTGGACCCTGTAGCCCAGACTGGCCAATGCCGCCCGGGGCCAGGAAAGCATGGGTTCGGCCTGGGAATCGCCGATCAGCACGGCGGTCCGGGCGATGTCCTCCACGACCACCTCATTGCGGCCATTGGCGGGATTGCGGTAAATGCTGCCCGCCGGCAGGGTTCCCGGCGTCGCCTGCGTCAGTTTCCGGTTGCCGTTCGCGCCCGCGGCCAGCGGCTCCCCGGGAGCCCCGGCAGCTGCGGGGACCCGCTGGGCAGAGAGGCCGCCGACCGGCGCGGCGCCGGAGTCGGCGGTGCGGGTGGGGGGTGTCTGTCCGCAGCCGGCAACAAGGATGCCTACGGCGATCATCGGTGCGGCCAAGCGGGACAGAGCCGAGGCGTTGCGCATTGATGTCTCCGTGCTGGCTGCTGCTGTCAGAGCAATGATGGGGCATAGGGGCCGGAATATCCAGTGATTTTAGTCACACCCGGCGCGCCGATCTCGCGCCCTGACTACCCGGCCGGGATGCCGGGAATGAGGGATTTTAGGCCAATAAATGCCTTAGCGTTTAGAATGGATGAAGGTGCCCTGTGCCAAAGGGGCGTATCCGTCGTGCGTTCCGGTTGGAAATGTCGCGATACAACAGCTGACTTCACCACTGAATCGAGCAATAACGCATGTCTGAAACCACCACCAACACCGCGGTAGCCACTGCATCGCGCAGTGACCTGCGCAACGTCGCGATCGTGGCCCACGTTGACCACGGCAAGACCACCCTGGTCGACGCCATGCTCAAGCAGACCAACTCCTTTGCCGCCCACAACCACCTCGAAGACCGGGTCATGGACTCCGGTGACCTCGAACGTGAAAAGGGCATCACCATCCTGGCCAAGAACACCACGGTGGCCTACAACGGACCGTCCTCCAAGGGCGAGACCATCACCATCAACGTCATCGACACCCCCGGCCACGCCGACTTCGGTGGCGAGGTCGAGCGCGGCCTGTCCATGGTCGACGGCGTTGTCCTCCTCGTTGACGCCTCTGAGGGCCCGCTGCCCCAGACCCGCTTCGTCCTCCGCAAGGCCCTCGCCGCGCACCTGCCGGTGATCCTCCTGGTCAACAAGACCGACCGTCCTGACGCGCGGATCGACGAAGTCGTGCACGAGTCCATGGACCTGCTCCTGGGCTTGGCCTCCGACCTCGCCGACGAAGTTCCGGACCTCGACCTGGACAAGATCCTCAACGTCCCCGTCGTCTACGCCGCCGCCAAGGTCGGCCGCGCGTCCCTCGAGCAGCCCGCCGACGGCTCCGCCCCGGAGAACGAGGACCTCGAGCCGCTGTTCCAGGCCATTATCGAGCACATCCCGGCCCCGACCTACAACCCGAACGGCGTCCTGCAGGCGCACGTCACCAACCTGGACGCCTCCCCGTTCCTCGGCCGCCTGGCGCTGCTGCGTATCTACAACGGCACCCTGCGGAAGGGCCAGACCGTTGCCTGGGCGCGCGCCAACGGTGAACTGAAGAACGTCAAGATCACCGAATTGCTGGCCACCAAGGCGCTGGACCGCGTCCCGACCGAGTCCGCCGGCCCCGGCGAGATCGTCGCCGTCGCCGGCATCGAGGAAATCACCATCGGTGAGACCCTGACCGACGTCGACAACCCGCAGCCGCTGCCGCTGATCACCGTTGACGACCCGGCCATCTCCATGACCATCGGTATCAACACCTCGCCGCTGGCCGGCCGGGTCAAGGGTGCCAAGGTCACGGCCCGCCAGGTCAAGGACCGCCTGGACAAGGAACTGATCGGTAACGTCTCCATCAAGGTGCTCCCGACCGAGCGCCCGGACGCCTGGGAAGTCCAGGGACGTGGCGAGCTCGCGCTGGCCATCCTGGTCGAGCAGATGCGCCGCGAAGGCTTCGAGCTGACCGTCGGCAAGCCGCAGGTTGTTACCAGGATCGTCGACGGCAAGGTCCACGAGCCGATGGAGCACATGACCATCGACGTGCCGGAAGAGTACCTCGGCGCCGTCACGCAGCTCATGGCTGCCCGCAAGGGCCGGATGACCAACATGGCGAACCACGGCACTGGCTGGTGCCGCATGGAGTTCATCGTTCCGGCCCGTGGCCTGATCGGTTTCCGCACCAAGTTCCTCACGGACACGCGCGGCGCCGGCATCGCAGCGTCCATCTCCGAGGGCTACGAGCCCTGGGCCGGCCCGATCGAATACCGCACCAACGGTTCGATGATCGCTGACCGCGCCGGTGTTGTGACGCCGTTCGCCATGATCAACCTGCAGGAACGCGGATCCTTCTTCGTGCGCCCCACCTCCGAGGTCTACGAGGGCCAGATCGTCGGCGAGAACTCCCGCGCCGACGACATGGACGTCAACATCACGAAGGAAAAGAAGCTCACCAACATGCGTGCCGCTTCCTCCGACACCTTCGAGAACCTGACGCCCCCGCGCGACCTGACCCTCGAAGAGTCGCTCGAATTCGCCCGCGAGGACGAGTGCGTCGAGGTCACCCCGGAATCCATCCGAATCCGGAAGCTCATCCTGGACGTCAACCAGCGCGCCAAGTCCAACCGCGCCCGCGCGAAGGTCTAGGTACCGCGTTCTGCGCTGAACCAACGGATCGTTAGTGAATAAGAGAGCTGCCGGCACGGCAGGCGGTATTGCCGCCGCCGTGCCGGCAGCTCTTTTTGCTGCCCTCGCCGGCACGGTGCTGCACGGGCAGGACACCCTGGTCGCGGGCGTCGAGGTGCCGTGGGGTGCCGCCGCCGCGCTGGTGCTGCTGGGTTCCGTTGAGCTGTGGCTCGGTGCCCGGTTCCGTTCCGCGGTCCCGACGGCGGTCTGCGGCGCGCTCTGCTACGCGCTGGCCGGCTGGTGGTCCACCCTGGAGAACGGAAAGCGGCTGATCGTCGGCGACCTGGCCGGGAACCTCTGGATCTACGGCATCGCCGTCGTCACCATCGGCATGCTGGCCTGGTGCCGGCGCTACCGGCCGGCCACGGCATAGGCACCGCCGCCCCGCATCACAGCCCCGGGGGACATGTCCCTTTTTCGTGGCCAAGAGTGGGCATAACGGCATTATGTCCATCGGCTGCACGCGGCGCGGGACATGTCCCTCCTTCGCTCCGCCCGCGGCCGGGGTCATGTCCATTCCCCGCACACTGCCCGCGGACATGCCCGGCGCTGACCGGGACGTGGACCAGCGCGGACGCGGAACATGTCCCCACCCGGCCCGGTCCGCTGCGCATGCCCTTCTGCACATAGCGGGTCCCG
This sequence comes from Pseudarthrobacter ribosi, assembly GCF_055412865.1. NCBI lineage: Bacteria > Bacillati > Actinomycetota > Actinomycetes > Micrococcales > Micrococcaceae > Pseudarthrobacter > Pseudarthrobacter ribosi. The sequence goes on along the minus strand of NZ_JBVAYZ010000021.1, from coordinate 27,311 downwards.
GCCCTGTTCCGGCCCGGGGATCCGGCGCCACGATGTCCGCATGGCAAATATCACGGAAATCCTTTCAAATTACGACGGCGTCGCCCGCGCCAAACACCTCGCTGCCGCGGGGGTCTCTGACTTCCAGCTCAGGGCGGCCCTGGCCCGGGGCGCCGTCTCCCGGGTGGCCCGCGGCGTGTACGCCGTCCCGGGAGCTGATGTCCGGCTCATCGCAATCCGGTCGTTACCGGCCGAACCCGCCTGCGCCACGGCGGCGCAATTCCAGGGCCTCTGGGTGCTCGAACCGCCCGGGCAACCCCACATTGCGATCACCCACAGCCGCCCCTATCCAGGCTTCATTTGCCACCGTTCCGCCGCGCCGCCCACCCTGCTGGACAGCGTTGTTCAAAGCCTGCGATGCCTCCCGGAACTCGACGGTCTCGTCATTGCCGAATCCGCCGTCGTTGTCAAAGGCTTAAGTCTCTCGGAGCTGCGGCAGCGGCTGGCCGGGCGCAACGACGCGAGGGAGCGCCGGCTGGTGGACAGGATCGTCCCGCAATCGCAGTCCATCATGGAGTGCATCGCCCGGTACTGGCTCCGAAGGGCAGGGTTCCATGTGGAGTCCCAGGTCAACATCCCCGGCATGGGCCACCTTGACCTCATGGTCGACGGCCGGCTCGGCATTGAGACCGACGGGGCGGCCTTCCACATGGACCGGACCAGCTTCGAGGAGGACCGGCGCCGCTGGAACGTCACAACCCGGCTCGGCATCCCGACGCTTGTGGTCAGCTACCCGCTACTCCTGAACCGGCCCGATGAATTCATCGCAATGGTCCGCGACGCGCTCAACAGCATCTCCGCGGCGGCCTAACGCTGGACATGTCCTCCGGGGTCGCGGTTCACATACACGCACCAGTCCAGCGCTCACAGCCACGGCTGGACATGTCCAGCGTGCGCCGACCGGACCGCGGGGACATGTCCAGCGGGTGCAGGCGCGAATGGACATAGTGGCTATATGTCCATTGGCCGACGCCAGGGGAGGGCATGTCCAGTGGGCGGGGGAGGGGCAGGAGCGGGGCGGGGTGGTCAGTGCTGCTGGCGCGGGGCGCGGCGGGGCGGCGAGGGCGGGACCTGCTTCGCGGCCACCACCAGCGGCAGCGGGATCACGACGTCGGAGCGCCGGGTGCGGATGGTGCAGCCGTCCTCGGTGCGCGCCACCAGCTCGCCCAGGGCGTCCGTCAGCCCGCCCTCAATCCGGTACCTGACCACCACCCGGGTGCTGGGCTCGGCGGCGGCCAGGAACTCTTGGGGCGACGGCTTCGAGGAACTCACCCGTTCATACTAGGTCGGTTGGATTCCAGAGTGCGGACACGTGTGACGCCCGGCTAGGTTCGCGGGAACCGGCTGGGAGATAATAGGCTCAGAAGACAGCAGCCCGGCGCTCAGGCCGGGGGCAGTGATCCGGCCAGTCGCCGGAACCAACGTGGAGAGGCCAGGGACGTGACGTACGTAATCGCGCAGCCGTGTGTAGATGTCAAGGACAAGGCATGTATTGAAGAGTGCCCCGTCGATTGCATTTACGAGGGTGAGCGTTCCCTGTACATCCACCCCGACGAGTGCGTGGACTGCGGGGCCTGCGAGCCGGTCTGCCCTGTCGAGGCCATCTACTACGAGGATGACACGCCCGAGGAATGGGCCGATTACTACAAGGCCAACGTGGAGTTCTTCGACGATCTGGGGTCCCCGGGCGGGGCCGCGAAGGTCGGGAACACCCACACCGACCACCCGATGATCGCCGCCCTGCCGCCGCAGAACCAAGAGAGCTAAGGCGGGGCGTCGGTGACTTCTGCGCTGCGCAGCTTCGGCCTCAGCCTGCCCGACTACCCGTGGGAAGCCCTGGCGCCGTATCTGGCCCGCGCCGCCGAGCACCCCTGGGGACTCGCGAACCTCTCCATCGGCACCCCGGTGGACGCCACCCCAGCGGTCGTGCAGGAGGCCCTGCGCGCGGCGGCCAACGCTCCCGGCTACCCGACGGTCCACGGCACGGCCGGGCTTCGGGAAGCCATCGCGGCGTGGTTTGCGCGCCGCCGCGGCGTCCCCGGGCTCGATCCCCAGGACATCATGCCCACCGTGGGTTCCAAGGAACTCGTGGCCTGGCTCCCGTTCCTGCTCGGCCTCAAACCGGGCGACGTCGTCGTCCGCCCGACGGTCGCCTACCCCACCTACGACATCGGCGCCACGTTCGCCGGCGCCGAGCACATCGCCGCGGACGACCTGGACGAGCTCGACGCCGCCACCCGTGCCCGGGTGCGCCTGGTCTGGATCAACTCCCCGGCGAACCCCACCGGCAGCGTGCGTGACGCCGAATCGCTGCGCCGAATCGTCCGGCAGGCCCGCGAACTCGGTGCCGTCGTGGCCTCGGACGAATGCTACGCCGAACTGGGCTGGGGCGAATGGGACCCCCAGCGCGGCGGCTCCTCGGTGCCCAGCGTCCTGGACCCGCAGGTCGCGGAGGGCTCACATGAGGGCCTCCTGGCCGTGTACTCGCTGAGCAAACAGTCCAACCTGGCCGGCTACCGCGCCGCCTTCGTCGCCGGTGACCCCGCCATCGTGGCGAACCTGGTCAACAGCCGCAAACACGCGGGCATGATCGTTCCCTACCCCGTCCAGGAAGCCATGCGGGTTGCCCTTGGCGACGATGCCCACGTCCAGGCGCAGAAGGACCTGTACCGCGGACGCCGGGAACGGATCGTCCCGGCGCTGGAGCGGTTCGGACTGACCATCCACGAATCCCGGGCCGGACTCTACCTCTGGGCCACCGCGGGCGAGGACACCTGGGACACGGTTGGCCGGCTCGCGGACCGCGGGATCGTCGTTGGCCCGGGAGTGTTCTACGGCGAAGCCGGCAACGGATTTGTCCGCGTCGCGCTGACGGCAAGCGACGAGCGGATCGACGCCGCCGCCTCCCGGCTGGCCGCAGGCGCGTAACAATGCTGTGACACGTGCCACAACTGGTGCGTTTTGGGTAGTTCCGAATGGCCTTGGATTAGTGCCACCCGGAAACTGACGGTAGTTTTTAACTGACTATCAATGGTGGCTTTCCACAAGAAGGCAGCGCAGCTGTTGGAATCCGTGGCTAAAACTGGGTTCCGTGGGCGGCTTCACCACAAGTTGGACCAGCTTTCTACAGAGGCCCCGACGCCTCATGAGGAGACTCCATGACTGACACCACCAGCGCAACCCTGCGCCATGCCGGCGGCGAGCTTGTACTCCCGCGCATCCAGGTTGTAGAAGGAAACGAAGGCTACGACGTTTCCAAGCTGCTGAAGCAGACCGGTGCCGTTGCCTTTGACCCCGGCTTTATGAACACCGCAGCAACTACCTCCGCCATCACCTACATCGACGGCGACGCCGGTGTCCTGCGGTACCGCGGGTACCCGATCGAGCAGCTGGCGCAGCACTCCAGCTTCCTGGAAGTTTCCTACCTGCTGATCTACGGCAACCTGCCGAGCGCCACGGAGCTGGAAGCTTTCGACCAGCGGATCCGCCACCACACCCTGCTGCACGAAGAGCTCAAGGGCTTCTTCAGCGGCTTCCCGCGCGACGCCCACCCCATGCCGGTGCTGTCCTCGGCCGTGTCCGCGCTGTCCACGTTCTACCAGGACTCGCTGGATCCGTTCAACGCCGAGCAGGTGGAAGTTTCCACTTACCGGCTGCTGGCCAAGATGCCGGTCATCGCCGCGTACGCCCTGAAGAAGAGCATCGGCCAGCCCATGCTCTACCCGGACAATTCCCACAACCTCGTGGAGAACTTCCTGCGCCTCAGCTTTGGCCTCCCGGCCGAGCAGTATGAGGTGGACCCGGTCGTCGCCAAGGCACTGGACCTGCTCCTCATCCTGCACGCCGACCACGAGCAGAACTGTTCGACCTCCACGGTCCGGCTGGTTGGCTCCTCCAACGCGAACCTCTTCGCCTCCGTGTCCGCCGGCATCAACGCCCTCTTCGGCCCCGCCCACGGCGGCGCCAACGAGGCCGTGCTGAAGATGCTGCGTCAGATCCAGGCCGACGGCACCAAGCCCGAGGACTACATGGAAAAGGTCAAGAACAAGGAGGACGGCGTCCGTCTCATGGGCTTCGGACACCGCGTCTACAAGAATTACGACCCGCGCGCCAAGATCGTCAAGGCCACGGCCCACGAAATCCTCACGAAGCTCGGCGGCAACGACGAACTCCTGGAGATCGCCCTGCGCCTCGAAGAGAAGGCCCTGAATGATGACTACTTCATCCAGCGCAAGCTCTACCCGAACGTGGACTTCTACACCGGCCTGATCTACAAGGCCATGGGCTTCCCGGAGAAGATGTTCACCGTGCTCTTCGCGATCGGCCGCCTTCCGGGCTGGATCGCGCAGTGGCGCGAGATGATCGAAGACCCCAACACCAAGATCGGCCGCCCGCGGCAGCTCTACATCGGTGAGCCGGAGCGCAACTACCCTTCCGTGTAGTCCCTGGTAAACAAAAGCAGCAACAAAAAGTACGACGCCGGCCGCTCACCTCACGGGGTGGGCGGCCGGCGTCGTTGGCGCTTGGGTCCCGCGGCCGGTCGCGCGGCCGGCGCCCATTGCGCGGCCCGGGGGACTGCCGACGGTGTGGCCCGCTGCCGTTCGGGCACATCCGTGCTAAAAAAGACGAATGCCCAAATTTGTCGACGCCGCTTTGCGGCGCCAAGAAGTGGTCGAAGCGGTCTTCCGGATCGTCGCAGCAGACGGACTCGAAAGGGCTTCGCTCCGCGAAGTCGCGGACGAGGCGGAACTGGCGGTCGGATCGGTCCGGCACTACTTCGCCAGCAGCGATGAGCTGCTGGCCCACTCCTTCGGGGTCGTCGTGGACCGGATCGTCCTCCGGCTGACGGTTGCCGATGAACGCCTTGCGGAGGCGCACCCCGGCACCCCGGAGCACCACGAGGGTGTATTAACCCTGCTGGGTGAGTTTCTTCCCCTGGATGAGGAGCGCGCCGTCGACGCCTGCGTGTGGATGGCGTTCAAGGCCGCGGCCAGGACCAAACCGTTCCTCGCCCCGGAAGCAGACCGGAGCCACCGTGCCGTGGCCGCGATCGTCGGGCGGCTCGTGATGGAACTGTCCACCGGAGCCGGGCCCGGCGCGGCCGGAGCCGACATGTCCGGCGACGACGGAGACGGGGCCGATGCAGCGATGGCGCAGCAGCGCCTGGTCACCGAGGCGGAGCGGCTGTTGGCCACCCTGGACGGGCTCACATTGCACGCCCTGCTGCAGCCCGAATGGATGACCGCGCAGATGTGCAGCGACGTATTGGAGTCCCACCTCAACGGACTGGGCAGCTACGCTGGCAGGCATTAACGTGCGTTAACTTGGGGAATACACTGGAAACGTACGTCTTGCCAAGGAGGCAATTGGATGCACCACACAGGCGGGCCGGGCTGGCGGATCACCATGGACACTTCGGGTCCCATGCTCATTGCACTGTATGTTCGCGACGCCGCCGGCCTGGACAGCGCGGGGCACCCGGCACTCTGCCACGCGGCACCGAAGATCCGGCCCGCGGACCACACGCACCTCATTGCGGAGGTGGGCGGAGTCAGTGCGCTCAAGACGGAGTGGGAAGCCTGGTGGGAGCAGCTCCTCAAGGCGCATCCCGAGATGTCGCCTGAACTGGGTCCGCCCGGCTTCCGTGCGTTCAGTAATTCCCCGGCCCTTCGGCGTGTGCTGCAGGCGCATTTCGGTGCGGCGCTGTCCTGGGCCCGGGAACGCCGCGGTGAGTACCTGGCCGTGGAGGCGGAGCGTGAAGCCGCCGGCGGGGTGCAACTGCTGCAGGACATGGTGGACGACCGGCTGCTGGAGGTGGGCCGTGCCGCCAATGATTTCAACTTGACGATCATCGAGCTGCCGCTGGCCGAGCCGCGGGCCTGGTACCTGGAGCCGGACAAGATTATTATGAGCTCGGATCTGCTGTCCCAGCCGGAACTGTTCCGCAGCTATGTGCGGCCGGTAGTGGACCTGCTGGTCTGAGTCCGCCAGGACCCACCCGGGGACGTGCCGCTACTGCGTCGGCGTCCCGGCGACGGTGACCCTGACCTGTCCCGCCGGGACCTCTGAGGCCTGCCAGCCGTTGCGGTCCTGCCGCGTCCAGCTGCGCCCGTCCGTCTGGACTTCGGTGATGGAGAGGGCCTTGGCGTTGGCCACCGCCCACTGCGCCACAGCCCACGCCCGGTCTCCCTCGGCCTCCAGCACAAGGGTGCCGCCCTCCGTGGACGCCGGGACCGCGCCAAAGTCGGAGGTGAGGCGTTCCAGCACGGCCGCCGGGTCGCCGGCCTCGTCGGGGGCGCGCAGCGTGCAGTCGAGGGCCGCGGCGGTCTGTCCGGTCAGCGACGAAGCGAAGGCGCGGGCCATCGCCTCGTGCTGGGCGTAGGCGTCCGGGTAGGCGGAGCGCTGGACCCGCTGTGCGGCGTCGGTGATTTCCAGCGTCTGGTAGCCCGGGACCTTCACCAGGGCATCGTAGAAGGCGTTGCTCGCGTGGTACGGGTCCATCACCTGTTCCGTGGTCCCCCAGCCCTGCGAGGGCCGCTGCTGGAAGAGCCCGCGGGAGTCAGGGCCGGCCTGGTCCCCGTGGCCGATATTCCGGATCTTGGACTCCTGCATGGCCGTGGCCAGCGCGATGCTGGCGGCACGGGCCGGGAGTCCGCGGCGGACGGCGACGGCCGTGATAAGTCCGGCATTGGCCGCCTGGTCGGTGGCAAGCTGCGAGGTGCCGCCGCCCGCCGCCGTGCAGCGTTCGGTGATGAGGACTTCCGAGCGTTGCACGAACGCCACCGCGGTGTACACCCCGCCCGCCACCATGACCAGGGTCAGCAGCAGCACAACCCAACGGCGCAAGCTGCCTCTGCGTGCCACGAAACTACTCCTCAGGCCCGTCCGGGGCCGGTTCATGCTGCTAAAACGGTTGGCTTTCCGCACCCAACCTTAGTTGGCGTGCAGGGCCTCGTTGAGTTCGACGGTCTGGCCCTTGCGCGGGAGGACCTCCACCTCGCCGGTGGAGGAGTTGCGGCGGAAGAGCAGGTTCGGGACGCCGGAGAGCTCCACGGCCTTGACGATCTGGCTGGTGTCCTCGCCGTCGGCGTCTTTGGCCCCGACCACACGGACGCGGGTTCCGGCCGTGACGTAGAGGCCGGCCTCGACGACGGAGTCGTCGCCGATGCTGATGCCCACGCCGGAGTTGGCGCCCAGCAGGACACGCTCGCCCAGGGCGATCTTTTCCTTGCCGCCGCCGGACAGGGTCCCCATGATCGAGGCGCCGCCGCCGACGTCGGACCCGTCACCGGCGACCACCCCGGCGGAGATGCGCCCTTCCACCATTGACGTGCCCAGGGTGCCGGCGTTGAAGTTGACGAAGCCCTCGTGCATGACCGTGGTGCCCTCGGCCAGGTGCGCGCCGAGGCGGACCCGGTCGGCGTCGGCGATCCGCACGCCGGAGGGGATGACGTAGTCGACCATGCGCGGGAACTTGTCCACACCGTAGACGGTGACGGCGCCGCGTTTGCGCAGCCGGGCGCGGGTCAGTTCGAAACCCTCGACGGCGGCGGGCCCGAAGTTGGTCCACACCACGTTGGGGAGCTTGCCGAAGATGCCGTCCAGGTTGATGCTGTTCGGCTGAACCAGGCGGTGCGAGAGCAGGTGCAGGCGCAGGTAGGCGTCGGCGGTGTCGGCCGGGGCCTCGTCGAGGTTAATTTGGACGAACACGACCTTCTGCTCGGTGCCGCGGTCGGCGTCGGCGCCGGTCGCGGCGATGTCGAGCAGCGACTGGTCCGCGTTCGCGACGTCGCGGAGGCTCTCCGTTGCGCTGCCGAGCGCCGGTGCCGGGAACCAGACGTCGAGCACGGTGGCGTCACCATTGCCGGTGGCGATCGTGGCGACGCCGTAACCATAGGCGGAGCGGGCGTCTGCGGGCACAGCGGAAGAAGCGGTTTCAGTCATGCCCCCAAGTCTATAGACGGCGCCCGCCGTCCCTGAAACCCGTGACAGCCCACCGGGGGTGTACAGCGGATAAAGTGGGGAGGTGACTGCACCGGACCTGAACTCGCGCCCGAACTCCCGCCCCCACGCCGCCGCCCGGTTGGACCTCCGCCAGGATGTGGCGCTGCTGACCGCCAGGCTCATCGACATCTACAGCGTCTCCGGTGCGGAGCAGGAACTGGCCGACGCCGTGGAGCATGCCCTCCGCTCCATCCCGCAGCTGGAGCTGGTCCGCGACGGCGACTCGATCATTGCCCGCACCAACCTCGGCCGCGCCGAACGGGTCATCCTCGCCGGGCACCTGGACACGGTGCCCCTGCCGACCACGGAGGGATCCCTCGGGACCGTCCCGTCCTACTGGCCCTCGGGGTCGCCCGGCGAGGGCATCCTCTACGGCCGCGGTACCACCGACATGAAAGGCGGTGTCGCGGTCCAGCTGGCGCTGGCCGCGGGGCTGTTCGACGGCGGCGCGGAGCCGGAGAAGGACGTCACCTTCGTGTTCTACGACCACGAGGAAGTTGAAGCCGTCAAGAGCGGGCTCGGCCGGCTGGTGCGGAACCACGGCCACCTGCTGGGCGGGGACTTCGCCATCCTGCTCGAACCCACGCACGGGACCGTGGAGGGCGGGTGCAACGGGACCATCCGCTTCGAAGCGACCACGCTCGGCGAAGCCGCGCATTCCGCCCGGGCCTGGATGGGCAGCAACGCGATCCACGCCGCCGCGCCGATCCTGGCCCGGCTCGCGGCCTACGAGCCCCGGACCATCACCGTGGACGGCCTGGACTACCGGGAAAGCCTCAACGCCGTGAAGGTCAACGGCGGGACCGCCGGCAACGTCATCCCGGACCGGTGCGTCGTGGAAATCAACTACCGCTTCGCCCCGGACAAAACCCCGGACGAGGCGGAGCAGCATGTCCGGGACCTGCTGGAGGGATTCGACGTCGTCCGCACCGACAGCGCCGCCGGCGCCCGGCCGGGACTCAACCACCCCGCCGCGGCGTCCTTTGTCGCCGCTGTCGGGGCCGCGCCCAAGCCCAAATACGGCTGGACCGACGTCGCGCGCTTCAGCGAACTGGGCATCCCGGCGGTGAACTTCGGACCCGGCGACCCGCTGCTGGCGCACAAGGACAACGAACACGTCGAGGCCGACGCGGTCCGCGAATGCCTGCGGGTCCTGCGGAGCTGGCTCACGGCCTGACACAGGCAATACAACTGACAGCACAAAAGGTCCGGAACCCCTCGCGGGATTCCGGACCTTTTGGCGTGCGGTGCAGCCTTGATGGGGGCGCAGGATGCGCCGCCGGGAACCTACTTGACCGGGATCCCTGCGACCGGAACGTGCACGACGCCGCCGGCAGCCTTCTTGGAACCGCGCTTCTCGATCCAGATCGCGAGCCGGGAGACGGAGAAGTTGATGGCGATGTAGATTGCCGCCGCCACGAAGAACACCGGGAACAGGTAGTCCGGGCCGAGGAAGTCGGCCATGATCTGCACTTTGCGCAGCAGTTCCTCGTAGGACACGATGTAGCCCAGCGAGGTGTCCTTCAGCAGCACCACGAGCTGCGCCACGAGGGACGGCAGCATGCGCCGGATCGCCTGGGGCAGTTCGATGCTGCGCCGGGAGGCGAAGCTGGTGAGGCCGATCGCGAGGCCGGCTTCACGCTGGCCCTTCGGCAGGGACTGGATACCGGCGCGGATAATCTCCGCGAAGATCGCCGAGTTGTACAGCACCAGGCCGGCGACGACGGCGGTGAAGGAACCGGTCGCGAACACCAGCAGCACGAAGAACATCATCAGGACCACGGGCATGCCGCGCAGGAATTCCAGCACGATCCGGGTGGGAATGCGGATCCAGGCGACGTCGGAGATGCGCATGAGACACAGCACGAGCCCCAGCGGGAAGGCGATGACCGCGGCGACCGCCGCGGCGGTGAGGGTGGCCACGATGCCGTTGCCGATCAGCACCCAGACCTCGGGAATCTGGAAGACGGCCCAGCGTTCGGGTTCGAAAATTCCCTGCTGGGCGAGGATGGAGATGGCCCACCAGAGCAGCCCGGCAATCGCGACGACGCCGATGATAGAGCCGATCAGGGAGACACGGCGGGCCTTGGGGCCGGGGACGTCGTAAAGGACGGAAGTCATCGGGCGATCGCCACCTTTCGTTCAACCAGGTTGGCGAGGTAGCCAAGCGGGACGGTTATCAGCAGGTAGAAGAACGCAACGCCGACGAGGACCCACAGCACGGCGTCGCCGTTGGCGTTGGCGAGCTGACGGCCGGTGCCAAAAAGCTCCAGGACGTAGAAGGCGCCGGCCACCGAGGAGTTCTTTACCAGGGCGATGAGGATGTTGATCATGGGCGGGATCACCGTGCGCAGGGCCTGCGGCAGGATGATCAGGGTGAGGACCTGGCTGAATTTCATGCCGATGCTGCGGGCGGCTTCGGCCTGGCCCACCGGGACGCTGTTGACACCGGAACGCACCGCTTCGGCGATGAAAGCCGAGGTGTAGGCGCTCAGGGCGATGATGGCGGCAACCTCGAACTGCTGGAACGTCACCCCAAGCCGGGGAAGGACCACGGCGGCGAAGAAGAACGCGATGGTCAGCGGGGTGTTCCGGACGATCTCCACATACGTCATGCTGAAGCCGCGCAGTGCGGTGATGGGCGAGACACGGGCTGCTGCGAGCAGGGTGCCGAAAATCAATGCGAAGATCCCCGAGACCACGGACAGGAAGAGGGTTCTGAGAAAACCGTCCACATAAGCGGGAAGGTTATCAATGATGACGTCCATAGGTTCCTTAGGCTGCCTTGAGGTAAGTGGAGCGGGAGACGGGAATGGCGGTTACCGGAGCCGCGTCGGGCGCGTGCACCGGCAACCGCCACGCCGGGCTAGTAGCGGTCGATCGTGGGAAGGGCGGGAGCGGTCTTGATGACCGTTCCGGCGGTGTCTTCCCAGGCCTTCTTGTAGGAACCGTCCTTGTCGAAGGCTTCCAGCTGGTCGTTGATCCACATGCGGAAGGCGGTGTCGTCCTTCTTCAGGCCGATACCGTAGGGCTCCTTGGTGAAGGTCTCGTCCGAGGCCAGCTTGAAGGCGTCCGGCTCCTTGGCCACGAAACCGGCCAGGATGACGTTGTCGGTGGTGATCGCTTCAACCTGCTTGTTGCGCAGCGGCTCGAGGCAAGCGGAATACGTGGCAGCCGGGACGAGGACCGCTCCATACTTCTCGACGATCGTGGCGGCCGGAGTGGAGCCGGTCACTGAGCAGACGTTCTTGCCCTTGACGTCTTCGGGCTTGGTGATGGACGTGTTGTCCTTGTTGACCATCAGCGCCTGGCCGGCCTCGTAGTACGGGCCGGCGAAGTCAACTTCGGTCTTGCGCTTGTCGTTGATCGTGTAGGTGGCGACGATGAGGTCGACCTTGCCCTGCTTGATGAACTGCTCGCGGTTGGCGGAGACCGTCTCGACCCACTCGATCTTGTCGGCGGCGATGCCCAGCTTGGCGGCGATCAGCTTGCCCATCTCGACGTCGAACCCGATGGGCTTGCCGTCGAGGCCCTTCTGGCCGAACAGCGGCTGGTCGAACTTGGTGCCGATGATGATCTTGTCGGCGGATGACAGCTTGGCCATGGTTGAATCGGCAGCGAAGCTCGGCTTCTCGGCCACGGGCGGGTTGGAAGAGGAGGTGCTGCCGCCGCAGGCGCTCAGGCTGAGGGCCAGAGCTGCGGACGCGGCAACCAGAAGGGATTTCCTTCGGGTCAAAAATGCCATCATGACTTACCTTTCATTGGAAGGCCGCCTTGCGGCGGCCAGGGTGCGAACTCGGAGGGAACTCAGTGGGTCAGAAGTTTGGAGAGGAAGTCCTTGGCGCGGCTGCTCTTGGGATTGGTGAAGAACTCTTCCGGGGTGTCGTCCTCGACGATCTGGCCGCCGTCCATGAACACCACGCGGTGCGCGGCCTTGCGGGCGAAGCCCATTTCGTGGGTGACCACAATCATGGTCATGCCCTCCTTGGCCAGCTGGATCATGACGTCGAGGACTTCGTTGATCATTTCCGGGTCCAGGGCGGAGGTCGGCTCATCGAAAAGCATGACCTTCGGCTTCATGGCCAGGGCGCGGGCGATCGCGACGCGCTGCTGCTGGCCGCCGGAGAGCTGGGCCGGAAGCTTGGGCGCCTGGTGCCCGACGCCGACGCGCTCCAGCAGGGCCATGGCGTCCTTGTCGGCCTCGGTCTTCGAGAGGCCCTTGACCTTGATCGGGCCGAGTGTGACGTTCTCAAGAATCGTCTTGTGGGCAAAGAGGTTGAAAGACTGGAAGACCATCCCGACGTCGGCGCGCAGCTTGGCGAGTTCCTTGCCCTCGGCGGGCAGCACCTTTCCATCGATCTTGATCACGCCGTCGTCGATGGTCTCGAGGCGGTTGATGGCACGGCAAAGCGTTGACTTGCCGGAACCCGATGGTCCGATGACGACTACAACCTCGCCCTTGCGGACATTCAGGTTGATGTCCTTCAGGACGTGCAACTCGCCGTAGTGCTTATTGACGGCATTCAGGGAGACGAGGGCATCGCCGGGCACTTGAGTAGTCATAAGAAGAATCTAGCGAACATCCGCCGAATATGACCGCAATCACTCCCACTTCCTACAGATCGTGATTCAAGAGATACCTGCAGGTCAGCCTGCCACCGGTGTCCTCGGGTAGTGTCCGGGGCCGGCCACGGCCTCCTGCACGGGCGCCGGCATGTCCGGGCCGTGCCGGACTGGCGCGGGCGCGTATCCGCGCTAACCTGTGGGCATGAGTACCGATCCGCAGCAACAAGGACCCCCGGCCACTACCGGCAAAACAGCCGGAAAAGCAGCCGGCAAATCTGTCGGTAAACCAGTCGAAGAGGCAGCCGGACAGGCCGCCGCAAAGACCACCGGCGAAACCCGCGACATTCCGGCCCCGGCCGGGATCCGGCACAAGGGTCCGCTGGAGCTGCGGCGCAAAGCCGCCAAGGTCACGATGTCCGACCGGACCCTGCTGGATACGAAGGGGCCGGGACAGTTCGTCCATACTGACCCGTGGCGTGTCCTCAGGATCCAAAGCGAGTTCGTGGAAGGGTTCGGTGCGCTTGCCGACCTGGGCCCGGCGGTCAGCGTCTTCGGCTCGGCGCGGACCCTGCCCGGCAGCCCGAACTATGAACTCGCCGTCGAGGTGGGGCGCCAGCTCGCCGAAGCCGGGCTGGCAGTGATCACCGGCGGTGGTCCCGGCTCGATGGAGGCAGCCAACAAGGGCGCCGTGCAGGGCAACGGGGTGTCCGTGGGACTCGGCATCGAACTGCCCTTCGAACAGGGGATGAACCAGTGGGTGGACCTGGGCATCAACTTCCGCTACTTCTTCGCCCGCAAAACCATGTTCGTGAAGTACGCCCAGGGGTTCATCGTGCTGCCGGGCGGCCTCGGCACCCTGGACGAACTCTTCGAAGCGATGGTCCTGGTCCAGACCCGGAAGGTCACCTCCTTCCCGATTGTCCTGATCGGAACAGCGTTCTGGAGCCCCATGGTGGAGTGGATCCAGGACACGCTGGTGGCCGAGGGCATGATGTCCGAGGAGGACCTGGACCTGCTGCAGGTCGTCGACGATCCGGCACACGCCGTGGAGCTCGTGGTCGAAGGCGCCGCCCGGCACCGGAACCCCAACGGCACCGGCTCCGCCGCCGGGAACGGCACCGGACCCGCCGGCGGCACGCGGGGCTGACAGGCCACCTGTCGGACCCGCCGGCTTCTGGCACGATGGGGGAGTGAGCTTCTTCCTGATCTTCCTGGCGATTGCGCTCGTCGGCGCCGCTTTCCTCCTCGGCACCGGCCGGGCGCCGAGCTTCTTCCGCGGCCGCCGCGGGTCCGATGCCGGTGAACGCAGGGCCCTGGATGACGGCTTCGACCAGCCGGTCGCCAACCTCCCGCCGGTGCTGCTGCCAGCCGAGGCGGAGCCGGCCGACATCGACCGTCTCCGGTTCGCCATCGGCCTGCGGGGCTACCGGATGGACCAGGTGGACCAGGTGCTGGACGACCTGCGGGACCAGCTCGCCACCAAGGACCGGATAATCGCGGACCTCGGGACCGAACTGGGACGCCGGCGACGGGGACCGGAGAAGGCCCCGTGAGCAGCGACCCGCCAAAGGCGCACCTGCCGGCGGCGGTGCAGCCGCACAGCCGCGAGGAGCCGGCAGACGGAACCCGCAGCTCCGGGCTGCTAGACCTGACTGCCGCGGCCCGGGGCGGCGTCGCAGCGGCGGCCGCCCGGGCGGCGCACTGGCCCTGGTGGGTCCAGGTGGGCGCCCTCTATGTCGCCGCCCGGTTCATCAGTGTCTGCATTTTCATGGCCGCGGCCCTGCACCAGGGCGTGAACCCCTGGTTTCCCGCGAAGCCGGACTATTGGTCCTTCGTCAATATCTGGGACGCCCGCTGGTACGGCGAGATCCTCCTGAACGGCTATCCGGATGTCCTTCCGACTGACGGTGCCGGGAACGTCCAGGAGAACGCCTGGGCGTTCTATGCCCTCTTTCCGGTGCTGGGCCGCGTGGTCGCCGCGGTGACCGGACTGCACCCGGCGTTCAGCCTGACGCTGATCGCTATGGCGTGCGGGCTCGGCGCGGCGCTGGTCATCTACCGGCTGTTCCGGCACAAGGCATCGCACCGGAGCGCGCTCTGGGGAACGGTGTTCGTTTCCACCTTTCCGGTGTCCCCGGTGCTCCAGGTGCCCTACGCCGAGGCGCTGAACCTGCTCCTGCTGGCCTCTGCCCTGCTGCTGGTGGTGACACGCCGTTACCTGTGGGCCCTGCCCGTCGTTGTGCTGATGTGCCTGTCGCGGCCGACCGGCGTGCCGTTCGCGGCGATGGCGGGGCTGCTGTTCCTCTACCGGGGGTGGCAGGCCTACTCGGCGTCCCGCCGCACGGCACGCGGGGTAGGCCCGGACCCGGCGGCGGGCGGTGTGCCGCACACCGTCGTGCCGCAGACCGGAACCCAGCTCTGGTCCCTCGCCGGTCTGACGGCGGTCAGCGGACTGGGGGCCCTGATGTGGCCGGGGATCGCCTGGGCTGTCACCGGGGATATCGAGGCCTACACCAAGACCGAAACGGTCTGGCGCGGCCACGACCTTGTGCCGTTCAAGCCCTGGTTCGACACCGGCGTCCTGCTCTTCGGGCCGGTGCTGGGGCTGCTGGCACCGTTCGTGTTCGTTGCCCTGTTCGCCTTGCTCCTGCTGAGCCGTCCGGTGCGGGCGCTGGGCCCGGAACTGCGGCTGTGGTGTGCCTGCTACATAGGCTACCTGCTGCTTTTCCTGCACCCGCAGACGAGTACTTTCCGGATGCTGCTTCCGCTGTTCCCGCTGGCCCTTGCCGCGGCCCTCATCTCCCGGTCCCGCGCGTACCGCGGCACGGTGGTGGTCATGTTCGTGCTGCTGCAGATTGTCTGGATCGTGTGGCTGTGGGCCTGGGCTCCGCTGCCCGGCGGCGGGGACTATCCGCCGTGACGCACGGCACCTTTGGCGGCTGCCGGCCCGGCGCGACGCGGCGAGCCGGAAAGTCCAACGATTAGCTACAGCCGCGTTGTTACGCGATAATAGTTGGTAAGCAAGGACAAGAAGCAAACTGAGTTTATGGCCCTGATGGCATCCATCACGGCCGCCGGGCAGCTTGATTGACTAAGCGGACGCAGCCCGGTCGGGCTGCTATGTCACTGGACTAATGGAGGGGATATTCCTTATGGCGGCAATGAAACCACGCACCGGCGACGGCCCGATGGAAGTTACCAAAGAAGGACGCAGCTTGATCATGCGTGTTCCGCTCGAAGGCGGCGGACGGCTCGTGGTCGAACTCAATTCCGCCGAAGCTGCCAACCTGAAGGAATGCCTCGTCGGCGTTACCGAATAGCGTCACCGAACTCATGACAGCGGGCGGGGTACGCAGCCGGATGGCTGCGGACCCCGCCCGCTTTCGCTGTCCTGCGGCGGAGTTGCCCGCCGCCCTCGACCGTGAGTTCCAGTCGGCTACTTCTTGACGGCGACCAGCAGGCCGTCGCCGGTGGGCAGCATCGCCGAGGCGAGGCGGTCGTCGTCGCGGATGGCCCTGCCCACCTGGCGCAGGATCACGGTGGTGGCGTCCCGTGCGGCCGGGTTGGCGACGCGGTCCTTGTCCAGCGCATCGTTGACGATCAGCAGCCCGCCGGACTTGAGCAGGCGGATGGCCTGCTCCACGTAGCCGGGGTAGTTCGGCTTGTCGGCGTCGATGAAGACCAGGTCGTAGGCGGCGTCGGTCAGCCGGGGGAGGACGTCGCGGGCCCGGCCGGAAATGGTCCGCGTGCGGTTGGCCGGGCTGCCGGCTTCCTGGAACGCTTCCCGTGCGGCTTTGAGGTGTTCGACGTCGACGTCGATGGTGGTCAGTACGGCCTGCCGACCCAGGCCGCGCAGGATGCAGACGCCGGAGACGCCCGCGCCGGTGCCGATTTCGACAGCTGTCTGGGCTTTTGAGGCGGCGGCCAGGACGGTCAGGACGGCTCCCACGCCCGGGCCGACGGGGGTGACGCCCAGTTCGAAGGACCGTTCGCGCGCGTGCAACAGGACCTCATCCTCGGCAGGCAGATCTTCTGCGTAGGACCAGCTCGTGGACTTATCGGCGCTCATGGATTTCGCTTTCTGGGCGGCAGGGGGGATTGTTCCCTCCAGCGTACTGTGTCAGGTGGTATCCCGCCGGGAGGCGCCCCCGCTGCGGCGGTCACACTGCGGCCCCGGCGGCCGGTTCTGCCGTGGGCGGAAGGCCCGCCGGCGTCAGGTAATTCCCAGCTTGATTTGAAATGATGGATATCCGCTCATCCGCGAGGTGATCGGCGCCGAATCAAAGGATGCAGGAGCTTGCAGCCGCAAGCACCGTCCACGGCGTAAGCACCATCCACGAGGGGAGCGGACAATGTCGATAGTGGCAGCTGTCCCTGCAACTGAAGAGTCCCAGCCCGCGGCAGAGGCCGAGTGGGTCCGGCCCACCTGGGAGGAAGTGGTGACCAACCACTCCGCGAAGGTGTACCGCCTCGCGTACCGGCTCACCGGCAACAAGTACGACGCCGAGGACCTCACCCAGGAAGTGTTCGTCCGCGTCTTCCGTTCGCTGGAGAACTTCAAGCCGGGAACGCTCGATGGGTGGCTGCACCGGATCACCACCAACCTCTTTTTGGACCAGGCGCGGCGCAAGAGCCGGATCCGCTTCGACGCACTGGCCGACGACGCCGAATCCCGTTTGCCTGGACGCGAACCCGGGCCCGAGCAGAGCTTCGAGTTCAACAACCTGGACGTCGACGTGCAGGCCGCCCTGGAAGAACTTCCCCCGGATTTCCGCGCCGCCGTCGTCCTCTGCGACCTTGAAGGCCTGTCCTACGACGAGGTCGCCGAGGCGCTGGGCATCAAGCTCGGCACGGTCCGCTCCAGGATCCACCGCGGCCGGACCATGCTGCGGGAGAAGCTCGCACACCGCGACCCGCGGCCGCCGGCCGCCAAGGCCTCGCTGAAGCCGCGGCTGAAGATGCCGCGCATCGCCGGTCTCCTCTGACCCAGGCAATGCGTCTGCTGAAACGACTGCTCCGGGGCCCGCACGAACGGCGGCCCCGGCATCTGGACTCGTGCGCGGAATGCCGGCTTCGGCAGCGCCGGGAACGCCAGTACCTGGAGCGGCTGCGCGGTGCCGAAGTGCCCGTGGCCAGCGATGACCTCACCGCACGGCTGCTGGCACGCACCGCGGATCTGGCCCGCGATGAACCCCTAGCCGCCCTGCCGGTCGCCGGCGGGCTCCGCCCGGCCCGCGGTTTCCGTCCTGCCCTTCGGGCAGCGGTGCTCGTCGCCGGGAGCGCGGCAGCCGCCACCGCGCTGCTCGGCGGATCGGCCTACCTGATGGGCGGGGACCGCGTCCCGACGGCCGCCGGAGCACCCGCCCCCGTCTTTCTGCAGCGCGACCTTGCCGCCTCCGGGGCTGCTGCCGCCGTCGACGCCGGGCCCGGGGCGCCGACAGGGTGGAGCCTCACCGGCGAACCCGATTTCACCCCGGCCGGAGCACTCACGGACGAACAGCTCGCTTCCCTGCGCTCCGAGGGCTGGACCTGCCCCGAGCTGCGCGAACTCGGATACCACCTCGTCTGGGCAAGGGCCGGGGTGCTCGCCGGCGGCGACATCCTGGAACTGCGCCTCACCGACGGCCGGAGTTTCGCGACCGTCCTGGAACAGCACAGCGGCGCGCCGGACAGCGACGCCCAGGAGAGCGGCGCGCCCGGGCACTCCGGCAGCCCGCAAACCGCCCCGCCGGCACCGGTCAACGTGCTCACGGGCCGCCTGGCGACGTCGGACGGCTTCACCGCCGCAGCGGTTCCGGCAGTGTCTCACGCTGCGGGCGGCGGTGCCGGGGCCGGGCGCGGGACGCTGTGGGTCCACCATGCCCCACCCTTCGCCGCGATCTACCAGGCGGGCGACATCACCTTCACGTACGTCTCGGACCAGCCGGCCGAGCAGGCCGACGACGGCGTGGCCGCCCTCGTGCGGGCCCGTGCCGCGGCAGCGGGGCCGGCCGGCCCCGGCGGATCCGGGCAGGTCGAGACAGCCGACGGCACCGGGAGCGATTTCGCCGCGCGGCTGGAGCGCGGACTGGGCAGGATTATGGAGCTGCTGGCCCCGTGACGGGCCGATGCCGGCCCGAGGTGAGAGCTCGTGCCCATGGGCTGCTCCGCAATGGGCGCGAAATCTCACCTCGGCGGCGGCGCCGGCCACGGGTATGAGCCCTGTGTCACGGCCGAATCGTCCCAGTCCCGATTGAGAGGGTAATCTTCCTACAGTGCTTGGAATCAATGGACCGGAATTCTTACTTCTGCTGATCATCGGCCTTCTGGTGATTGGTCCCAGCAGGCTGCCCGAATACACCCAGAAACTTGCCAACATCGTCAAGGAAGTCCGCCGGATGGCGTCAGGCGCGCGGGAGCAGATCAAGGAAGAAGTCGGCATCGATATCGATGAAGTCGACTGGAAGAAGTACGACCCCCGGCAGTACGATCCGCGCCGGATCATCAAGGAAGCGCTGCTGGACGACGACATCAAGCCGGTCAGCGCCGGTGCCCCGGCGGTAGCCACCGTGGCGGCGGCCGCCGCGGCGGCCGCGGAACGCCGGCCGGCCCGGATCGTCGAGCGGCTCCCCGACGGCGAGCCGGCACCCTTCGATTCCGAAGCAACCTAACGAGGCTGCAGGCCCAGCGACTTTCCCCTCAGCCCGCGCGGGACCGAGGCGAGCCTCCCGGCGATGTCCAGCAGTGCCACGGCCGCCGGTGTTTCGGGACGGCCCAGCACCAGGGGAATCCCGGCGTCGCCGCCCTCCCGCAGCAGGATGTCCAGCGGAATCTGTCCCAGCAGTGGAACGTCCGTGCCTACTGTGGCGGACAGCCGCTCGGCGAGCACAGCGCCGCCGCCGCTTCCGAACAGTTCCATCCGGCCGCCGTCGGGCATTTCCAGGTACGACATGTTTTCCACGACGCCGGCGACGCTCTGGCCGGTCTGGGTCGCGATGGCGCCCGCCCGCTCGGCCACATCCGCGGCCGCTGTCTGGGGCGTCGTCACGACGAGGATCTGGGCTTTGGGCAGCAGCTGGGCCACGGAGATGGCGATGTCGCCGGTACCGGGCGGAAGGTCCAGGAACAGGGCGTCGAGGTCGCCGAAGTAGACGTCGGTGAGGAACTGCTCCAAGGCGCGGTGCAGCATGGGACCGCGCCACGCAACCGGCTGGTTGCCGGTGACGAACATGCCAATCGAGATGACTTTGACCCCGTACGCCACCGGCGGCAGGATCATGTCATCCACGCGGGTGGGGGTCTGGGTGATCCCCATTAGCGCCGGGACGGAGAAGCCGTAGACGTCCGCGTCCACGATCCCCACGCGCAGCCCCTGGGCGGCCAGCGCACAGGCGAGGTTCACCGTTACGGAGGACTTGCCCACGCCGCCCTTGCCGCTCGCAACGGCGTAGACCTTGGTCAGCGAGCCGGGGGCGTTGAACGGGATCCCGCGCTGCCCGCCGGCGCCGCGCAGCTGCTCCTTGAGCACATCGCGCTGCGCCTGCGTCATCACCTTCAGGTCGACCTCAACGCCGGTGACCCCGGGGATGGCGGACAGCGCCGCCTCACAGTCGGCGGTGATGGTTCCGCGCAGCGGGCAGCCGGCAATCGTCAGCAGCACCCCGACCCGCACCCGGCCGCCGTCGGAAACCTCCACCGCGTCCACCATGCCGAGCTCCGTGATGGGACGCCGGAGCTCCGGATCGATGACGGTGGCGAGGGCGGCATGCACGGCCCCGTCCAGCGGGGAGGCCGCGGGGATGCCCTGGGTGGTGCTGTCCTGGCTGGAGTTCATGCGGTGACGGCTCAGTTCTCGGGGGAAGCGGGGTGCGCCGGTGCACCGGCGTTGTCCGGCCCGGCACCCTGGAGCGTGTCCGGCGCGGTGTCGGGTTTCCTGGCGGGTTTGCGGTCGTTCCTGCCCTCGGACTTGACCCGGGGAATTTGCTGGGTCCGCGGGCCGCGCTGCTTGTCGCGGCGGTCCTTCAGCTTGTCCTTGACCTTGTCCCGCGGCGTCTCGTGGACGCCGGCGGAAGGATCGTGGGTGCGCAGTTCCTCCTGCGCCTCCAGCATGTCCTCAAGCAGGCTGCGCAGTTCGGCCCGGACGTAGTCGCGGGTGGCGACTTCGCGCAGGGCGATCCGCAGCGAGGCGAGCTCCCGGGTCAGGTATTCGGTGTCGGAGAGGTTGCGTTCCGCACGCTGGCGGTCCTGCTGCAGGGAGACACGGTCACGGTCGTCCTGCCGGTTCTGGGCCAGGAGCAGCAGCGGCGCGGCGTAGGAGGCCTGCAGCGAGAGCATCAGGGTCAGCAGGGTGAAGCCGAGGGCCAGGGAGTCGAACTGCCACTCCACCGGGGCGAAGGTGTTCCAGACGAGCCAGAGGACGACAAAGACGGTCATGTAGACCAGGAACTGCGGCGTGCCCATAAAGCGGGCAAAGCCTTCCGTGGTCTGGCCGAAGGCGTCCGGGTTGGGTGAGAACTTCGGCAGGATCCGCTGGCGGCCGCTCAGGGGTGTATCGAGGCTTCCCTTGGCCGATTTGCTGCCCGGCCGGACGTGGGGGTTCCGGGGTGTGCTGTTATCAGCCAATGCGGCCTCCAAGCTTCCTTATCGGGACATCGTCCTCGTGGGCGCGCCAGTCATCGGGCAGCAGATGATCCAGCACATCGTCAACAGTCACCGCCCCCACAAGCCGACCGTCGCTGTTGACGACGGGGAGCGAGTTGAGGTTGTAGGTCGCCAGCGTGCGGGCCACCTCGCTGATGTGGGCTAGGTCTGACACCGGCTCCAGGGTCTTGTCCACCAGGTTGCCCAGCGGCTCGGGCGGCGGGAAGCGCAGCAGCTGCTGGATGTGGACGACGCCGAGGAACCGGCCCGTCGGCGTCTCCAGCGGCGGCCGGGCAATGAAGATCGACGACGCCAGCGCGGGGGAGAGCTCTTCACGGCGGACATGGGCCAGGGCCTCGGCGACGGTGGCTTCCGGGGGCAGGATAACCGGGACCGGGGTCATCAAGCCGCCTGCGGTGTCCTCGTCGTATTCGAGCAGCCGGCGGACGTCTTCGGCGCCTTCGGGTTCCATCAGCTGGAGCAGTTGTTCGGCCTGGGCGCTGGGCAGTTCCGCGAGGAGGTCGGCGGCGTCGTCCGGGTCCATTTCCTCCAGCACGTCCGCGGCACGGTTCACGTCGAGGGCGGAGAGGATCTCCACCTGGTCGTCTTCGGGCATCTCCTGCAGGACGTCGGCGAGGCGTTCGTCCTGCAGTTCGCTGGCGACCTCGAAGCGGCGCTTGTCGCTCATCTCGTGCAGGGCTTCGGCGAAGTCCGCAGGATTGAGGTCCTCGTGGGTCGCGACGAACTGGGTGGCCGCCTGGGGTTCGGTGCGCGCGTCCGGGTGCGCGTCGGCCCAGTCAATGATGAGGGTCTCGTTGCGGCGCAGCCTGCTCAGCGGGGAGAGGGAATGGCCGCGGCGGACGAAGAGCTTGCTGACAAACCAGTCGCCGGAGCGGTGCTTGTCCATCGCGATGTCCTCGATCGTGGCGTCCCCGCTGCCGTCGGCGAGCGTCACACGGCGGTCGAACATCTCGGCCACCACGAGGGTTTCCGCGCCGCGCTGTTCGAAGCGCCGCAGGTTTACCAGCCCGGTGCAGATGATCTGGGTCTGGTCGATCGAAGTGATCCGGGTCATCGGCACGAAAACGCGCTTCTTCCCGGGAACCTCGACGACGATGCCCACCACGTGCGGGGCGCCCCGGGTTCCGCGGGAGAGCACGACGACGTCGCGCAGCCGGCCCAGACGGTCGCCCAGTGGGTCAAAGACGTCCAGTCCGAGGAGGCGCGCGACAAACACCCGCGTATGATTTGTGCTCACCTGTACAGGCTACCGAGTCCGCTCTCTTTTAGCTGAATTTACAGCCGGTGCCCAGCCGGATAGGTAAGAATAGGCGTATGTCAAACATTTTTGGTGCTCCCAGGTCTGGCGCCCCCAACGGCCCGGACGAGGCCCGCAGTGTCCCCAAGGGCGATACGGTCGGTTCCTACAATTCCTACCTGGATGCCCAGAAGGCGGTGGACTACCTCGCGGACCAGCAGTTCCCGGTGCAGATGGTCTCGATTGTCGGCAATGACCTGAAGATGGTGGAGCGGGTCACCGGCAGGCTGACTTACCCCCGGGTTGCCTTGTCGGGTGCACTGAGCGGCATGTGGTTCGGCCTGTTCGTGGGCATCATGCTCTCCTTCTTCTCCACCACGCCGGGGTATTTCTCGATCGTGACCTCCGTGCTCATGGGCGCGGCCTTCTTTATGCTGTTCGGCATCGTCACGTACGCGATGCAGAAGGGCAAACGCGACTTCACGTCCACGAGCCAGGTGGTGGCGACCAACTACGACGTCGTGGTCTCCTTCGAGGCGGCGAACGAGGCACGGCGGCTGCTCCACCAGCTTCCGATGACCCAGCGTGACGCCTCGGCGTCCGCAGGGTCGGCCGGTTACTCCCAGCGCGACTACCAGCACCAGCCGTACCAGCCCGGTCCCGGGCAGGGAGCCCAGGAGCCGGGCCAGCAGGGCAACGCCCCGCAGCGCCCCGCGGCCTGGAACGACCCGTACGGCCAGCGCGCCCCCGACGCCGGCGGCCAGCAGCCCGCTGGACAGCAGCAGCCCGGCCAGGAGCCGGACGCGGGCCAGCAGCCCGCCCACCAGCCGGCAGAGCCTGGCCATACCGCGGCGGAGACGGAAGAGGCGCCCAAGACGGCCGGGTTCGCCTACCCGGACCTGCCGGACGGCCGCCCGCAGTACGGCGTCCGCGTCACCGATACGCCCAAGCAGGGTCCGGATGAGGGCGGTTCGCAGCACTGACCGGCAACGCAGAAGGCCTCCGCCCCGGAGCGATCCGGGCGGAGGCCTTCTGCGTGTCGGCGCCAGTGCGCCAGCGAAGCCGGGCGGGCATGGGCTTTACGCCGCCGGGCGGGCGTGGACTTACGCCGCCGGGCCGTCAGCTTCCTGGTAGATTCCCGCCATCCAGGATTCGACGTCGTCGGCCTTGCGGGGCAGGGCAGCGCTGAGGTTGACCGGGCCGTCTGCGGTCATCAGGATGTCATCCTCGATGCGGACGCCGATTCCGCGGTATTCCTCCGGGATCGCCAGGTCCTCGTCCTTGAAGTACAGCCCGGGTTCGATCGTGAAGACCATGCCGGGGGTGAGGACGCCGTCGAGGTACAGTTCGCGCTTGGCCTGGGCGCAGTCGTGCACGTCGAGGCCGAGGTGGTGGCTGGTGCCGTGCGGCATCCAGCGGCGGTGCTGCTGGCCCTCGGCGCTGATGGCTTCCTCCACGGAGACCGGCAGCAGGCCCCAGGCGGCCAGCCGTTCCGCCAGCACCGTGGTCGCGGCGGTGTGGATGTCGCGGAACCGGGTGCCGGGCTGGGCGGCGGCAAAACCGGCGTCGGCGGCGTCCAGAACAGCCTCGTAGACCTTGCGCTGGACCTCGGAGAAGGTGCCGGTGGCCGGCAGGGTGCGGGTGATGTCCGCGGTGTAGAGCGAATCCGCCTCGACCCCGGCGTCGAGCAGCAGCAGTTCGCCGGCGTTGATCTTGCCGGTGTTCCGGGTCCAGTGCAGCACCGTGGCGTTGTTGCCGGAGGCCGCGATGGTGTCGTAGCCGAGTTCGTTGCCTTCCTCCCGGGCCCGGGCGAAGAACGCGCCTTCGACGACACGCTCGCCGCGCTGGTGGGTGAGTGCCCGCGGCAGGACCCTGACGACTTCCGTGAAGCCCTGCACCGTCGCGGCGACGGCGGTCTTCATCTGCTCAATTTCCCACTCGTCCTTGAGCAGGCGCAGTTCGGAGAGGGCCTCGGAGAGCTTCTCGTCGAGGGCATCCAGGATGCCCAGGTCCAGGTTCTCCGGGTCCTTGGCGGTGTTGTAACGGGCGGTGTCCACGAGCGCGTCGATGTTCTCGTCGACCTTCCGCACCAGCCGGATGGAGATCCCGCCGATTTCCGGGGCGCCCACGTTCTTGGTGATGCCCAGTTCGAGTTCGCTGATGTCCGCGGTGTCCAGGCCCAGACGGGCGTTGAACTCGGCCAGGCTGGGGCGGGCGCCGATCCAGAATTCGCCGGACCGGGAGTCGGCGTAGAACTGCTCGGTGTCGCGGCCGGCCAGCGGGCGGAAGTACAGCGTCGCGTGGTGGTGGCCGCCGTCGTCGCCCTTGCCCGCCTCCACGGGTTCCAGGATGAGCACGGCGTCGGGCTCGTGGTCCAGTCCCAGGCCCGTGAGGTGCGCGAAGCCGGAGTGCGGCCGGAAGCGGTAGTCGCAGTCGTTCGAGCGGACCTTCAGCGGGCCGGCGGGAATGACCAGACGTTCGCCTTTGAACTGCTCTGAGATGGCGCGCCGGCGGGTGGCGGCGTGGCCGGCGACGGCGTCGCGTTCCGGGAGTTGGTCGCTGGACGGGGCCCAGTTGCTGGCCATAAACGCCTTGAAGGCATCGGAGCTGGGCCGCTGGGAGCGGTTGTTGACGCGCTCATCGAGGGGCTGGGAAGCGGAGACTTGGGTGTTATCTGCATCTTTCACCGTCCCATAGTCTCACCAGCGGAGCGGCTTAGGCCAACAGGCTGGCGGCGTCCATCCCGGGCGCCGCGGCGGCGATCTATTAGGCTGGTGAGGTGAGGATTGACCTGCATGCCCACTCGAATGTATCCGACGGCACCCAAGCGCCCGGCGCGGTGATGGCCTCGGCGGCGGAGGCGGGGCTCGACGTCGTCGCCCTGACCGACCATGACTCCACTGACGGCTGGGCGGAGGCCGCCCTCGCCGCGCGCGGGCACGGTGTAGCGCTGGTTCCGGGGATGGAGATTTCCTGCCGGACGATGGAGGGGATTAGCGTGCACCTCCTCAGCTACCTGCACGACCCGGCGCACCCCGGGCTGCTGGAGGAAATCACTAAAGCCAAGGATGCGCGCTTCACCCGGGCCGAGCGGATGGTCAGCCTCCTCGCGGAGGACTATCCGCTGAGCTGGGACGACGTCATCCACCATGTGGCGCCGGGTGCCACCCTGGGCCGGCCGCACATCGCCGACGCACTCGTCGCCGCGGGCGTGGTGGCGGACCGCACCGAGGCATTCGCTTCCATCCTGACCTCGCGCTCACGCTATTACGTGCAGCACTACGCGCCGGACCCGGCATTCGCCGTCGAACTGGTCCGTGCCGCCGGCGGCGTGCCGGTGTTCGCCCACCCGGTGGCGTCCGCCCGCGGACGGATTGTGGGGGAGCGCATCTACCAGGAAATGATCGACGCCGGGCTGGCCGGGCTGGAAATCTACCACCGCGACAATCCCGAGGAGGGCAGGGCGTTCCTGCAAAAACTCGCGGACCGGCACGGGCTGCTGGTCACGGGGTCCTCCGACTACCACGGCGCCGGGAAACCGAACCGGCTGGGCGAGAACCTGACCTCACCGGAAGTGTTTGCCCGGATCGAGGACCAGGGAACCGGAACCCCGGTGGTGCGCTGACAGAGCGGATCCCCTGCGCGGGCCGTTGACCTTGCAGCTTTGGTCCCTACCGAGCCGGAATGGCCGCCACAAGTGATAGCGCAATGGGGCTAACTGGGAAACACCGTGAAGGCGGCGTGCGGGGCGAGCCGCTTGGCCATGACGTCGACGGCCGGCTGGTTCTGGTCCACGCAGACGAACCTGCGGTCGAGCTTCGCGGCCACGGCGCCCAGCGTACCGGAGCCGGCGAAGAAGTCCAGGCACCAGTCACCGGGCCGGCTGGAGGCTGCCACCACGCGGCGGATCAGCCCCTCGGGCTTCTGCGTCGGGTAGCCGGTCTTTTCCTTGCCGGTGGGGGAGACGATGGTGTGCCACCAGACATCGGTGGGCAGCTTGCCGAGCTCCCGTTTCGCCGGAGTCACGAGCCCGGGCGCCATGTAGGGCTCCCGGTCCACTTCGGCGCTGTCGAAGTGGTATTTCGCCGGGTTCTTGACGTACACGAGGATATTGTCGTGCTTCGTGGGCCAGCGGTACTTGGCGCGGGCGCCGTAGTCGTAGGCCCAGATGATCTCGTTCAGGAAGCACTCGCGGCCGAAGATCGCGTCGAGCATCACCTTGGCGTAGTGCACCTCGCGGTAGTCCAGGTGCAGGTAGAGGGTGCCGTCGTCGGCGAGCAGCCGCCAGGCCTCGACGAGGCGCGGTTCCAGGAAGGTCCAGTAGTCGCTGAACGCATCGTCGTACTTGTGCAGCGCGCCCTTGATCGTGTCGTAGGAGCGGCCCTTGAACCCGACCCGGTCGCCGTCGCCGCCGGTGTTGAGCACCATTTTAGTTTCCTGGCGCTTCTGGACCCGGCCGGTGTTAAAGGGCGGATCCACGTAAATGAGTGTGAAGGCGCCGTCCGGCAGCGTCGGGAGGTACGCGGCGTTGTCCGCGTGTACCACCAGGTTGCTGCCGTCCGGCGCCCAGACGGTGTTAGTCATGAGGGGGTTTAGGCCTCGGTGCTGCCTGCCGGAGCCCCGGCCTGTGCCTCGCCGGCAACCACTTCCCCGTTGTGGCGGCGGGTGCGGGTGCGTCGGCGTGCGCGGGTGGCGCGGTCGACCTCGGTCGGCGCGGCCGCGGCGGACCGGGCCGGTGCCTCGGCGGCGGGGCCGGTGCTGGTTTCAGCCTCGGCCGGACGACGGCGGCGGTCGCCGGAGCGTCCGCTGTCCTTGCCGGCGCTGG
>NZ_JBVAYZ010000020.1:0-79705 GCF_055412865.1 Pseudarthrobacter ribosi | reverse complement strand
ACCCGGTAGCCGCGGTGAGCCGCCGCATCGCCTGTTCATGCACGGCAGGGGCGAGTCCAGGCGCCGCGAACGACGGGGAGAGAACCGCGACCCGATCGCCCGTAACGAGCTTCTGCGCGGACAAGTTCAGCAGCGAATGATCCATTCACTCATCGAACCAGATGGTGCACGGGTCGAGGCTACTTGGCGACCCGACGTGCCGGTGGAGGATCGGCTTACGGGCGGCGCTTCTTGATCCCCAGTTCTGAGTCGCTGCGTAGGATCGCTGGATGGATCAAACAAGGCGTGTCATCCGGGCGGGCGATGGTGTTGAAATAAGCTACGTCGTCATTGACGGGAGTGAACCGGCCATCGTGATCCTCCACGGACTGGCTGGAAGTGGACAGGAGTTCCTGTCCACGGCCCGTGCCCTACCCGGTCGCAAGATCATACTTGTCGACCAGCGGGGGTCACGGCAGGAGCACGCGGCTACCCTCTGACACCTCGCGTGAGGCATTCGTTAATGACGTTGTCTCAGTTATTGAAGGGGAGGCCTCCGGTCCGGTTCATCTGGTCGGGCACTCGATGGGGGCTCACACGGCAATGCTCGCCGCTGCGGCGTACCCTAACCTAGTCCGGACCCTTGTGCTCCTTGAGTGTGGTGAAGGAAGCGGCAGCGACCAGGAGCATGCAGCACTCGGTGAGTACTTCCATTCCTGGCCTGTGCCGTTCTCGGACCGTTCCGCAGCCTCCAAGTTCTTGGGGGACGGCCCGCTACAGCGCGCATGGGTAGACGACATGGAGCACCGGGAAGACGGACTGCATCCCCGCTTTGACCCCGAGGTGATGGTCGCAGCGCTTACCCCTCTCGCAGAACCGCGATGGACGGAGTGGGCGCGCGTACAGGCGCCCGCACTTGTCGTCTACGCCGGCGACGGGATGTTCGCCGAGGAACAAAAGGCACTTTTTGTGGAGCGGGGTAACGACGTCACACGTGTCGACCTTGGCGGAGGATCACACGACGCGCATCTTGACGCATTCGATCAGTGGATAGAAGCCCTCGCGGGGTTCCTGGACGTCCGGTAGAGGATCCCTCTACGGGACTCTATCGATACCACTCGGCGTGCAGGCGCAGCGATTCAGGACTGACTCCGGGTTCGCATTTGAGAGTAGTGCCTGGCTGAAACCAAGAGTGGGCTTCGCCAGCATGTCCATGAACTCTAGTGGCATGTGTTTCCGCCATTTCCTGTTTGCGACGATCGTGGCTCGGACTGATTTCTTTCGGCGGGGTGAAGCGTGCCATATATAGATAGCTGGCGACCCCTCCTACCTCTGCACACCGTTGCCTGGGACCGAACTGCCCATCCGAAGTTGGTGAAAGGGTGGCGTGGACCCGCGGATAGCTGTGGCTACGGTTTACTGTCCGGGTTTTCCACATCAGCTCGGGACAGCCGGTTAAGCCCGCTCGGCCAGATCACTTGCTTTGGCCTGCATCGGCGTGCCCGCTCCAGAAACCTGCGCTGTGGTGATCGGCGGGGTGTTCCTCTGACCCGCTGGCGCGGTCGCGAAGGGACGCCATTCGCCGGCGTTGCGTGGCCACGATGAGCAGGGCGATGACGAGTGCTGCTGCTCCGGCCGTTCCAGCGATTCCGGCCGGGGAGTGCCACGGGGTTGTCGCCGCGTCGCCGGGTCGGGTCGCGGCGGATACCGGTGCTGAGGCCGGGGCGGGGGCCGAAGCCGCAACTGCAGCGGCGGTGGCGTAGCGGGCCACGGAACCGTTTCCCGCGCCGCTGCCCGGGGTCGTCACGATGATGGTCCCGTCCGGAGCTACCGCGAGGCGACCGGGGTTGCTCCCTGTCGGGATGGAGGGACCGGTCGCTGTGGCCCCGGGCGGTATTACGGACAGGGCGGGACGTAGGGCGCTGGCCACGTAAAGGGTCCCGTCCGGCCCGACGGCGGCCTCCGTGGGTCCGCCCGGGACATAGATGCGGTAGGCCACGGTGTCGGCGCCCGGCTTGATGACAGCGACATCATTGGAACTGATGTTGGTGACATAGATCGTCCCGTCCGGGCCGGCGGCGATCCCGTGGGGGTTCTCTGTCCTCCCGGGCGTGGAGCTGACCTGGATGGTCCGCGAGACGGTGTTCGCTCCGGCCGGGATCACCGAGACCGTCCCGCCGTACTGGTTCGTCACGAACGCGGTGCCGTCCTTCGTGACCGCCACTTCCACCGGGCCGGCCCCGACCGTGACAATGCGGTCCACCGCCGATCCATTGGGTGCGATGACCGACACAGTGCCCTCGGCAGGGTTCGGAACGAAGACCGTCCCATCGGGTCCGGCGGCAATCAGATGGTTCCCATCCGACACCGGAATGCTCCGTACGACACCCGCCGTCCCGGCCGGGATGACACCCACCACTGCCTCACCCAAGGCACTGTCCTGCTGTGCCACGTACAACGTGCCGTCCGGGGCCAATGCGATCCCGGAGACATTGATAGCCGTACTGAGCGTGCGCGAAGGCCGGGACGCTCCCGGCGGTATCACCCGAA
This sequence comes from Pseudarthrobacter ribosi, assembly GCF_055412865.1. Classification (NCBI taxonomy): domain Bacteria; kingdom Bacillati; phylum Actinomycetota; class Actinomycetes; order Micrococcales; family Micrococcaceae; genus Pseudarthrobacter; species Pseudarthrobacter ribosi. The sequence goes on along the minus strand of NZ_JBVAYZ010000020.1, from coordinate 77,176 downwards.
TCCCGCCGGTGCCGTAATCGCCCACGTACGCTGTGCCGTCACTGCCAACCACTACCCCGAGGGGTGTCCCGCCGACGTCGAGAATCTCGGCAGGAGCCCCCACGGCCGGTGCCGCCCCCAGGAAAAGGACCGCCGTCACCGCTGCGGCAGTCCTCAGACTTTGATGCTTCACGCTTTTCTACCCCCAATAGACGTGGCACCACACAGCGCCACAATGTCATTGCATGGAGCTTAGTCCAGCCACTGGCGTCTTTCGGCCCTACGGAATCCAGACAGCATGTCCGTCGGTGTGCGGAAACAGCGCCCGCTCAGGGATCGTCTACCTGACACTGACCGGCGATCCCTAGACGATCCACACCTGCCCGCCGTGTAGTCTGAGGTCTTCGATTTGGGGGACCATGGCTCGAAAGCGTAACGCTCAATCTTTTCTTCTGGGATTTGATTGTGTGCCTGTAGACATTCGTAGGACATCCTGCAAGCAGCGCCGTCGGCCCCGGTGGCTGGCGCAGTCCATGAGGGCCCTCAAATGACGACTCGTCGGCCCGTAGTACGTCTTTCAATGCTCGCGCTCGGGCTGGTCTTGATCGCGTGGATCGGATCGGTGGTCTGGAGCGCCATAGATGAAGGGGCAGTTCCACCCGACTCTGCATTCCAGATTATTCCGCAGCCCAGTGAAGCGGGGGAAATCTCCAAGCGCTGTGGGTCAGGAGGCTGTTGGCGGGAAATGGTTGTCAACATAAGAGAGCCGCAAACTGCACTGTCACTTGCTGCCGAGATGGGAGTTGTGTCAGAACGTTGCGAGCCAATGAACCTATGGACGTTGCGTAAAACCTGCACCGGGATCTCTGATGACCGCACCGGGCTCAAGGTCTACCTCCGGTATTCAGTCCTAGGTTCCTAAGACATGAGTCAGCTGCATCATCGGCCCCCGCTGACCCCGTGGCCGCGGAAAACCCTCATCGGACGCCGAGCGGCGGCTCGGACAGTCAACGCTCAAGAATGCCAGGAGTGAAGCCCGGAGAATGACCGTCCAAGAAAACGCCACGTTGACCGCGGCACGTAACCGTGCGCGAAGCTCCATCTGGCTGGGAATCGCGTGGCTTCTGGTAGCGGCCTGTCTCGGGCTGATGTCCTGGACACTCCTCCAGCTTGATTCCGCGGACATCTATATTCTTCTCGCTCCGGACATAAACGCCATAACTTTGGGAACCGCCCTGGCCCTCCTGGCGATAGTCCCCGCCGTTGCTGGCGTGTATCTAGTGGTGCGAAGTGCAGTTCACAGGATTCGACATCCCTGGATAGCTCGCCTCGTAAAGGCATCCGGATGGGTGGCCGGCATCTGCATCGGTCTGGTGTTCTCATACTTGGCCTTGATGTTGTTTTTGCTCACCCCGGTGACCGCGTACACGCTGCACGCACCGGCTGACGGAAGAAGCGTGCTGATCGGCAACAGGACAGTCCTCATAGCGGGCGGATTCACGATCTACGAGCCCCGAAACTGGCCCACTTATGTGAAAGTAGCGTCGCTGACTACCAGTAACGCGCACGACTCATTCCGCGCCGGGACATACCGGGCGGTATGGACCGATGAGGGGCTGGACTTGGAGTTCGTAGGTGACTACATGAAACCGGATAGATACGAACACACATTCATTGAGCTCCGGCGGTAGCCATGCCGCCGCAGCGCTGGAACACGCCATGCGAGGACCAAAGCAGGCCGTTTTACAAGCCCCTGGGTCCTTCCTCTCAATCATTCCATCCGAACCAAAAAGGAACTGGCTTGTACGCTGAATTACCGACCCGGGCGCTCAAGTGAACCGCCGTGCAGTAACTATCGTCGTGGTGATGACGACAATGGTCGTTATCCTCCCTTCATGCGGCCGCGCACCTATTGAAGAGATCGCCCGTAACAGTATTCGCGAAAAGGCCACCAAAGCACTAGCCACCTACACACGGATACTGCAGGACACCGCTCCTGGTTCTTCCGAGCGAGTACGCCAGAAACTGGAACAGGCCATGCCAGGTGTCTACGCAGTCGCAACGCCGCCTGGAGGCCGGCCCACCGCGGACATCTACTTGAGGGATCACGTGACCACGAGCGGTGGGTTTTGGGGGGAGCAGCGGACTGTCAACGCCTGCGTCAGATACAGCTACGACCAACAGGCGGCGACCATGGAATCGATAGACTGCCCCGCCACGGGACCTCAGTCTGAGTACGCAGACGAGCACGTGGTGATTCCCTGAACTGTAAGGCGCGCTGCTGCCGGTCAGTGGCCGGTGAGGGATCCATCGCCGGGCGCGGCTCACGCGATCGAGGGGGGCCGTCCCGCAGCGGTCCGCTTATCGACTTGTTGCCGGCCGGCCTGTTCAACCTGGCATCAGCCGCGGGCCGGTTGGACTGTCTTGCGCATCACGGTCTTGCTCTTGCCGATGTGGCGCTCGAACGTGAATCCCGCTTTCTCGAACATGGCTCGCGTGCCGTTGTGAAGGAACGACGACGACTTCCTCTTGCCGAGGGTGAGTTCGTTGGGGAACGAGATCACCTCACCCCCGCCAGCCTGCGCGATGAGCTCGAGCGCGCCGTCAAGCGCTTCCCGTGCCACGCCCGAACGTCGGTGGTCGCGGTCGACGAAGAAGCACGTGATGCGCCACGGCGCCGGCTTGGTTTCGCCCGCATCGTACTCCTTACGGTGGTAGATCCCCGGCAGCTCAACCGGACTTCCGTACTCGCACCATGCGATCGCGTCGTCGCCGTCGAAGACGAGCGCGGCGTGTGCGACGCCCTCCGCCACGAGTCGCTGCTTGAACGTCGGCCGGTCGTACTCGCTTTTGACGGTGTCCTCGGTGTCGTCGTGGAAATACGAGCCGTAGCACCCACCCCAGACCCCGTTGTGTTTCTGCGCGAGCGCCAGCCACGCCGGAAAGGTCGCCGGGGTGAGCGGTTTGATCACGTGCGGAGCTGCCATGCCCACCTCAGCGGTTGTCTCGCAAGCGAGCGTTCTAGCTCGTCATTTTTTGAATGCCTCCCCTACGTTTGCCAACAGTAAATCCGATGTCGGACGCATCTTCAAGGGAAATGTTGATCGCACAGGCGAGGCGATGAGGCCCGTAAGCCGAACGTCTTACGGAACTGGCAACCTATGCGAAGCCATTTACGAGGATTCACGGACTGACAGGGAGTCCAATACAGCGGAGGGTGCCACGTCGAACCCAGTGGCGCGGGATCCGGACCAATTGAGCCCTACCAGGATCCCGTCTTGTTCGAGGCCTGGGAGCCACTTTGAGCGCCATTCGTCCAGGGGAATTGAGACCACCTGGAAGTCCTTGTAGGCAGCCAGCGAGGACACAATCTTTTCGGCGCGGGTTATCAACGACCAAAAGGGCATGCTTCGTTGCCCATTTTCCCCAACAGGTGCCGGATATCCGTTCTGGTCGTGAACAGCCCAAACCATCCCGCGGCCGAGGACTTCGTCGTAAAACGCGCTTGCCTGCGCAGCACTGATGCTCATGACCACATCGTGCCAGAGGGCGTTGTCCCGCACGAGGATGGGTCAACGTGCACCGACTTAGATGGGTTCGTTCAAGCGTTCGGTGCTCCTCACCTGGCTGGGCTCGTGAGTCCAGCTGCTCGTGTCCTCTTCGATGAGCAAACCCTCGGAGCCGTAGAAGCCGGAGTTGTCACGCTCGATGCCAAGGGCGCGGCAGTACTCGTTCAGGGACTCAAGCGTGAACCGGTCGGGGATCTTCTTTGCCGTGTAGCTATCGAGGTTCTCGAAGGGTTGCGGATCGCCGAAGAGAGTCCAAAGCCAGCGGGATTCATAGCTCGCCTGGATGGAACGGACATGCCGTGCTCCCGAATGGATCCACAGCGCAGTGCTGCCGTAATTGATGATCTTCCGATCGCGGACGATGTGGGGTTGGTGCGACGTGCGGATATTGAGGCAGTCGAGTCGCGCGCCGACAACATTCGCCGTCCCTATATCGCTGCCCTGGGTAAACACGGCGGTCCATTCGTCGGCGAAGGTCGACACTACGAGCTGCTTCCACGAGGGCATGGCCCAAGGTTCGAGCTGTTGAAGCATGGACGGGAGCGGTTCGCGGAGACGTGTGAAGCTTCTGCCTCCCAACCCATTGAGCCATGCAGTCGTTTCGGTGACGACTCGCTCGAAGGGTGCCTCGATAAACCAGATTGGATCCATAAACGGCAGCTGCATTTTCAAAGTATGCCCGTCCAGGATCAGAAACTGGCCGAGGCACTCGTGCCCGTTGGGGGATCCTCTAACGGACCGGCTTACTGGCATAGTGGCGCGAACGAGGAGAGCGCTCCGATGTAGATACTCAGGGCGTAGGCAAGAATGGGCGTGTGCCACCCATTCCTGATGCCCACCTTGCAGTATTCAATCGCCTGATGCTCCGGGCACGGCAACTCTTCGGTGATGCCGTTGCGGAGGAACTGATCGCCCCGGATACACATCGACTACCCAGCTTCCGGGTCGGCGACCTGTCGGCGATCGGTGAACAGTGGCTCGTGGTCGCAATCTCGCCTGGCTCCTATCCGTTCGTTTACGCTCGGTGGTGGGAGTTTGACTGGGACTCTGATCTTGATGAGGCGATTGCTGTGCTCGAGAGTTATCAGGAGAGGTTCTTGCTGGCTCCCAGTGCTGGGGATATTTTCGCGGCCCGACTTATCGCGCTGGTGGGCAGCGATGGTGAGGTAGATGTGGCAACGTATCAGCCAGAGTTTGACCGGAGCCTGACAGTGCGGCCACGGCGTTCCGCGGCAATGCCGCTCAAGGTCCACATCATCAGCGGTTACCTCATCGTCATCGACAGTGACCACCTGGGGTGGTGGACTTTCGGGGGTGATTTCGGGTCCGACGGTGTCGCTGAAGCATGGAAAGTGATCGAGCAGTTAGTCGTTCGGGGCGGCATTGTTCACAGCACACGTCGGTCCTCGTAACTTCTGACCCCTGACGGTGTCGTCGTCAGCGGACCGCATAGCGATGGCGTGCGCACCAGGCGCACTCAGAATCTGTACTACCCGCCGTACCGTTAGTACGCGAAGGTCCGTGTCGAACCGCGGGATCTCGATACTGCTGTTTCTCCAGAAAACGACCAGGTTGTCTCAGTAAAGGATCCTCCACCGGGCTCTTTCAGGGCGTGTAATTCTACCCATCGGCCACATTTGATGCTGAGACCGTCAGCGGTCAAAGCTCCAGTCGGTCACAAACAGGCGCCCGTTAGCCGCTGGGATGTTCCAGGACTGAACCTATCCCCGGCCATTCAGTGCTGCACCTTATTGGTGGCGGCACCTATTCCTGCTAGGTTTCCCCGTAATCGTTGGGGAAAAAATGAATATTCGGCTTCGCCGCGCAGTTGGCACCTTACTGCTGTCGGTCATAGGGATACTGTCGGCTTCTGCTTGCGCGCAACCGGGTGAGCCAGCCTGTGAAGCACCAACGCCCACACCGGCCCCGGTCCCAACCAGCACATCTGAGTCTGGCGCAGACTCTACCGCCCATCCGCCGGCACCCTCGCCGAGCCCTTCTGACACTTGCTTGGATCACACACAAATATCGCGATAGGCAACTCATTGGGGGAAATCCCACTCCGCGTACCCTGGCCGTCCTCTATGTTGTCCCACAACCACCGCCACAATCACCCGTCACAGGTGCAACTTTCGGGACAGTGCATGGATTGTGACTATTGACCCGAAACGGCGGCTAAAATCGCAGCTCGAAATGGCGGTTTTACCGTTCCGTTTAGGGAACGCTGACCGGACGGAATATCGACTCGACGATGCGCGAATGACAAGAGCGGCGAGAAAAGAGCCGGCGGGAGGAAAGCTACCCTCAACGGGCACGCCCTGAACGAGCAGCAAGGCCATTTCTAGGCCCCGTTGGAACCGGAGTGAGTCTTCTTGGACTGCCGCCACATCACCACGAGGCCGTAAATTCAGCGCCATTTCCCTGACCGGACACGAGTGACAGATCGCTTCTCGCACTTGAATTAGGAAAGCCGCGTTAGAGCTCGGGATGCTTAGGGTCTTTGCCTCGTTCGCGCCAGTAGTCGTCTCGCTGCTTGCGCACGAACCGTACGAGGTAAACAACCATGGCCACCGTGATGAGGGCTTGGATGACGATGATGATCCACTCCCATTGGTCGCGTAAGTAACTCCGCTGGCAGCAATGCTGGAATCAGGACGACCGCCACGGCAAACAAGACCAAGGCAACCAGGGTGGGGAGCGCGATAGGCCTTCGTTGCGGAGAATTCATGGCTCACCCTATCCATTCCGATCCTGAAAGACGACCTTCCTGAGTCTGAAGACGACAGTCTGCGGTTGACCCGGAACGGGTTTGCCCGTCCGTAAGGGAATTTCCAGGCGAGACTGAAGCCGAACACTGACCGAGTAGAAAAATGTCCGTCCTACTCGTGTACTCCAAAGTGGCGAGGGAAGGACAGCCCGGGACAAGGCAATCCCCAACGGGCAGGCAAAACCGAATACATGGGCCCCTTGCCCTTTGTGGCCGGTGGGGTGTGTCCGTTTTAACGGTCCTCCACCGGTGGCACACACCGCTGAACTGCATCATTGCGAGCTGGGGTCCATCAGCGTTTCGTAAGATCCGTCCGGTGAATTGACCGGTAAGGGGGCGTTATATGACACACCATTTTCCATGTCTAAAATATTGGTCGGCTACGCGCGAGTGTCCACCGAGGCGCAAGACCTCACTGCGCAGCGTGATGCCCTGGCTGCCCTTGGCGTTGAGTCTGAACGAATTTATGTTGACCACGGCTTTACTGGCACAAACAAGAACCGCGATGGACTTCGCGAAGCCCTGGCCGCGTGTCGGGCGGGGGATACCTTCGTCACGAAACTTGACCGCTTGGCCCGTTCCGTCCGGGATGCCCACGAAATTGCAGATGACCTCGCTAACCGCGAAATCAAACTCAGCATTGTTGGATCCGTTCATGACCCCGTTGACCCGATGGGCAAACTGCTGTTCAACGTGCTGGCGATGATCTCCGAGTTCGAAGCCGACCTCATCCGCATGCGCACCCGTGAAGGAATGAAGGTTGCCAAGCCCAAGGGCGGGCTACGAGGGAACAACCGAAACTCACCGTCAAACAGGAAAACCATCTCCTCGAACTACACGCCGCGGGGGGACACAGCAAGGCAGAGCTGGCCGAGCTGTTCAACGTCGGTCGCTCCACGGTCTACCGGGCAATTGAACGCGGGCAACGCAGGACGGCCGAACCAATACGCCCCTGAGAATCACTGTTCATAGGAGTACTGAGCGAGAGGTGCGAAGCGTGCAGGGAAGTACTGAAAATTCAACGCTCTAACTGGCCTGCACAACCTTGGAAACACGCGGGCTGTGCAGGGGAGTACTGAAAATGACAGGCAGTAATGCGGCGGTATCCGTCGACACTGAGGAAGATGCGTCCGCTTAGGTTTGCCTCCAGCGGTACTCGTTCTCTGGCCGGCCGGGCGCGCCGTAGCGCGCGGACCGGGTGACCGTGCCGGCGTCGGCGAGGTATTCCAGGTAGCGCCGGGCAGTCACCCTGGACATGCCCAGGGCATCCGTCACCTCGCTGGCCGACACGGCCCCGGACTGTAGCTTCATGAAATCCTGCACCGATTCCAGCGTGGACGCGGCCAGCCCCTTGGGCAGCGGCAGCTCCGAGGGCGCCCGCAAGCTCGCGAAGGCCTGGTCCACATCGCTCTGCGACGCGCCGGGGCCGGCCTGCCCGGCGGCGGGGGAGGCCAGTTGCTCCCGGAAGAGCCGGTACCTGGTGAGCTTGTCCGCGAACGTGGCGAACGTGAAGGGCTTGATCAGGTACTGCACGACGCCGGTGGCGACCGCGCTGCGGACGATGTTCAGTTCCCGGACGGCGGTGATGGCGATGATGTCCGCGAACAGCCCGCCGGCACGCATCCGCCGGGCGATGTCGAGGCCATGCAGGTCCGGCAGGTTCATGTCCAGCAGGACCAGGTCAACCGGAGTCCCCGCCGCCGCGAAGTCCGTCATCAGCCGGAGCGCCGACTGACCGTCCGGAGCCGTGCCCGCCAGCGCGAATCCCTCCAGCCGGCCGATATAGGCGGCGTGGGCCGCCGCCGCGATGGGCTCGTCTTCGACGACGAGCACTCGGATGTCGCTCATTGCTGTCCCTTGCTGGTCAGTGCCGCCGGCGTTGATGCCGCCGTTGATGCCGCCGGCGACGTCGGCAGCGTGACATGGAACAGCGCACCGGCCGGGCTGGTGATTGTCATGGTACCGCCGAGCCGCTGCACGGCCTGGCGGACCAGGGCCAGGCCGAGGCCCCGCCCGAACGGCCCCGGGGTTTTGGTGCTGAAGCCGTGCCGGAAGATGTCCTCGACGGCCTGCGGATCGATCCCCGGCCCGCTGTCCTCCACCGTGATCTCCAGGGCCAGGGCGGAATTTTCCACCGTGAGCTCGACGAGTTTCGGGGCCGGGGCCTCGGCCGCGGCATCGATGGCATTGTCCAGCAGGTTGCCCAGGATCGCCACGAGGTCCTGCACGGCCAGCCCGGACACGCCGGCGGGGCCGCTCCCGGTCCCCGCGGTGTTCAGGGTCAGCTCGACGCCGCGCTCGTGGGCCTCCGCGGCCTTGCCCATGATGAGCGCGCCGAGCACCGGCTCCTCAAGGGAACCCACCACGTCATCGGTCAGCCGCTGGCTCAGCTCAAGGTCCTGGGTGGCGAAGTCGAGAGCCTCCGCGCCGCGCCCCAGCTCCATCAGCGAGACGATCGTGTGGAGCCGGTTGGCGTGCTCGTGGGTCTGGGCACGCAGGGCATCGGAGAGGGTGCGCATGGTTTCCAGCTCGCTGCCCAGCGACTCGATCTCGGTGCGGTCCCGGATCGTGGCCACGGTCCCGTACACGGCCGCGCTGCTGCGCCCGCCGGCAGCACCGGGCCCGACCGCCGGCCCCTGGTTCACCACGAGGATCCGCGAGCCGGTCAGGTGGATCTCGTCAAGGGCGGTCCGGCCCGCTTCGAACAGCTCCCTGAGGCTGGGGGCCAGCGGGAGCTCCGCGAGCGACGGCGCGTCCTGCTGCCCGTCGCCGGCCGATGCGCCGCCGTCGGACGCACGGGGAGTGAGGCCCAGCAGTTCGGCGGCCTGGTCGTTGTACATCACCACCTTGCCCTTGGGGTCGATCAGGATGACACCTTCGCGGACCGAGTGCAGGACCGATTCGTAGTAGGCGAAAAGCTGGGCGAGCTGCTCCGGTCCCCAGCCGCGGGTGACCTGGCGCAGGTACCGCCCCAGCAGCCAGGACGCCACCGCTCCGCCGGCCAGGAGGGCCAGCCCGATGGCCACGAGCGCCGGCAGCCTGCCGGAAACGGCGATGTCCACGGTGCGCACGGTCACGCCCGCCGCAACCAGCGCCCGCACCGTGCCGTCCGCGTCCTTGACCGGGGCGATGGTGCGCACCGAGGGGCCGAGCGTACCGGCCATCATCTCGGTGAACACCTGCCCGTCCAGGGCGGCATCGATCGAGCCGATATAGGGCTTCCCGAGTTCCTCTTCCCGGGGGTGGGTCCACCGCGTGCGGTCCGGCGCCATGATCGTGATGAAATCCGCGCCCGCGTCCGCCGTCACCTTCAGGGCATACGGCTGCAGCAGTGCGGTGGGATCCGCGGCGTCCGCCGCCTCCAGCACGAGCGGGCTGTCCGCCACCGCGGTCGCGACGGCCGCCATCCGCCGGCCGGCCTCGTCGTAGGCGTGGTCGCGCGCATCCACGAACGTCGCGGTCCCGACGACCGCCGTGAGGGTCAGCATAAACAGCAGATGGGCCACAAACAGCCGTCTGGCGATGCTCCAGCGGTGGATCATCCACACCTTCCATGACCAATATGAACGCAACGGTGATGCGCGTCACTCCATCCCCAATGATGGTGGAACACGCAGAACGGACGTGATGGGCCCACAGCCTGTGCCGCACCGACGTCCAGCCTATCCAAGGAGAACACCATGACCTCTCAACGAGGAGAGTCAGCGGCCTCGGCCGCGACGCCGGTCAAGAAGCGCAAGGGACTCGACAAGTCCCATTATCTCTACATTGCGGTCATCGCGGCCGTCATCCTCGGCGCCCTCGTCGGGCTGATGTTCCCCGAGTTCGCCAAATCCCTGAAGCCGCTGGGTGACGGGTTCATCAAACTCATCAAGATGATGATCGGCCCGGTCATCTTCTGCACCATCGTGCTGGGCATCGGTTCGATCGCCAAGGCTGCCACGGTCGGCAAGGTCGGCGGCCTGGCCCTGGGTTACTTCATGGTGATGTCCACCTTCGCGCTGGCCATCGGCCTCGTCGTCGGCAACCTGATCCACCCGGGCGAGGGCCTCAAGCTCGCCCCCTACGACCCGAGCAAGAAGGCCGCCACGGACAGCACGGTCGAGTTCCTGCTGGGCATCATCCCGGGTGACATCCCGGTCCTGCCGACCCTGCTCGCCGCGCTGCTGGTCGGTTTCGCCCTCCAGCAGATGGGCACCCAGGGCGCTCCGATCCTCAAGGCCGTCGGCTACGGCCAGGCCCTCGTCTTCCGTATCCTGGTCATGATCATGTGGCTGGCCCCGGTCGGAGCCTTCGGCGCGATCGCCGCCGTGGTCGGTGCCACCGGCATGCAGGCCATCCTCAGCATGGCCACCCTGATGGGTGCCTTCTACATCACCTGCGCCCTCTTCATCGTGGTGATCCTCGGCGGCCTGCTCAAGGTCGTCGCCGGCCTCAACATCTTCCGGCTGATGAAGTACCTCGGCCGCGAATACCTGCTGATCTTCTCCACCTCGTCCTCCGAAGCCGCCCTGCCCCGCCTGATCGCGAAGATGGAACACCTCGGTGTGTCCAAGCCCGTCGTCGGCGTCACGGTCCCCACCGGCTACTCCTTCAACCTCGACGGCACCGCCATCTACCTGACCATGGCCTCGCTGTTCGTCGCCAACGCCATGGGCACCCCGCTGGACCTCGGCGCCCAGGTCTCGCTGCTGATCTTCATGATCATCGCCTCCAAGGGCGCTGCCGGTGTCACCGGCGCCGGCCTGGCCACCCTGGCTGCCGGGCTCCAGGCCCACAAGCCGGAACTGCTCGGCGGCGTCGGCATGATCGTCGGCATCGACCGGTTCATGTCCGAGGCCCGCGCCCTGACCAACTTCACCGGCAACGCCGTTGCCACCGTCCTGATCGGCACCTGGGTCAAGGAGATCGACGGCGCCCAGGTCGAGCGGGTCCTCTCCGGGAACGAACCGTTCGACGAGCAGACCATGATCGCCGGACACAGCGCACCCGAGGAAGCACCGGCACCGGCACAGCCCGTCCTGGCCAACGCCTGAGCTGTTCCAGCACCCCTCACGAACCATCAACGACCGCCCGGACGCCCGCCAGCGTCCGGGCGGTTTTTCGCGCCGCGGCAGGAACCTTCGACTTCTACCAGAGGGTTGAGGCTCAAATATTGGCCGCTGTCAAGGTCCACGGAATACCGTGTCGGGCGCTGTAGCCTTGGGAGGAAATAAGATCGGCGCTGGAAGTCCAGCGCAGAAATATCCAGCAGGCAGAAACATCAAAGCCGGCAGCAATACCAGGCACGACAATCACCAGGCACGACCATCACCGTCATCGAAAGTGTGGATAGATACGTGAGCAGCGAACAGGGTTCAGCAACTCTGGAAGGCACCGAACTCGATCTGGAAGACGCCGTCATGGGCCCCACCGGGCGCCCTCAGCGCGACTTTCCGGAGCCGGCACGGCTGTCCTCCCACGGTCCAGCGCGGGTCATCGCCATGGTCAACCAGAAGGGCGGAGTGGGGAAAACCACCTCCACCATCAACCTTGCGGCCGCGCTGGCGGAATTCGGCCGCCGGGTGCTCGTGGTGGACTTCGACCCGCAGGGTGCCCTCTCCGCAGGCCTGGGCATCAACCCGCACGAACTGGACCTCACGGTCTACAACGTTCTGATGGACCGCAAGGTCGACATCCGCGACGCCATCCACAAAACCGGTGTGGAAAACCTGGACCTGCTCCCGGCCAACATCGACCTCTCCGCCGCGGAGGTCCAGCTCGTCAACGAGGTCGCCCGCGAACAGGTGCTGGACCGGGCCCTGAAGAAGGTCGAGGATGACTACGACGTCGTCCTGATCGACTGCCAGCCCTCCCTGGGCCTGCTCACGGTCAACGCCCTGACGGCCTCCCACGGCGTCATCATCCCGCTGATCTGCGAGTTCTTCGCGCTGCGCGCCGTCGCGCTGCTGGTGGAGACCATCGACAAGGTCCAGGACCGGCTGAATCCGCGGCTCCAGGTCGACGGCGTCCTCGCCACCATGTATGACGCCCGCACCCTGCACAGCCGCGAGGTGATCTCCCGCCTGGTGGAGGCGTTCGGCGATAAGGTCTTCGAAACCGTCATCAAGCGGTCCATCAAGTTCGCGGACGCCACTGTCGCGGCCGAGCCGATCACCAGCTACGCCGGCAACCACATCGGCGCCGATGCCTACCGCAACCTGGCCAAAGAACTGATCTCGCGCGGCGGCGCGCCCTAGTCAGGGCCGTGGCAGCGACAGGCACCCCGACGGCGGAGCGTTCGCCGGCCGGGAAGACACCCGGCTTCGAGGTCCGGCTGGCCAACTTCACCGGCCCCTTCGACCTCCTCTTGGGCCTGATCTCCAAGCACCAGCTGGACATCACGGAGGTGGCGCTGTCCACCGTCACCGATGAGTTCATCAAGTACATCAAGCGTTTGCAGAACCTGGGCGAGGAATGGGCCCTTGATGAAGCCAGCGAATTCCTCGTCATCGCCGCTACCCTGCTCGACCTCAAGGCGGCCCGGCTGCTTCCCGCCGGCGAAGTCGAGGACGAGGACGACATTGCCCTGCTGGAAGCCCGCGACCTGTTGTTCGCGCGGCTCCTGCAGTACAAGGCGTTCAAGCAGGTCGCGGGCATGATGGGTTCCACCCTCGAGCTCGAGGGCCGCCGCTTCCCGCGGCAGGTCGCGCTCGAAGGACACTTCGCTGCGCTGCTTCCGGAGCTGCTCTGGAAGCACACCCCGCAGCAGTTCGCCGCCCTGGCCGGGAAGGCCCTCGCGGCCAAGGACGCCGCGCCCGCCGAGATCGGCCTCGCCCACCTCCACGGCGCCCCCGTCAGCGTCAGGGAGCAGGCCGAGCTGATGGGTCTCCGGCTCCAGCGCGGCGCCCCGCTCACCTTCCGGGCGCTCATCGCGGACGCCGAATCCACCCTCGTGGTGGTGGCACGCTTCCTGGCGCTGCTGGAGCTGTTCCGGGACAAGGCGGTGGCCTTCGAGCAGCTGCAGCCGCTGGGGGACCTGACGGTCCGCTGGACCGCCGACGGCGGGTCCTGGAGCAGCGACACACTGAGCGAAGAATATGAGGAGCAGCAGTGAAGGAACCCCGATCCGGACAGGCAGCCGGACAGGCAGCCGGACAGGCAGCCGCCGACCCGGCAGCACACGACGCCGGCCCCGGCGACGCCGGTCCCGACGTCGCGAGCCTGCCCGGCGGCGGCCGGGCAGCCCTTGAAGCAGTCCTGATGGTGATCGACGAGCCGGCAACGGCGGCCGAACTCGCCGCCGGGCTGAACCTGACCGTCGACGTCGTCGAGGAACTGCTCGCGGAACTCCAGCGGGAGTATAACGGCTATACTGTTAATGCCCCGGATGTGCACGACGCCAGTTCCAACGGCTTCGGTGCCACCCCCCGGGGCTTTGAATTGCGGAATATCGCCGGAGGCTGGCGGATCTATTCCCGCGCTGAGTTCGCCGATATCGTCGGCGGATTCGTGCTGGAGGGACAGACAGCCAGGCTGACGCAGGCGGCGCTCGAAACGCTCGCCGTCATCGCTTACCGCCAGCCCGTATCAAGGGCGCGGGTGTCTGCAATTCGAGGAGTTAATGTTGACTCTGTCGTGCGGACGCTGACGCAGCGGGGGCTGATCGAGGACTCGGGAACAGATCCTGAATCCGGGGCCATCCTCTACCGCACGACGTCGTATTTCCTGGAGCGGATGGGAATCGGCTCGGTGGCGGAATTGCCGCACCTTTCACCCCATCTTCCGGGGCTGGAAGGCATCGAAGAGTTCTACGACGCAGCAAGAATGTAGGCAGGAACAAACTGCCTGCGCACGAGTATCCACCAGGGCAGAAGCTTTTTGCCCCAGCAGGCGGGTGTTGTCGGGAGACAGCGGCCGTCGGCCAACAAGCGAAGGACGGGTCATGACACAGGCGGGACGCCAGGGTTCACCACGTAACGGTTCGGGACGCAACAGTGCCGGACAAAGCAGTGCCGGACAAAGCAGAGGTCAGGGCTCAGGCCGCGGCGCGCAGGGCGGCTCCGGACGCAGCGGCGGAGCCGACTACAAAGGAGGTTCAGGCCGCGGCGCGCAGGGCGGCGGAAGCCGCACCGGGGGAGCAGGCTTCAAGGGCGGCGGAGACCGCCCCTTCAAGCACCCCAAGCCCCGCGAAGAGGCCTTCATCGATCCGGACCTGCAGGGTCCCGACGGCACGCCGCCGGCAGCCCGGCCGGCTTCCGGCGACTGGAAGTCCAAGGCGCCCTCCGGCAAGGAGGCAGCCCGCAAGGCCGCCGCCCGCAAGCCCGGCTTCGGCAAGGCCCCCGGCACTCCCGGCGCCCTCAAGCCCAAGCCGCGCACCGGCGCCCCCAAGGCCGCGGGCCCCCGCGCCTTCGGCAGCGAACGCTTCGGCCAGAACCTCGGGCCCGTGCGCAAGCCGGCCCGCAAGCGCGGCCCCCGCGCCGACGTGCCCCAGTCGGACCTGCACGACCAGGACGGCATCCGCCTCCAGAAGGTCATGGCCTCCGCCGGCGTCGCCTCACGGCGCGTCTGCGAGGAAATGATCGCCGAGGGCCGGGTTGAGGTCGACGGCCAGGTCGTCACCGAGCTCGGCGTCCGCGTCGACCCGAAGAACGCCGTGATCCACGTGGACGGCCTGCGCATCCAGCTCGACGAGAACATGGTCTACATGGTGTTCAACAAGCCCAAGGGTGTTGTCTCCACGATGGAAGACCCGGACGGCCGTCCCTGTATCAGCGACTTCGTCCGCAACAGCCACGGCGAACGCCTGTTCCACGTCGGACGCCTCGACGTGTCCACCGAGGGGCTGCTGCTGCTGACGAACGACGGCGAGCTCGCCAACCGTCTGACGCACCCCTCCTACGAGGTTCCCAAGACCTACCTGGTGCAGGTCCGCGGGCCGTTCCCGCAGGGCATCGGCGCCGAGCTGAAGGCCGGCGTCGAACTCGAGGACGGCATCGCATCGGTTGACTCCTTCAAGCTGGTGGACTCCACCCCGGGCCACGTGCTGATCGAGGTCGTGCTGCACTCGGGCAAGAACCGGATCGTCCGTCGTCTCTTCGACGCCGTCGGTTTCCCGGTGCTGCGCCTGGTCCGCGTGAAGGTCGGCCCCATCGGCCTAGGCGACCAGCGCCAGGGCAGTATCCGCAACCTCGGCAAGCAGGAAGTCGGCCACCTGCTGGCATCCGTAGGGCTGTAGGCATGTCCGCCTTTCGCACCCACGGCCGCGGCCACCTCAACGGTCCGGTGGTGGTCGTGGGGACCGGGCTCCTTGGCACCAGCATTGGGCTGGGCCTGAGGGGCCGCGGAGTGGCAGTCTTCCTCTCCGACCCTTCGCCCACCAACCAGGCCGTCGCCGTCGATATCGGCGCCGGCCTGCCTTTGGCGCGCCTGGACGGCGAGCAGCCGGAACTCGTGGTGGTCGCCGCACCGCCCGACGTGACGGCGGACGTCGTGGAACGTGCCCTCACGGACTACCCGGCGGCCACGGTCGTGGACATCGCCAGCGTGAAGGCGGGCATCCAGGCCGAGCTCCGGGCCCGGGGCGCTGACCTCGGCCGCTACGTGGGCACTCACCCGATGGCTGGCCGTGAAAAATCGGGCCCCGTCGCAGCCCGCGGCGAGCTCTTCACCTCAATGCCGTGGGTCCTGTGCCCCGCGGACGAGACCCTGCCCCAGGCCCTGCAGGCAGCGCGCGCACTCGCCGTGGACCTGGGCGCCGTCGTGTCGGAATTCGGCGCCGAGGAACACGACGAGGCCGTGGCGCTGGTCTCGCACGTGCCGCAGGTGGTGTCCTCGCTCGTGGCCAGCCGGCTGCAGGGCACCCCCCTGCATGCGCTGTCCCTCGCCGGGAACGGCCTGCGGGACGTCACCCGGATCGCGGCAAGTGATCCGACCCTGTGGGTGCAGATCCTCGGCGCGAACGCGGACAAAGTCGTGGAGATCCTGCACGGCCTCCGCGAGGACCTCAACCGGCTCATCGGCACGCTTGAGAACCCGACCGCGGCCGGTGCCCGGCTCGACCTGGCCCAGCTGATCAGCGAAGGCAACGCCGGCCAGTCTCGGATCCCGGGCAAGCACGGCGGACCGCCGCAGGCCTACTCCTGGCTGACCGTCCTGGTGGATGACACGCCCGGACAGATCGCCAGGCTGCTGACCGAGATCGGTGAGATCGGCGTCAACCTCGAGGACCTCCGGCTGGATCACTCCTCGGGCCAAAACGTGGGCATGGTGGAAATCTCCGTGCTGCCGAACAAGCACGAACTCTTAATCGAAGCCCTCAATGACCGTGGATGGCGGGTACTCCAGTAATGACCCAAGAACTTATCGAAACCGTGGACGTCCTCCGCCCCGGAAAGAGCCTTGTCGTCGCCATCGACGGGCCGTCCGGATCGGGCAAGTCCAGCGTCAGCAAAGAAGTGGCACGCCGGCTCAAACTGGCTTACCTCGACACCGGCGCCATGTACCGTGCCCTGACCTGGTTCTGCCTGGACAGCGGCACGGACCTGAACGACGGCGCCGCCGTCGAGGCCGCCTCCAAGAGCTTCCCGCTGGAAATCAGCACAAGCCCGCTGGAGGAATACGTGCTGGTCGGCGGCACCGACGTCACCCTCGCGATCCGCGAGCCGTCGATCTCGGCCGCCGTCAGCGCCGTCGCCACCACCCTCGGCGCCCGCACCGAACTGATCCGCCGGCAGCGCGAGCTGATCGAAAAGCACCACCGCCGCATGGTGGTCGAAGGCCGCGACATCACCACCGTCGTCGCGCCCCACGCCGAGGTGCGGATGCTCCTCACCGCGAGCGAAGAGGCGCGCCTGCGCCGCCGGGGCATCCAGCTCGGCGGCAGCCAGAACGCCGAACAGCTCGCAGCGCAGGTCACCGAGCGCGACGCGAAGGACTCGACCGTGGTGAACTTCACCCGGGCCGCCGATGGTGTGGTGACGCTGGACTCCTCGGAGCTCGACTTTGCCGAGACCGTCGGCGCCGCACTCAGCATCGTGAACAGCATCGTCAACCACCAGGCCCTCCACCGTGACTGATCCCGGGCAGCAGACTGCTGTTCCGTCCCCGGCCCGGGCCGCGCTGCCGGCCCGCTGGACCACCATCTGGAGCCGGCCCGTGGGCTGGACCCTGAACCACGTCCTCTACCGGACGTCGGTCACCGGGCGGTCCAACGTGCCGGCGACCGGTCCGGTGATCTTCGCCGGCAACCACATCAGCTTCCTGGACGGACCGGTCATGTTCGGGGCGTCACCGCGCGCCATGCACATCCTGGTCAAGCAGGAAATGTTCACCGGCTTCCTCGGCCGCGTGCTGCGGGCCTCCGGACAGCTGGCGGTGGACCGCTCGGGTGACCGGGCGGCCCTCCTCGCGGCCAAGGGCGTGCTCGACGCCGGACGGTGCGTCGGCATTCTTCCCGAAGGCACGCGGGGCAGTGGAGAAGCCTCCGCCATCAACAAGGGGGTGGCCTGGCTCGCGCTGAACTCCGGCGCGACCGTGGTGCCCGTGGCCATCCTCGGGACGCGGACGGGCGGCGAACACCTCGACGCCGTGCCCCGGCTGCGCCGGAGGCTGCACGTCAGCTTCGGCGGAGCCCTCAATGTCAGCCGCAGGCCCGGCGAGACCGGGCGTGTTTCAATGGACAGGGCCGGAACCGAGATCCGCGCCGCGCTGGCCCGCCATGTCCAGGACTCGATCCAAAGAACCGGGCAGCCCTTGCCCGACGCGGATTCCCCGCAAGAACGTCATGAAGCAGTAGCCGGGACGCCGGCAGATCACCCCATAAGGAAAGTGCAATGAGCGATACGACTCAAACCTCCGGCCAATTTGGCGCCGGCGAAGACGAATACACGCCCACCGGCACGGACCAGGTGGCCGAGAACCTCGCCGCCCTGGACGATGATGAGGCCGAGGTCCGTGCGGCCTCCCTCCGGGCCGGCCTGGACGACTACGATCTGGACGAAGACGACGCCGCCCTCCTGAGCGGCGAGTACGACGATGAGGAATTCGACGGCCCGGTCAAGCTTGATCCGGTCCTGGCCATCATCGGCCGGCCCAACGTGGGCAAGTCCACCCTGGTGAACCGCATCCTGGGCCGCCGCGAAGCCGTGGTGGAAGACACCCCCGGCGTCACCCGCGACCGGGTGATGTACTCGGCCACCTGGAACGGCCGGAACTTCACGGTCGTCGATACCGGCGGCTGGGAGCATGATGCCCGTGGCATCCACGCCCGCGTTGCCGAACAGGCCGAGATGGCCGTGGAACTCGCCGACGCCGTGCTGTTCGTCGTCGACTCCGCCGTGGGCGCGACCGCCACGGACGAAGCCGTTGTGAAGATGCTCCGCAAGTCCAAGAAGCCGGTCATCATCGTGGCCAACAAGGTGGACGACTTCGCGCAGGAAGCCGACTCGGCCACCCTCTGGGGCCTCGGCTTCGGCGAGCCCTACCCGGTCTCGGCCCTGCACGGCCGCGGCGTCGCCGACCTGCTGGACCACGTCATGGACACCCTTCCCGAGTTCTCCACGATCGAAGGCCTGGAGCGCTCCGGCGGTCCGCGCCGCATCGCCCTGATCGGGCGTCCGAACGTGGGCAAGTCCTCGCTGCTGAACAAGCTGGCCGGTTCCGAGCGCGTTGTCGTGGACAACACCGCCGGCACCACGCGTGACCCGGTCGATGAATTCATCGAACTCGGCGGCCGCACCTGGCGTTTCGTGGACACCGCCGGTATCCGCCGCCGCCAGCACATGGCGCAGGGCGCCGACTTCTACGCCTCACTGCGGACGCAGAGCGCGCTCGAAAAGGCGGAGGTCGCCGTCGTGCTCCTCGCGGTGGACGAAGTGCTCAGCGAGCAGGATGTCCGCATCCTGCAGTTGGCCATCGAATCCGGCCGTGCCCTGGTTCTCGCGTTCAACAAGTGGGATCTGCTGGACGATGAGCGCCGCACCTACCTGGAGCGCGAAATCGAGCAGGACCTGGCCCACGTGGCCTGGGCGCCGCGCGTCAATATCTCGGCGCTGACCGGGTGGCACAAGGACAGGCTGGTCCCGGCGCTCGACACGGCCCTGGAAAGCTGGGACAAGCGCATTCCCACCGGGCGGCTCAACGCCTTCCTCGGCGAGCTGGTCGCGGCGCACCCGCACCCGGTCCGCGGCGGCAAGCAGCCCCGCATCCTCTTCGGCACCCAGGCCTCCAGCCGTCCGCCGAAGTTCGTGCTCTTCACCACAGGCTTCTTGGACCCGGGCTACCGCCGCTTCATCACCCGCCGGCTCCGGGAAACCTTCGGATTCGAGGGCACGCCGATCGAGGTCAACATGCGTGTGCGGGAAAAGCGCGGCAAGAAGCGTTAATTCCGCCACACCTTGCCCGTGGCATGCTGAAAGTGTCACGGGCACCCTCCGGAATCGTGTAAGCTTTTGGAGGTGGTTCGGCCGGACTGCTCAGTTGAAATTCTCTTCACAGGAGAATGACAGCGGGAGCGGAGAACGGCGGAACCAACGGGCTGTAGCGCAGCTTGGTAGCGCACTTGACTGGGGGTCAAGGGGTCGCAGGTTCAAATCCTGTCAGCCCGACCAGCAGAAAGTACCCCGCCATTCCCGACCAGGGAGCGGCGGGGTTTTCTGTTGTCCGGGTGCTGTTGTCCGCGGCCGGAGCCGGCGGCTACTTCAGGAAGCGCGATGTCCGGCGGTCGGCCAGGATTTTTCCCTGCGTCTGGCAGCCGGGGCAGTACTGCAGGGCCGTGTCCGCGAAGGACACCTCGCGGACGGTGTCCCCGCACACCGGGCACGCCTCGCCCGCCCGCCCGTGGACCCTCATGTGGCTCCGTTTGGTGTCCTTGAGTTCACCGGGCGGTTTGCCGCTGGCTTCCCGCAGCGCTGTCCCCAGAACGCTATGGATCGCGTCGTAGAGCCGCTCGACGGCCTCCCGGTCCAGGGACCTGGCAAGGGCGAACGGCGAGGTCCGGGCCGCGTGCAGGATCTCGTCGCTGTAGGCGTTCCCGATGCCGGCGATGACGCTCTGGCTCCGCAGGACACCCTTGATCTGCTGCGAACTGGAACCCAGGATCCCCGCCAGGGCATCGACGTTGAACCCGGCGCTGAACGGATCCGGTCCCAGCGCGGCAATCCCGGGAACGTCGGAGGGATCCCGGACGACGTACACCGCCAGGCTCTTCCTGGTGCCGGCCTCGGTCAGGTCGAGGTCCACCGGGCCGGAGCCGCCGGAAAACGACAGCCGCACCGCAATGTGGCCTTGGCCCAGTTTCAGGGGCGTGCCCGTGGGAGCGTCGGTGAAGCGGACCCAGCCGGCCCGCGCCAGATGGAAGACAAACGACAGCCCGCCGGCCTCCAGGCTGACGAACTTGCCGAAGCGGCGCACGCCGGTCACGGTCCGGCCCGCCAGCTCGGAGATGGGGGGATCCGCCGTTTTGAGCACCGCGAAGGAAACGACCTGGATCTTCGTGACGGCAGCGCCGAGCAGGTGCGCGGCCAGGAAGTCCGTCAGGGCAGCCACTTCCGGAAGCTCGGGCATTGCCTAGCCGTTACCGGGAATTTCCGTCATCGCCCCATCATGCCAGAGTCCTCCCCGGGCCCGACCGGATATGCCTATACTTTCAGCGGCGGACGTTCACATGCCGCCGTCGATATTGGTGATTGACCCGATGAAAGGCCCGTCATGAGCATCATTCCCGAAGAGCTGTCCTACACCGCAGAACACGAGTGGGTTTCCGCCCCGAACGCCGACGGTGTCGTGCGCGTGGGCATCACGGATTTTGCCCAGGACGCCCTTGGGGACGTCGTCTATGCCCAGATGCCGGAGGTCGGCACGACGATCAAGGCAAATGACGTGATCGGCGAGGTCGAGTCCACCAAGAGCGTCAGCGACATCTACGCCCCGGTTTCCGGTGAAGTGGTGTCCCGCAACGAGGCCCTGGACACGGATTCCGCCCTGATCAATTCCGATCCTTACGGCGAGGGCTGGCTGATGGAAATCAGGCTGGCGGAAGCCGACGCGATCGAGTCGCTCCTCAGTGCATCGGAGTACGAACAGCAGGTAGGCTAAAGCTAAAGGCCATTCGGTACGGGTCGTTGTTGTCAACGTTGGGAAACCAGCCAAACAGCGCCCCGCCGAAGGGTTGAATCCCGGATTTGCCAGCCACTTCCGGACGGTATGCGTTGTTTGCAGGGGGGACACCTGCAGCGAATGGAGGAATCAATGTTTGGGCACGAACGCAACAACACCGGTGACGGTTTTGGCACGGGTGGAGTGAAGTCTTCGGAGACCACGTCGATCAACCTCACACCGGTCCGCGATGAACCCAGCATCACCCCGAAACTCTCGGCGGAGGAGTGGTCCGCCGTAGAGGCGCTGCCCTACGGTTCGGCCCTGCTGGTCGCGCACAGCGGCCCGAACATGGGCGCGCGCTTCCTGCTGGACTCGGACGTCACGACGGCGGGCCGGCACCCGGACGCCGACATCTTCCTCGACGACGTCACGGTCTCGCGCCGGCACGTCGAGTTCCGCCGCACGGCGCGCAGCTTCGAAGTGGTGGACGCCGGAAGCCTGAACGGCACCTACGTGAACCACGACCGCGTCGACAGCGTCGAGCTGAAGTCCGGCAACGAAGTGCAGATCGGGAAGTTCCGCCTCACCTTCTACCTCAGCCCTGCCCGCGCAGCAGGCAACGTCTGATTCCGGGGTAGCTGCCTGTGGCCATGGCACACGCGGAACGGCGCGGACCCCAGGTTCTGAACATCGGGGAAGTCCTGGCTCAGCTGAGCGACGACTTCCCCAGCATGACCGCGTCAAAAATCCGGTTCCTTGAGGAAAAAGGACTGATCAACCCCCAGCGGACCCCCGCCGGGTACCGGCAGTACGGCGAGAACGACGTCGAGCGGCTGCGTTTCGTGCTGGCCCTCCAGCGCGACCAGTACCTGCCGTTGAAAGTCATCAAGGACTACCTCGACGCGATCGACCGCGGTGAACGTCCGGAGAACCTGCCTCCCGGCGTGACGGTCTCGCCGCGGATCGTCTCCGAGGAACTGGCCTCCGAGCTCCAGAACCGGGTCCGCCGGCTCAGCGAGGAACAGCTCCGGGCCGAGTCGGGCGCCAGCGTGCCGCTGGTCGAATCGCTCCTGAGCTACGGCCTGATCGGCCACGTCAACGGCAAATTCGATGAGCACGCCCTCCAGGTCGCACGCGCCTGCGTCCAGCTGGAGAGCCACGGTCTGGAACCACGGCACCTGCGGCCGTTCCAGGCCGCCGCCGAACGCGAGTTCGGGCTGGTGGAGCGCGCGGTGGCCACCCTGACCTCCCGCAAGGATGCCGCGTCCCAGGCTCGTGCAGCCGAAGCCGCCCGGGAGATCAGCGAGCTGTGCCTGACGCTGCACCGCGCCCTGGTCCAAGACCGCATCTCGAGGATGGACATCTGATGATTGAGGTGGAAATTGTAGGCGTGCGGATAGAACTTCCGTCCAACCAGCCGCTCGTGCTGCTCAAGGAGATGCACGGGGAGCGGCATGTGCCGATCTGGATCGGCACCCCCGAGGCCAGCGCCATCGCCCTGGCCCAGCAGGGGGTCGTGCCGCCGCGTCCCATGACCCACGACCTGCTGATCGACGTCGTCGAGACCCTCGGCCACACGATCGTCAGCGTCAACATCGTGGCCGTGGAGGACAACATCTTCTATGGGCAGCTCCAGTTCGAGAACGGGACCACGGTCAGTTCCCGGGCCTCCGACGCCCTCGCGCTGGCCCTCCGCGCCAAGTGCCGGATCTGGTGCGCGGACGCTGTGATGGAAGAGGCCGGCGTGCGGATCACCGAACACGACGAGGGCGAGGACACCCACCCGAATCCCGCCGTTGACGAGGAAGGGGAGCTGCGCCGTTTCCGCGAGTTCCTCGACGACGTCGAGCCCGAAGACTTCGCCGGTTGAGCGGGCTGACATCACGTCAAGGTTAAAGTCGAGGATGAAAGTTTCGACACGCCCCGGCAATATCCCGAACGTCTTTGACCTTGGGCCCCGGCAGGCCTAACGTCAGAAGTACAGGTTCCCATTGCACGCAACAGCCGCTCAGGTCACACTGGAAGGTGCAGCCCGGCGGAATCACACGGATGAATTTTATCCACCCGTGGTTTCTTTTCGCTAGGGATAACCGGTTGTTACTGCAAAAGTCCGCAGGGGAGCCATGACAAGGAGGATCCACGTGAGTCCGAAAGGCGAAGCAGGCGAGCTTAACCAGCCCTCGACGGCCGGTGTAGCCGTGCCGGCCAGCGGTGCCCAGGGTCTGCTGTTCACCGAGGATCTCCCCGTTCTGGACGAGGATGCGGGCTACCGCGGCCCGACCGCGTGCAAGGCCGCGGGCATCACCTACCGCCAGCTGGACTACTGGGCACGTACCGGGCTGGTCGAGCCCGCCGTCCGTGGCGCCGCAGGGTCCGGCTCGCAGCGCCTCTACGGATTCCGCGACATCCTGGTCCTCAAGGTCGTCAAGCGACTCCTTGATACCGGCGTTTCCCTGCAGCAGATCCGCACCGCCGTCGAGCACCTCCGGGAGCGCGGCGTCGAGGATCTCGCCCAGATCACCCTGATGAGCGACGGCGCCAGCGTGTACGAGTGCACCTCGGCCGACGAAGTCATCGACCTCGTCCAGGGCGGACAGGGCGTCTTCGGGATCGCTGTCGGCCGTGTCTGGCGGGAAGTGGAAGGCAGCCTCGCGGCGCTCCCCAGCGAACACGCCAGCGTCCAGACCTTCCCGGACGACGAACTCAGCAAGCGCCGGGCCACCCGCAAGATCGGCTAGGCGCCGGCCCCAACCAACGAAAAGCAACGCGGGGCCACCTGGCGCCCATCACGGAACTGATGGATGGGCGGAAGGTGGCCCCGCGTTGCTTTTTAGTTTCGTCAGCGGGCCCCGGCGTGTGGCTAGCGGTTGACGCGGTCCCGGACCCGGGCAGCTGCCGGCCGGCTGTCCGCAGCAAGCAGGTTGGCCAGCAGGGCGTCGAACAGGGCGGCAGCGTTCTTGGCCGAATCCCCGGGCCAGTGATGGATGGAGTGGGCGGCGCCCTGGATTTGCTGCCAGTTGGCCTGCTCCGGGATGTGCGGTGACAGCAGCAGCCCGCCGAACATGGACTCCATTTCAGCGAGCCGGAAGGTGTGCTCGGCGGATCCGCTGCGTACCCGGTTCGCGACGATGCCGGCCGGGGAGAGGTTCGGGGCAAATTCCTGCCGGAACAGCTGGATGGCCCGCATGGTGCGCTCCGTGCCCGCCACCGAGAAAAGCCCGGGTTCGGCCACCAGGGTGACCTTGTCGCTGGCGGCCCAGGCCATCCGGGTGAGCCCGTTCAGGGAGGGCGGGCAGTCCACGAGGACCAGCTCGTACTTGTCCGCACCGGCCAGCACTGTGGAGAGCCGGCGCAGGTCGCGGCGCCAGAGGTCGGGGCGGTCGTAAATGCCGGTGAAGGCGGAGCCGACGGCCACATCCAGTATGGCCGGCGAGAATCCTGCGGGAGCCGCGCCGCTGCCGGCGGCGCGCTCCACCCAGCCGCTGGGGACCACGTTTTCGGAGAGGCGGGCCCGCCGGGGGGACTTGAGCATCCGGCCGATGTCCTGCTGGTCTCCCGGCCGGACTCCGAGGGCCGTACTCGCATCCGCGTGCGGATCAAGGTCGACGACGAGGGTGGGGATGCCGGCGGCCAGTGCCGCGGACGCCAATCCGGTGGTCACCGATGTCTTGCCGACACCGCCTTTGAGGCTGCTGATGCTGACTACTTGCACGTGAAAAACCAATACCTAACGCCGGTTGCCGGGACGGGGTCCTGCCGGCTCCTGCGTTCTCCGGAGCCGTGGCGAGCATGCGCCACCCACCTCCTCATCATATGTTGCCGCCCCGCCGAAACCTGCCTCATCTGGTGCCGGGGCGGCAGATCATGGATAAGCTGCACCCGGGGCCGGAATCCGTCCCCGCCTGATGTACCGTCCCTGATGTGCTTGCCTGAAGTATCTGTCTGATGTATTCGTCTAATCCGGCATACGTGACGCGCTTCGCTGTGACGGTCGCCACAATAATTTGTGTTTGTCCGTGCAGGTCTTAGACACTGTGACCAATTACCGATACACCCGCGATGATGCAGGAGAAGTATGTTTTCGAAGATTCTGGTGGCCAATCGCGGCGAAATCGCGATCCGTGCCTTCCGCGCCGGCTACGAACTCGGTGCCAAAACTGTCGCCGTCTTCCCGAACGAGGACCGCAACTCCATCCACCGACAGAAGGCCGACGAGGCCTATCTGATCGGTGAAGAGGGCCACCCCGTCCGGGCTTACCTCGACGTCGACGAAGTGGTGCGCGTGGCCAAGGAATCCGGGGCCGACGCCATCTACCCCGGCTACGGTTTCCTTTCCGAAAACCCGCGCCTGGCCCGGGCCGCTGCCGCGGCCGGCATCACCTTCGTGGGGCCGCCCGCCGAGGTCCTCGAACTGGCCGGCAACAAGGTCGCCGCCCTCGAGGCGGCCCGCAAGGCCGGCGTCCCGGTCCTGAAGTCCAGCCAGCCCTCCAAGGACCTGGACGAACTCATCGCTGCCGCCGACGAGATCGGCTTCCCCATCTTTGCCAAGGCTGTTGCCGGCGGCGGCGGGCGCGGCATGCGCCGCGTCGAATCCCGCGACGCCCTGCCCGAAGCACTGCAGGCGGCCATGCGCGAAGCCGACGCGGCGTTCGGCGACCCGACCATGTTCCTGGAGCAGGCCGTGCTGCGCCCCCGCCACATCGAGGTCCAGATCCTGGCCGATGCGGAGGGCAACGTCATGCACCTCTTCGAGCGCGACTGCTCCATCCAGCGCCGCCACCAGAAGGTCATCGAGATCGCCCCGGCGCCTAACCTCGACGAGGGCATCCGGCAGGCGCTCTACCGCGACGCTGTGAAGTTCGCCAAAGCGCTGAACTACGTCAACGCCGGGACCGTGGAATTCCTCGTCGACACCGTGGGGGAGCGGGCCGGCCAGCACGTCTTCATCGAAATGAACCCGCGGATCCAGGTCGAGCACACCGTCACCGAGGAAGTCACCGACGTCGACCTTGTCCAGGCACAGCTGCGCATCGCCGCCGGCGAAACCCTCGCGGACCTGGGCCTCTCCCAGGAGACGGTCCAGCTCAAGGGCGCCGCCCTGCAGTGCCGCATCACCACGGAGGACCCGGCCAACGGCTTCCGGCCCGACGTCGGCAAAATCACCGGCTACCGTTCGGCCGGCGGCGCCGGCGTCCGGCTCGACGGCGGCACCGTCTATTCCGGCGCCGAGATCAGCCCGCACTTCGACTCGATGCTGGTCAAGCTGACCTGCCGCGGCCGCGAGTACCCGGCCGCTGTGGCCCGGGCCCGCCGGGCCCTCGCCGAGTTCCGCATCCGCGGCGTCTCCACCAACATCTCGTTCCTGCAGGCTGTCCTGGACGACGCCGACTTCATCGCCGGCAACGTGGCCACCTCCTTCATTGACGAACGCCCGGAACTGCTCAAGGCCCGGGTCTCCGCGGACCGCGGCACCAAGCTGCTGACCTGGCTCGCCGAAGTCACCGTGAACAAGCCCAACGGCGAGCTCACGGTCCACAGCGATCCCGCCGCCAAGCTCCCGGCACTGGACGACGCCGCCGCCGCGCAGGGCTCCCGCCAGCGGCTGCAGGAGCTGGGCCCGGAAGGCTTCGCGAAGGCCCTGCGCGCGCAGAACGCCGTCGCCGTCACGGACACCACGTTCCGCGACGCCCACCAGTCGCTGCTGGCCACCCGGGTCCGCACCCGCGACCTCGTGGCCGCCGGCCCGGCCGTGTCCAAGCTCCTCCCGGAACTGCTCTCCGTCGAGGCCTGGGGCGGCGCCACCTACGACGTTGCGCTGCGCTTCCTCGGCGAGGATCCCTGGGACCGGCTCGCGGCGCTGCGCAAGGCGCTGCCGAACGTGTGCCTGCAGATGCTCCTCCGCGGCCGCAACACGGTCGGCTACACCCCGTACCCGGAAGAGGTGACGGTGGCCTTCGTCAACGAGGCCGCCGCCACCGGCATCGACATCTTCCGCATCTTCGATGCGCTCAACGACGTCAACCAGATGGCCCCGGCCATCCGCGCCGTCCGCGACACCGGCACGGCCGTCGCGGAGGTGGCCCTGTGCTACACCGCTGACATGCTGGACCCGGACGAGACGCTCTACACCCTGGAGTACTACCTGGAGCTGGCGCAGAAGATCGTCGACGCCGGCGCGCACATCCTGGCGATCAAGGACATGGCGGGGCTCCTGCGTCCCGCCGCCGCTGCCCGCCTCGTGACGGCCCTGCGCGATCGCTTCGACCTCCCGGTCCACCTGCACACGCACGACACCGCCGGCGGGCAGCTGGCCACGCTGCTGGCAGCGGTCGACGCCGGAGTGGACGCCGTGGACGTGGCCTCGGCCTCGCTCGCCGGCACCACGAGCCAGCCCTCAGCGTCCGCGCTGGTGGCAGCCCTCGCGCACACTCCCCGCGACACCGGGCTGAGCCTGGCGAACGTGTGCGCCCTGGAACCGTACTGGGAGGCCGTCCGCCGCGTCTACGCACCGTTCGAATCCGGCCTTCCGGGCCCCACCGGCCGGGTCTACCAGCACGAAATCCCCGGCGGCCAGCTCTCCAACCTGCGCCAGCAGGCGATCGCGCTGGGCCTCGGGGAACGGTTCGAGGCCATCGAGGACATGTACACCGCGGCCGACCGGATCCTCGGCCGGCTCGTGAAGGTCACACCCTCCTCCAAGGTCGTCGGCGACCTGGCCCTGCACCTCGTGGGACTCAACGCCGACCCCGCGGACTTCAACGAGAACCCGCAGAAGTACGACATCCCGGATTCCGTGATCGGCTTCCTCTCCGGTGAACTGGGCGATCCTCCCGGAGGCTGGCCGGAACCGTTCCGCAGCAAGGCGCTGCAGGGCCGCACCGTCAAGGTCCGCGACGTCGAGCTCAGCGCCGAGGACAGCGCCGCCCTGAAGTCAGATTCAAAAACCGTGCAGCAGACCCTGAACCGGCTGCTCTTCGCCGGTCCCACCAAGGACTACCAGAAGAGTGTGGAATCCTACGGCAACCTCTCGGTGCTGGACACCCGCGACTACCTCTTCGGGCTGCAGCGCGGCGCCGAGCACGAGATCGAGCTGGAAAAGGGCGTCCGCCTGATCGCCTCGCTCGAAGCGGTCTCTGAACCGGACGAGAAGGGCATGCGCACCGTGATGTGCACGCTCAACGGACAGTCCCGCCCGGTGGTGGTCCGTGACCGGTCCGTGGTCAGCAACGTCAAGGCCGCCGAACGCGCCGACACCTCCCAGCCCGGCCAGGTGGCCGCCCCGTTCGCCGGTGCCGTCACCCTGACCGTCAAGACCGGGGACGCGGTCAAGGCCGGCGACACCGTCGCCACGATCGAGGCCATGAAAATGGAAGCCTCCATTACGACGCCGGTCGCCGGCACGGTCTCGCGCCTCGCCGTGGGCGCGATCGAACAGGTCCAGGGCGGGGACCTGCTGCTGGTCATCGAATAGCCGCCACGCACGACCGACCGCGCGGCACCACCGCGCGGCAACAAAGAAGGGTCCTTCCGGCCGAGAGGCTGGAAGGACCCTTTCTTTGTTGGCGCGCCGCTTAGACCTGGGCGGGACGCGGGGTACCGTACATTTCCTCGATGACGTTCTCGAAGTCCTTCATCACCTGGGCCCGCTTGACCTTCATCGACGGCGTGAGGTGCCCGGAGGCCTCGGTGAAGTCGGCCGGCACGATCCGGAAGGACTTGATGGCCTCGGCCTGGGAAACCGTCTGGTTGGCGCCGTTGATGAGTTCCTGCACCGCGGCCTTGACCACCGGGTTGTCGGTGGCCTCGGCGAGGGTCGTGGAGGCGGGCAGCCCGTGGCGGTGCAGCCAGCCGGGCAGGGCCTCCTCATCGAGGGTGACCAGCGCGCCGATGAAGGGGCGGTTGTCACCGACCACCAGCACCTGGGAGACCAGCGCGTCGGCACGGATCTGGTCCTCCAGGAGCGCAGGCACGACGTTCTTGCCGCTGGCCGTAACGATGATTTCCTTTTTGCGCCCGGTGATGGTCAGGAAGCCCTGCTCATCGAGCTGTCCGATGTCGCCGGTCCGGAACCAGCCATCGACGAAGGACTCCGCGGAGAGGTCCTCACGCTTGTAGTACCCGCGCATGACGCAGACGCCCTTGGCGAGGATCTCGCCGTCGTCGGCGATCTTCACGGCACTGCCGGGAATCGGGGCGCCGACGGTGCCGATCTTGATCAGATCCGGCGTGTTCACGGTGACGGGGGCCGTGGTCTCGGTCAGCCCGTAGCCTTCCAGGATCTGCATGCCGATGCCCTGGAAGAAGTGGCCCAGCCGCTCGCCCAGCGGGCCGCCGCCGGAGACGGCGTGGGCCACCTCGCCGCCCATGGCCGCGCGGAGCTTGCTGTACACGAGCTTGTCGAAGAGGGTGTGCTTGAGTTTGAGGCCCAGGCCGATCTTGCCGGCCTGGCGGGCGCGGGAGAATTCGATGGCGGTGTCCGCGGCGCGGTGGAAGATGGCGCCCTTACCGCCGTCCTCTGCCTTGGTCAGTGCCGAGTTGTAGACCTTCTCGAAGACCCGAGGCACCGCAAGGATGAAGGTCGGCTTGTAGCTCTGCAGGTCCGGCAGGAGGTTCTTGATGTCCGGCGTGTGCGCCACCGTGACGCCGGCGGCGACCGCGAGGACCGAGATGAAGCGCGCGAACACGTGGGCCAGGGGCAGGAACATGATGGTCCGGGCCTGCTCGTGGACGATCTTGTTCAGCGAGGTCGCGAGCGCGTTTTCGGAGAGTTCCACGAAGTTGCCGTGGGTCAGCTCGCAGCCCTTGGGCCGCCCGGTGGTACCCGAGGTGTAGATGATGGTGGCGAGGTCGTCCAGGGAGGCCAGGCTGCGCCGGGCCTCCAGCTCCTCGTCGCTGACCGTCGCGCCGGCGGCGCGGACCTCGTCCAGGCCGGTTCCTTCGAGCTGCCAGACGTGGGCCAGCGCGGTGAGGCCTTCGGAGGTGGCGGCCTGCCGGATGATGTTCTCATGGTGGGCGGACTCGCCGAACGCGGCGACGGCGCCGGAATCGCCCAGGTTCCAGGCGACCTGGGAGGGGGAGGAGGTCTCATAGATCGGCACGGAGACGGCTCCGGCGAACCAGATGGCGAAGTCGATGAGGGCCCACTCATACCGGGTGCGGGACATGATGCCGACCCTGTCGCCGGCGGCCACGCCGCTGGCGATCAGGCCCTTGGCGAGCAGCGAAACGTCGGCCAGGAAATCGGTGGCCCGGATGTCCTGCCATTGCCCGACCGCGTCAAGGCGGGAGAACAAGGCCGGGTTGGACGCCTTCGCGGCCTGGCGCAGGACCAGATCGGTGACGTTCGTTTCCGGGGGGACGGTGACCAGGGGCGGGACACTGATTTCTCGCACGTTAGCTCCTTTGATTTCCATGGACCCGCGAGGGGTACGACTAACACTAGTATGCGGTCGAAGGCATGTGTGTTCCACCACATCTACTGGCGAGTAACCTTACGGTTGGTTACCCCCGGTTGCGCCCGCGGGCGGTGCTTCGGCCTGTGCCCGGCCGCTGCGGCGAATAGGATGGGGAACCATGCACACACCTACACCCGGGCAGCAGCCCGGCCCGTACCGCAGGACGGCCGTCTGGCGGCGCAGGACGGCCGCAGGGGCAGCTGCCGGACCGGCCGGCCAGGGCTTCCGGGAGCACCTGCGGCTGGGCCGGAAAGGCCTCGCCATCGGCGTGGACATTGGCGGGACCAAGGTGGCCGCCGGTGTGGTCGACGCGGAGGGCAGGATCCTCGCCCAGGCCAAGCGGTCCACTCCCGGCAACGACCCCCGTGCGGTCGAACAGGTGATTGTCGAGCTGGTGGAGGAGTTGGGCCAAGGCCATCGGATCTGGTCGGTCGGGATCGGTGCGGCCGGCTGGATGGACCTCGACGGCGGGACCGTGCTGTTCAGCCCCCATCTGGCGTGGCGCAACGAGCCTCTCCGGGACAACCTGCAGCGGCTGCTCCGCCGGCCCGTGCTGTTGACCAACGACGCCGATGCGGCCGGCTGGGCGGAGTGGCGCTTCGGGGCCGGGCAGGGCCACAACCGCCTGGTCTGCATTACCCTCGGCACCGGGATCGGCGGTGCCATGGTGATGGACGGCCGGCTGGAACGCGGGCGCTTCGGCGTGGCCGGGGAGTTCGGCCACCAGATCATCATGCCCGGCGGGCACCGCTGTGAGTGCGGCAACCGGGGCTGCTGGGAACAGTACGCTTCCGGCAACGCACTCGGCCGGGAAGCCCGGGAACTCGCCGCCGCCAATTCCCCCGTGGCCCAGGAGCTGCTCAAAGCGGTCGACGGCCACGCGGAGCACATCACCGGAGTGATTGTCACAGAACTGGCCAAGGCCGGTGACCCGACCTCCCGGGAGCTGCTGGAGGATGTCGGAGAGTGGCTCGGTTTGGGCCTGGCCAACCTCGCCGCCGCGCTGGATCCGGGCAAGTTCGTGATTGGCGGCGGACTCTGCGATGCCGGCGAACTGCTGGTCGGCCCGGCCCGGAAGGCCTTTGCCCGGAACCTGACCGGCCGCGGGTTCCGGCCTGCGGCGGACATCGAGCTCGCGGCCCTGGGCCCGAATGCGGGCCTGATCGGTGCGGCGGACCTGTCCCGGGTCAGCAGCCGCATGCACAGCTAGCCGGAACCGGGCCGGCCCGCGCCCCGGCCCGGGTGCGGCCGGAGGCGCACGGCCGCCCGATCGGCCGGACCGGCCGGACCGGGTCAGTTAGATGCGGGCGCCGTCGTCGTGTTCGTCCTTTTCGCCCGGCAGCTTCATGATCAGGAAGACCACCGACGCCGCGAAGGCGGCCACCATTCCCAGGATGGCCATCAGCGGGGCGGAGCGCCAGAACATCGCGGAGATCAGGAGCGCCACGGGGCCGCCGACGGCCCCCAGCCAGGCCAGCATCGTCAGCGGGTCGGTTCCGGCGAGGCTGGGCGGTTCCTCCGGTACGAACTCGCCCGGGCCCAGCGGGTCCTCCTCCGTGCCCTCGTAGTCCCGCGGCCCGGGGGCAGTCCCGGGGCGATCGGCAGCGGCGCCGGCCGGGGGGCCCCCGTCCGCGTGGCGCTGTGCCTGCCGCTCCTCGGCGGAAAGCTCAATCGGCACCCCGACGGAAAGCCCCAGCGGGTCGAAGTCGCTGAAGGGCCGCGGGCCGGAGCCGGCGGGGGGCGCGGCGGGCGCATCGTCCGCGCCGGGTGCGTCCGGCACCTCCGGGCGCTCCGCGCCGTCCGCCGCGCCGTTGCCTTCCGGGACATCCGGGCCTTCAAGGCTGTCCCGGGCTTCCGGGCCTTCCGGGCCTTCCGGGCCTTCCGGGGTCACGGGGCCGGCGGCCGCAGCCGTGTCCCTGCCTTCCAGCCTCGCGACCAGGTCAAGCCAGACGGCGTCGTCCTGGTTGGCGCTGGAATCCGCGGAGTTGGGGTCCGGTCTAGTCATCTGCCGTGTCCTTTTGGCTAGCGTGGGCGGCGTCCGGGCCGCCTCCCGCACCCAGCGACCGGATAAATTCGGCCGTGCCGCGGAAGATCTCGGGCGCGTCGTTGTCCATCGTAGCCACGTGGTAGCTGTTTTCCAGCCGGATCACTTCCAGCGGCGCGTGCGTCAGTCCCCGGCGCAGGGCCACCATGCTCGAGTCGGAGACCACATGGTCCACCGCCGAACGGTACACCCGCACGGGGGCGGTGATCCGGGGGAGCAGCCGCACGGTGTCCTTGAACATCCTGTTCAGTTCGTGCGCCGCGGCAACGGGTGTCCGGGGGTAGGCCCCCTCGTCGATGCCCTCTTTGAGGATGTCGTTGGCGATCGCCGGGGTGCTCTTGAGCACGAATTTCAGGATGCCCGCCAGCGGTGCCCGGGGATCGTCAATGACCAGGCCGGGGTTCACCAGCACGGCCCCCGCGACCGGGCGCGTGGCCGCAATCCGCAGCGCCAGCGCCCCGCCCATGGACAGTCCGGCCACGACGACCTGCTCACAGTCCCCGGCGAGCTCAAGGTAGGCGGCGTCCAGCGCCGCGTGCCAGTCCTGCCAGCGGGTCCGGGCCAGTTCCTGCCAGTTGGTGCCATGCCCGGGCAGCAGTGGCACCCGCACGGCGTAGCCGGCGTCGGCCAGCGACCTGGCCCAGTCCCGGACGCCGTGCGGGCTGCCGGTGAAACCATGCGACACGACGACGCCGGTGCGGGTCCCCGTCCCGGTGAACGGGCTGCTGAACGGTGTGTGGTCCAAGGGGATGGTCATGGGGTCTCCGGGGTGCTGGTGGCGGGCTGGTCCGGCACCGCCGCGGACGGCGGCGCGGCGGCTGCATGGTGCAGGAAGAACCGGACGGACTGCTCGAAGATCAGCGGGGCGTCGACGTCGAGCGTGGCCACATGCCCGCTGGCCGGCAGACTGACCACTTCCAGCTCCCGCGACCCCAGTCCCTTCCGCAGCAGCTCGATCGAGGAGGGCGGGACCACGATGTCGGTGGCGGACTTGAACACGAGCGCCGGGGCGGCGACGGCGGGCAGTTCGCGCCGCGCCGCCTTGAAGAGCCTGCTCAGCTGGTGGACGGCTTCCAGCGGTGTGAGGGTGTAGTCGCCGTCCTCGGTGGTGACGTGCGTCGGGTTCGGTTCCTGGACCGGGACGGTGGTGCGCTGGATGTGCTTGAGCAGGCCGATGTAGCGCACCCTGCGGTCGTAGAAGCTCAATGCCGGATTGACGACGGCAACCCCGGCGACGTCGTGGCGTGCCGCCGTGCGCAGGGCAATGGTTCCGCCCATGGACAGCCCTGCCACGTAGCACTGCCCGGTCCGGGCGGAGAGTTCCAGATAGGCGGCCTCGAAGGCCCGGTACCAGTCCTGCCAGCCGTGCCGGGCCAGGTCGCGCCAGTCCGTGCCGTGTCCCGGCAGCAGCGGGACGGACACCGCGAAGCCCTGCCGGGCCAGGTGCTCGGCCCAGGGAAGGACGCTCAGGGGGCTGCCGGTGAAGCCGTGGCAGATGGCCACGCCGATGCCCGCGTTGGCGCCGTGGCCGGGATAACTGAACGCTGCGGGCGCCAGGGGAGTGCTGCTTCCGGTCATGTGCCCATCGTGTCACTGTTCCGGACAAAACTCACTAGAGTAGGGTGTCATTGAAGTGCTGGCCGGGTCCGATGGAGGGCCGGCCAGACGCCTTCCGGAGAGGTTCACCACGTGTTTTATTGGTTCATGAAAACGTTCGTTCTCGGACCCGTTCTGAAGACGCTTTTCAGGCCGTGGGTCAAGGGCCTGGACAACGTCCCCGCCGAGGGCGCAGCCATTCTGGCTTCCAACCATCTCTCCTTTTCCGACTCCATCTTCATGCCGCTGACGGTGCCCCGCCCCGTCGTGTTCCTCGCCAAATCGGAGTACTTCACGGGCAAGGGGATCAAGGGCAGGCTGACGGCCACCTTCTTCCGGCTCACCAACCAGCTGCCGATGGACCGTTCCGGCGGTGCGGCGTCTGCGCTCTCGCTGAATGCCGGCATGGACGTGCTGAAGAACGGCTCGCTGCTGGGCATCTACCCGGAGGGCACCCGCAGCCCGGACTCCCGGCTGTACCGCGGCAAAGTGGGGGTGGCGCGGCTGGCCCTGCAGGCCCGCGTCCCGGTGATCCCGGTCGCGATGATCGGCACGGACAAGGTCCAGCCGATCGGCAAACGGATGCCCAACATCCGGCGCATCGGGATGATCTTTGGCGAGCCGCTGGACTTCAGCCGGTACTACGGCATGGAGGACGACCGGCTGATCCAGCGGTCCGTGACCGATGAGATCATGTACGAACTCATGCGGCTCTCCGGCCAGGAATACGTTGACGAGTACGCCGCCGTCGTCAAGCTCCGGCTGGCCGGGAAAGCCACCGAAGTGCCCGGGGACGACGCCGCCGGCACCGGACCGGCCGCCCCGGAGAGTGTGTGACCGGAGCGTGTGACGGGCCGCAAGCAATCAATGACGGCCCGGGTCCGACGATCGCCACGGAGGCAACTATCCTTAGAGGGTGACTGAGCTATCTGCGCCTTCGGCCTCCCCCCTGACCAGTTCCCTGAGCGGCTCGCCCGTGGCGGGCTCTGCGCTGACCAGCACCGCCCAGAGCGGTGCCGCCAACTATCCCGGCCTGGACCGCTGGCGGGAGCTGCCGGCCTCCCAACAGCCGAGCTGGTCGGACAAGGCCGTCTTCGAAGCCTCCGTCAAGGAACTCTCCGTGCTTCCGCCGCTCGTGTTCGCCGGCGAAGTGGACATCCTGCGCGAACGCCTCGCCGCGGCGGCGCAGGGCAAGGCGTTCCTGCTCCAGGGCGGCGACTGCGCGGAAACGTTCGAAGCCGCCACGGCGGACAAGATCAGCGCCCGCGTCCGCACCATCCTGCAGATGGCGGTGGTCCTCACCTACGGTGCCGCCATGCCGGTCATCAAAATGGGCCGGATGGCCGGGCAGTTCGCCAAGCCGCGCTCCTCCAACGATGAGACCCGTGAGGGCGTCACGCTGCCGGCCTACCGCGGTGACATCGTCAACGGCTACGACTTCACGCCGGAATCCCGGGCCCACGACGCCAGCCGGATGCTGAAGGCGTACCACACGTCCGCCTCCACCCTGAACCTGATCCGTGCGTTCACCCAGGGCGGCTTCGCGGACCTCCGGCTGGTGCACCAGTGGAACAAGGGCTTCACCGAAAACCCCGCCCACGCACGCTATGAGTCGCTGGCGCGGGATATCGACCGTGCCATCAAGTTCATGTCGTCCTGCGGCGCGGACTTCGAGGCCCTCAAGCGCGTGGAGTTCTACGCCAGCCATGAAGCGCTGCTGCTCGACTACGAGCGCGCCCTGACCCGCATCGACTCCCGCACGGGCTTCCCGTACGACACCTCCGCCCACTTCCTCTGGATCGGTGAGCGCACGCGCGAACTGGACCACGCCCACGTCGACTTCCTCTCGCGGGTCCGCAACCCGATCGGTGTGAAGCTGGGGCCGGGCACCAGCGGCGACGACGCGCTGCGCCTGATCGACAAGCTGGACCCGGACCGCGAACCCGGCCGCCTGACCTTCATCACCCGGATGGGCGCCGGCAACATCCGCGAGAAGCTGCCCCCGATCGTGGAGCGGGTCACCGCGTCCGGCGCCCAGGTCCTCTGGGTCACCGACCCGATGCACGGCAACACGGTCACCTCGCCGAACGGCTACAAGACCCGGAACTTCGACGACGTCATTGATGAGGTGCGCGGCTTCTTCGAGGTCCACCACTCGCTCGGCACGGTCCCCGGCGGGCTGCACGTCGAAATGACCGGCGACGACGTGGCCGAGTGCCTCGGCGGGGCCGATCCGGTGGACCAGGAGTCCTTCCTGGACCGCTACGAATCGGTCTGCGATCCGCGCCTGAACCACATGCAGTCCCTTGAGATGGCCTTCCTGGTGGCCGGGGCCCTGGCCAAGCGCTAAGCAACGGTCCAGGCACCAGAAAGCTCCGCCCGGCTGGTTTCAGCCGGGCGGAGCCTTTTTAACGCGGAGCCTGTATAACGCTAGGCCGACCCGGTCAGACCACGGTCAGGGTGATCACGGAGCCTTCCGGAACCTGCTTGTTCACGGGGTCCTGGTAACGGACCGTGCCGAAGAACCCGCCCAGGATATCCTCCACCTGGACTTCAAACCCCAGCTCCTCGAGTGCCTTGCGGGCCTCGTCGACCTGCTTGCCGACGAAGCTCGGAACGTCAACGAGCCTGGGGCCCTTGGAAACGGTCAGGGTCACCGCGCCGCCCCGGGTGAGGTTGCCGGAGGCCGGATCCTGCGCCACCACGGAGCCTTTGGGTACGGTCCGGTCAAAGACGGTTTCCGGCGAGATCACGGCCTTCAGTCCGGCGTCTTCGATGGCTTTGACCGCGTCCCCCTGCTCCTGGCCCCGCACGTCCGGCACCGGAAGGGGCTGGGGGCCCTTGGACACGGTGAGGTCCACCGGGGTGCCGTGCCGGACCGGATTGCCGCTGCGCGGTGCCTGCGCCAGGACGGTGCCGGCGGGCTCGGATTCGTCAAAGGTTTCAGTGATCGGTCCGAGGGCCATGCCCGCGCCGTTGAGGGCGGTCTTGGCCTCGTCGAGGGACTTCCCGACCAGCTCCGGCAGGGGGAACAGCTCGGGGCCCTTGGAGACCGCGAGGGACACCGGCTGGAACTTCCGGATGACTTCCCCGGCGGCGGGAACAGAACCGACCACCAGCCCGGGGGCGACGTCGTCGTGGAACACGTCCTGGGTGGTGGACTGGAAGCCCGCGGTTCGGAGCAGCTGCTGGGCCTCCGCCACCGTCTTGTTCCCGAGCTCCGGAATCGTGCCGGGGGAGCCAGGCCCCATGCCGAAGAACCAGCCGGCCCCGCCGGCCAGCAGCGCCGCGGTGACCAGGACCAGGACCCAGAGCAGGCCCCGGCGCCGGGGGTTCCCCTCGCGCAGGCTCCGGACGGGCGTGGCCGCGGCACGCTGCCGCGCCTTCTCCTCGTCTCGGTCGTGTTTGCGCAGCGCCCGCTTGCTGGCAGGAACTGCCGAATCGTTGGTGTCGCCGTAGTTGTCCGGGTAGGGCACGTCGTCGGGGGCGGACAGCGGGCCGTAGCCGGGGTGCCGCGGGGCCGCGGACATCACCGTGGTCGGGTTGCTGCCGCGGGCGATGAACTCCGTGGGCTGCTGCCGTCCGCCGATGACTTCGGTGGCGCCGTTGCCCTCGCGCGGCTCCGGCGGGCCCCCCGGGCGCCGGGCCGGCGGAACCGGGGGAGGCGGCACGGCCGGCAGGGCCGGACGCGCCGCAGGGGGCTGCAGGTCGAGTTCGGCGTCGCTGAGGTTCCTCCGGATGTGGCGGAGTTCGGAGAGCAGGGCGTACCCGTCGACGGGGCGTTTGTCGGGGTCGTTGGCCGTGCACCACTGCACGAGCTCGTCGATTTCGGCGGCGAGACCGGGCACCAGCCCGGAGGGGGCGCCGACGGACGAGTTGACGTGCTGGTAGGCGACCTGGATGGGAACCTCACCGTCGAACGGCTGGCGGCCGGTGATCATCTCATAGAGCATGATCCCGACCGAGTAGATGTCACTGCGCGCATCGGCCTGCCGGCCCAGCACGAGCTCGGGGGAGAGATACGCCACGGTGCCGATCAGCGCGCCGGTACTGGTCGACGTCGAAATGGCGCGGGCCAGGCCGAAGTCGCCGAGCTTGATCCGCCCGTCGTCGGCGATCAGCACGTTCTCCGGTTTGATATCCCGGTGGATGAGGCCGGTTTCGTGGGCCGCGCCCAGGCCATCGACGACGGGGTCGATCAGTGCCAGGGCCAGGCGCGGCGGAAGTGCGCCTTTTTCCTTGAGCACGTCGCGCAGGGTGTGGCCCTTGACGTACTCCATCACCAGGTAGGCCACCCGGTCATCCTCGCCCTGGTCCAGCACCCCCACGACGTGCGGGTGCGACAGGCGGGCGGCGGCCTTCGCTTCCCGGCCGAGCCGGTCGAGGAACTGCGGGTCGCCGGTCATGTGGGGGTGCAGCACCTTCAGCGCCACGTCCCGCTCCAGCCGGCGGTCGGTGGCCACATACACAGTGGACATGCCGCCGCTGGCGAGCCTGGACTGAATCAGGTAGCGGCCATCCACCAGGGTGCCAACGAGAGGGTCCGACGAGTAATCCTGCACTATACGATCCTAATCGCTGCACGGAAACGGGCCCGAATCAACATGCGATCCGGGCCCGTATCGTTATCAGCCGTGGCTTGGCCGGGGCCGGGGCGGTTGGCGCCGCGGCCCGGGTTGCCCTGGACTCTTAGCCGAAGTTCTTCTGGTGTGCCTTGATGGACTCCACGTAGCGCTTGGTGTCCTCGTACATGCCGTACTTGCTGACCGAGTACTGGCCCTGGTAGTAACCGGCGATGGCGCTGTCCGGGTCCGGGCTGGTGCGGCTCAGCTGGCGGATGATGGCGACGCCGGCCGTGACGTTGTCGTACGGGTCCAGCAGGTTCAGCTGGCGGCCGACGAGGTCCGAAGCCCACTCGCCCGAGGAGGGGATCACCTGCATGGTTCCGATCGCGTTGGCCGGGGAGACCGCGCGGTGGTCGAAGCCGGATTCCTGGAACGCGAAGGCCAGGGCAAGTGACGGGTCGACCCCCATGCGGCGGGCGGTGTCCGCGACGATGGTCTTCATCTGCTCGCGGCTGGGCACCGGCGAGGCGTTCAGCAGGGCCTTGTTCTGGTTGGCGGAGCTGACGACGGCGTCCGGATATGTGTAGCCGAGGAAGGTGCTCGGGACGAGCGGGGTGACCGTGGCAGCGGGCGGAGTGGCGGCCGGTGCGATGGACGCGCCCGACAGCGCCAGCTTCTGGCCGGGGTAGATGATGCTGGACATTGTCAGGCGGTTGGCGGACAGGATGTCGGCGAGCTTGACGCCGTTCCGGGCGGCGATGCCGGAGAGGGTGTCGCCGGACTTGATGGTGTAGGAACCCGAGGCGGAGGCCGGCGCCACCGGGGCAGTCGCGGCCGGCGCCACCGGGGCGGGGGCTGCCGGGGCCGGTGCGGCAGCGCCGCCGCCGATCTTGATCTGCTGGCCGGGGTAGATGACGGAGCCGAGGTTGAGTCCGTTCCAGCCGAAGACCTCGGAGAGCTTGACGCCGTGGCGGGCTGCGATGGCGCCGAGGGTGTCGCCCGACTTCACCGTATAAACGCTGCCGCCGGTGGCGGCAGCGGGAGCGGCGGGAGCCGCCGGCTCCGGCGCCGTGGCCGGGCCGCCGAGTTTGATCTTCTGGCCGGGGTAGATGAGGGTGTTCGCCTGCAGCCCGTTCAATTCCAGGATGGCGTAAGTGTCCAGGTCAAATTTGCCGGCGATTCCGCTGATCGTGTCACCCCGGGCGATCGTGTATTCCTCGGGGGCGGAAACCTGGGCCGGCCGGAAGGCGGACGGCACGGCCGCCGGGACCGAATTGGCGGGGATCAACGCCGTACCCAGCGAGCGGGCGGTCTGTCCCTGGGCCTGTGCCTGCATGGCCGCGGCGAGGGTGGCCGGGATGGCGCGCGTGCGGGATTCGGCCGCAGCCGGCTGGGCGAGCGCCAGGGACGACAGGACGACGGCGGGGAGGGCAGCCGTCGTGGCCGCAATCATCGGCAGGCTGGGCCGCGTGGCGGGCTTTGGCGAACGTGACGTCGTCATGGGAAAAGTCCTCTTCTCAGCGGCGAACGCTGCGGGTCTGGCCGGCAATACTGGTGTTACCAGTGTGACTCAAGTTATAGCTGTGACAAATGTGATCCATGTGAATCTCTCACGATTTGGGAATTAGCACAAGAACTGTTTGACATTCCGCAAACAAGTGTTTGCGGAGTGTCGGTCCGCGGGCCGCGGCGCGGACGGAAGCCGCGTCCGGGGCAGCCGGCATTTAATCGGTGGGCGTCGACTAGGCGCAGAGCCTGCCGGCATGGCAATCTTGATCCGTGAGTAATGTAGAAAGCCTTGTGGGCGAATGGCTGCCCCTGCCCGATGTCGCACAGCTTCTGAACGTTTCGATTACAAAGGTTCATGCCCTCCTTGACGAACGCGCGCTGGCGGCACTGAGGGTCGGTGAACGCCGGATCCGTTGCGTTCCTGCGGACTTCATCCAGGACGGCCACGCCGTGGAAAGCCTCAAGGGAACGATTGTGGTCCTCGCGGACGCCGGCTATTCCGATGA
Organism: Pseudarthrobacter ribosi; assembly: GCF_055412865.1. Lineage (NCBI taxonomy): Bacteria > Bacillati > Actinomycetota > Actinomycetes > Micrococcales > Micrococcaceae > Pseudarthrobacter > Pseudarthrobacter ribosi. The sequence goes on along the minus strand of NZ_JBVAYZ010000020.1, from coordinate 36,108 downwards.
GGAACTCATTACCTGGTTGTTTACGCCGGATGAATCCCTGCGCGGCCGTCCGATCGACGCCCTTCGCGAGGGGCGCAAAACGGAAATCCGGCGCCGGGCGCAGTCCCTGGCCTGGTAACCGAAGAACGCTCCCGTCCTTAACTAATGCAGGCCCTGCACCCCATATATGGGGTGCAGGGCCTGCATTAGTTAACGCCGCAGTTGCTGCCACCGGCGTCATGTGCCGGCAGGGCTGGGGCTCAGGCCGCGCGGCTGACCGTGGCCTCGGCCAGCTTCCGCAGCGCGGTCTTGGGCAGTTCCTCCAGCGGTAGGAGATCCAGGGCAGCGAAAGCCGCCCGGCCAAATTCCTCGATCAGCACTTCCGTGGCCTGGAGTGCGCCGCAGTCCGCGATGATGCGGCGGATTTCGTCCACGTCGGCGTCGCCCAGCCCGGGGCTGCCCAGCTTCGCGTCGATGAACGCGGACTCGGCAGCGCTGGCCAGGTCCAGGGCAAAGGCGATCAGTACGGTCCGCTTGCCTTCACGCAGATCGTCGCCTGCAGGTTTTCCGGTGCTGACCGGATCGCCGAAGACGCCCAGGACGTCGTCGCGGAGCTGGAAGGCCTCGCCCAACGGAAGGGCGAACGCCGAGTAGCCGCGCAGCAGCTCGTCGCGGGCGCCGGCCAAGGCACCGCCCAGGGCCAGCGGATGCTCGGTGGAGTATTTGGCCGATTTGAAGCGAATGATGGACTGGGCGCGGCTGACGGCTCCGGCCCGGTCCCGCCGGGGCCCGGCGACCTCCTCGAGGATGTCGAGGTACTGGCCCGCCATGACCTCGGCGCGCATCAGGTTGAAGATCAGCCGCGCCCGGCTCCCGGAGGCTGCGCTCTGCCCGATCTCGGTAAAGGATTCCTCGCTGAATGACAGGCACAGGTCGCCGGTCAGGATGGCGGCGGCGTGTCCGAACCGTTCACTGTCCAGTGCCCAGCCCTGCGTCTCGTGCAGTTCGCTGAAGCGCCGGTGCACGCTGGGGCCGCCCCTGCGGGTGTCAGAGCGGTCGATGATGTCGTCGTGGATCAGGGCGGCCGCCTGGAACAGCTCCAGCGCTGAGCCTGCCGTCACGACCTCGTTGGCGCCCGCTCCGCCGCCGGCGCCACGCCAGCCCCAGTAGCACATGAGCGCCCGGAGGCGTTTGCCGCCGGTGACGAGGTTCGAAATGGAACCCATGAGCGGATCGATGTCCGGGGAGATCGAGGACATCACCGCCTGGCGGGTGGCCAGGAAATCGGTGAGTTTCCCGGCGACTGCGGCGACATAGGCGGCTTGTTCCAGACGCAGCTGCTCCGCGAGGGTCACTTGACGGACTCGGCGGCGACGTTCGCACCGATGGTGAAGGTGGAGACGCCGGCGGTTTCCAGCACCGAAATGTTGACGGTTTCGGTGTCACCGCGGAGGAAGTCCTTGGACGGTACCGCCCCGACAGTTTCCCCCGGAACGGCCTTGAAGCCCTGGCCTTCCAGTTCCTTCGTATAAAAGGCAAGCACCTCGGCTGCCGGCGCGGAAATGCTGCCGACGAGAGCGACCGTGGCGGGCTCCGTGGTCTTGTCAAAGCTGCTGGAGACGACCTTCGCTCCGGGCATCACCGGCAGGAGGGTCTCCGGGAACCCGGGAACCATCGCACCGACGGTGGCCGAGGTTCCGGGTTCAGCGGAAGGGCTGGCCGGCGCCGTTGTGGTGGGCTGGGCCTCGGACGGCGCGGCCGACGACGACGAGGAACCCGAGGCGGCGGCCCCGGGGTCGGCGGGGGTGCAGGCCGCCAGGGCCATCAGCGTGCCCGCCGCCACTGCGGCTGCCGCGGCACGCTTGCGCTGTCCAAATACCTTCACAGGGACTTTCCTCCTGGTGTTGACGCCGGATTCAGCCTCCAGTTTAGTCAGTCCCGGGGCATAGGATTGAAGTTGTGGGGCCGGACGAGGATAAACAGCAGCGGGAGCAGTCTCCCCAGGGCGCAGCCAGGCGGCCCAGCGAAGCGCAAATGCGGGAGCTCCGGCGGAGCAGCATCATGCACGTGGACATGGACGCGTTCTTCGTGTCCGTGGAATTGCGGAGCCGTCCGGCGCTTGTGGGCAGGCCCGTCATCGTGGGCTACCCCGCCGACCGGTCCGTCGTGCTCTCTGCCTCCTACGAAGCCCGGAAATTCGGCGTCAAATCCGCCATGCCGATGGTGGTGGCCATGCGGATGTGTCCCTCTGCCGTTGTCATCGAGCCCCGGCACAAGCTGTACTACGAGGTGTCCGGCCAGATTATGGAGATTTTCGGATCCATCACCGAACTGGTGGAGCCGCTCAGCGTGGACGAGGCCTTCCTCGACGTCGGGGGAGCGATCCGCCGGCTGGGCCCGCCCCGCGGGATCGGCGAACTCATCCGCACCCGGGTCCGCAGTGAACTGGGCATCACCGCGTCTGTGGGAATAGCCGCCAGCAAGTTCGTGGCGAAGATTGCCTCCACCCGGTGCAAACCGAACGGGCTGCTGCTCATCGGTCCTGAGGAGACCGTCCCGTACCTGCACAGCCTTCCGGTCAGTGCCCTCTGGGGCGTCGGCGCCAAAACGGTGGAGGTCCTGTCCCGGATGGGCATCCGGACCGTCGCCGACGTCGCGGCGTCCCCGCTCCCGTCCCTGAGGAAGGTGCTCGGCGCTTCCGGGGAACATGTTTACCGGTTGTCGTGGGGAATTGACCCCCGCCCGGTGACCCCCGTCCGGCTCGAAAAGAGCATTGGCGCGGAAGAGACCTTCGCGGTGGACACTGCCGACGAGGCCCTGCTGCACCGGGAATTGCTGCGCCTGTCGCACCGCACGGCGGAGCGGCTCCGCGGTGCCGGCATGCACGCCCGTACCGTGGCCCTCAAGCTGCGCTACGCGGACTTCTCCACGATCACCCGCAGCCGCACTGTCAGCACACCGATCGACAGCGCCCAACTGCTGTACGCCGTCGCCGTCCAGCTCCTTGAGTCGGTCGGCGACCGCCCCATGACCGTGCGGCTCGTGGGCATCCGCGCCGAACAGCTCGAAGAGGCCGCACAGGCGCCCCTGCAACTCAGCCTTGACCGCCGGGACGACAACTGGCGCGCCGCGGAGCAGGTCCTGGACCAGGTGACCCGGAAGTTCGGCTCAAAGTCCGTGTTGCCGGCCAGGCTCCTTGACCCCGGGAGCAACTCAGGCTAATCCAAGGTTGTCAAACACGCACTTCCTGAAGTCAAGGGGACGTTCGGCATCTTTCAGAACAGGGCGCAACAAACTATCCTTATTTATACGTAAGTTTGGAACGACTGGAACGAGCGTTCGGACTAATGCAGGACCAGCTGAACACCCCGGAAGGGGTCGTGGAGAAACCCATTCGACCAACGGCGGCGATTGGGAACCACGCGGGGATCCCGCACGTTGTGGGTTTAGGGACACTGGCCGCGTCAGTCTGGACGTCGGCCGATTTAAGGAGGTCGTGATGCCGCTCTCGGAGCACGAACAGAAGTTGCTGGAGCAACTTGAGAAGCAGCTGCATGAGGACGACCCCAAGTTCGCCAGCTCGATGGGCTCGGACGCGGGACGTTCGTGGTCAACCCGCCATTTGGTGATCGGCGTCCTGGCCACCCTGGCCGGCGTCGTGCTGCTGCTCTTTGGCGTGACGATCCAAAATATTTTCGTCGGAGTCCTCGGTTTTGTGGTCATGGGGGCCGGGGTCTACTACGCCACCATGCGCGGTGCTGCTGCCGGCAGGGCCAAGGCCTCCGGTACGGCCCGGAAGTCCGGGAAGCCCAGGAGTTCGTTCATGAGCAATCTTGAGGAACGCTGGGACGAGAGGCACCGCGGGGAACCCTAAACCCCGGCCGGTTCACCGAACCTCCAGTCCGACCTCCACTTTCCACCACAGGGAACACCCAGGTGGCATAGAAGACCCGCTCCGGCGGGTCTTTTTGTCGTTAACCAGGGAAAGCCATACCCGGGCGGGCCAAGAGCGGCGATGCGCGCCCGGTACCGTGCCGTGGCCCGCAGATTCCCTCCACTGCGCCCCACCGGCCCCGGTTCCCGGCTATTACTGGGAACAAGGAGGCCATCGGCCCACAAATTGACGCCGATTCGCTCGGCGTGTCGTTGACTGGGGAGGGATGTGGAGTAATGTGGAGGACGTAAGAGGGTAGTGGCAGCACGGGGGACGTTGGCTTCCTACGAACAGACAGGCGGTGGGCCGTGTTTCTCGGCACACATTCGCCGCGTCTGGACGAAAAAGGTCGCATCATCCTTCCCGCCAAGTTCCGCGAGGAGCTTGCCGGGGGACTGGTTCTCACAAGGGGCCAGGAACGCTGCATCTACGTCTTCAGTGAGGCGGAATTCGGCCGGGTTCACGAGCAAATGCGGGAGGCCCCAATCTCCAGCAAGCAGGCTCGTGACTACATCCGTGTTTTCCTCTCTGGAGCCTCCGACGAGGTACCTGACAAGCAGGGGCGCGTGACGATTCCGCCGGCGCTCCGGGAATACGCAGGGCTCGGCAGGGAACTCGCCGTTATCGGTGCAGGGACCCGCGCTGAGATCTGGGACGCCCAGGCCTGGAACGAGTACCTCGCCGAAAAGGAAACGGCCTTCTCGGAGACCGACGACGCAATACCGGGGATTCTCTGAAGCCCCACAGGAACCAGGCAGCACTGCACGATTCTTGACCGAGATCTCCAGCCGCCCATCCGGTTGTTTTCCTGGCTCACTTCCCCGGAGCCAGGCAGACGCGGGGTAGGGACGGATGGGGATCTGGATTAAGAAGCGGCAGGCGCACCAGCACCGCACTCCAGGAACCAACCGGACCAACGAAAGGACGCAGGCATGACGGACCCTGACCAGTCGAAGCCCACGTCCGAACGCCATGTACCGGTCCTCAAGGACCGGTGCATCAATTTGTTGGCACCAGGGTTCGAGGCGGCGCGCAGCCGGGGCGAGACCCCCGTGGTCATCGACGCCACCCTGGGCATGGGCGGCCACGCCGAGGCCATGCTGCAGCGCTTTTCGGACCTGCACCTGATCGGCATCGACCGCGACGAGGAAGCCCTGGCCCTCGCGGGGGAGCGCCTCCAGCCTTTCGCCGGCCGGATTGACCTCGTGCACGCCGTGTACGACGAAATCCCCGACATCCTTGCGGACCTCGGCTTCGCGGAAGTCCACGGGGTCCTGATGGACCTCGGCGTCTCCTCGCTCCAGCTGGACGAACGCGAACGCGGCTTCGCGTACTCCTTCGACGCCCCGCTGGACATGCGCATGGACACGAGCCGCGGCCAGACCGCCGCTGACGTCGTCAACAACTACAGCGAAGAGGACCTGGTCCGGATCATCCGGAAATGGGGCGAGGAGAAGTTCGCCGGCCGCATCGCCAACCGGATCGTCACCGCCCGCGCCGGGAAGCCGTTCACGACAACGGGGGAGCTCGTCGAGCAGATCCGCGATGTTGTCCCCTCCGGCGCCGCTAAAACGGGCGGACATCCGGCAAAGCGCACCTTCCAGGCACTCCGGATCGAGGTCAACGAAGAACTCGATGTCCTGGAACGCGCCATCCCCGCGGCCATCAGCGCCATCGCCGTCGGCGGACGCGTGGTCGTGATGTCGTACCACTCGCTGGAAGACAAGATCGTCAAGGGCTTCTTCCAGGCAGGATCCAAGTCCTCCGCGCCGCTCGGCTTCCCCGTGGAACTCGAAGAGCACAAGGCCGAGCTGAAAACCCTGACGAAGGGCACCGAAGTGCCCACCGCCGCCGAAATCGCCGAAAATCCACGGGCCGCGTCCGCCAGACTCCGCGCCGTGGAACGCATCAAAGCCAGGAGGGCCGCATGAGCACCGCCGCTGTCAACAGATTCCCCGTTGCCGCAGGCGCGACCGCCCGCGCCCTTCCCGGGATCACTCCCGGCACCGGGCCCTCCCGGAAAGGGCGCACCCCGCTCTCCCTGGTCCGGTCAACCCCGCAGAAGCGCCGTGCCCCGTTCGTCGTGCTCTGCTTTGGACTCCTGGCCGTGGCCCTGATGGCGGTACTGGTCCTCAACATCTCCGTGTCCACCGCGCAGTACCAGCTCGTGCAGCTGCGGAGCGTGCAGTCCACGCTGACGAAACAGAACCAGGACCTCACGCAGCAGGTGCAGAACTTTGACGCCCCGCAGAACCTGGCCGCCAAGGCCACCGAGCTGGGCATGGTGGCTTCCACCGCCAAAGGTCAGATCGACCTCTCCACACTGACCGTCACGGGCAAGGCCAAGCCCGCGGTAAAGGGCGACGCCCCCGGCGCCGTCATTGCCGCCCCGGCCGTGGCCGGACAACTCAGCGTCGTCCCGCCGGCCACTGTGAAGGAGCCGCTCGCGAACCGCAAACCCGCGGCGGCCCCGGCCCCGGCCGCCGCCGCCCCGGCTGCCGCCGTACCGGCGGCCGAGGCCGCGCCGGTCACGCCGGCAAAACCGGCAGTCGAACTCCACGGAGGCTCCGTTCCCGCCCCCGCGCAGAAGGTCCCGGGAGAGTAACGCAGGACGGACCACCAGCCAGGCAACCAGCAAGGAAACATCGTGGCGCAGAACACCGGCAAGGCACGCAAGGCGAAAGCGCCGAGCGCGACGCGGCGGCTGCGGCTGGGCCTCGGCGTCATGCTGACCCTCCTGCTCGTCGTCGGCGGAAAACTCTTCCTGGTCCAGGGCCTCGACGTCGGCGGCATGGCCGAGGCCGCCCTGCAGAACAGGCTCACCCCCATCGAACTGCCCGCCGAGCGCGGCAGCATCCTGGATACCAACGGCACCGTCCTGGCCAGCAGTGTGATCCGCTACAACCTCGTTGTCGACCAGACCGTCAACACCAAGACCGAGGAGTTCCGTCGGCTGGAGCCGGTGGACGGCAAGGAAGAGCTTGTCAAGGTCTCCCGGGACCAGGGCATCAACGAACTCGCAGCCGTGCTCGGTATGGCCAAGGACACGCTCAAGGACGCACTGACGGGGGAGCAGCGCTACTACATCGTGGCCAAGGACCTGAAGCCGGACGTCGAGGACCGCATCGCCAAGCTCCAGATCCCCGGCATCGTCACCGAAGGCACCAGCAAGCGGGTGTACCCCAACGGCTCGGTGGCCGGCGGGATCGTTGGCTTCCTGAAGGACGGCAACACCGGCCAGGCCGGCCTCGAGCAGACCCAGGACGGGATCCTCAGGGGAACCGCGGGCAAGCGGCTCTTCGAAATCGGCGCGGACGGGCTGCGCATCCCGGTCGGAGTCGACCAGCTGACCCCGGCCGTCAACGGCAAGGACATCAAGCTCACCCTGAACGCGGACCTCCAGTACTTCGCCCAGCAGGCCATCCAGAGCCAGCGCGACAAGCTCAGCGCCGAGTGGGGCGTCGTGATCGTCCAGGACATCAAGACCGGCGACATCATCGCCATGGCGGACACCAACTCCCCGGACCCCAACGACCCGGGCAAGACCGACCCCCAGGACCGCGGCGTCCGTGCCGTCACCGCGGCGTACGAACCCGGATCGGTGCAAAAGATGATCACGGCCGCCGCCCTGATCGAGGAAGGCAAGTCCTTCCCGCTGGACAAGTTCACGGTCCCGTCCTCGTACACCGTGGACGGGCAGACGTTCAGCGACTCTTTCGCGCACGGCACCGAGGAACGGACCCTGGCCGGCATCCTGGGCTGGTCGATGAACACCGGCACGGTCATGGCCGGCGAGCGGCTCAGCAAGCAGCAGCGCTACGACTGGCTGAAGAAGTTCGGCATCGGCGAAGCGCCGGATATCGGACTGCCCGCCGAGGCCACGGGCATCCTGACCCCGCACGAGCAGTGGGACGGCCGCCAGGAGTACACCGTCCTGTTCGGCCAGGGCGTCTCGCAGTCCACGCTCCAGACCGTCCGGGCCTTTCAGAGCGTCGCCAACAACGGCGTGATGCTCCAGCCGCGGCTGATCGACAGCTACATCAATCCGGACGGCACCGAGGAAAAAGCTCCGGCGCAGCCGTCGCGGCAGATCGTCACCCCGGACACCGCCCGGCAGGTGCGCGACATCCTCGAGAGCGCCGTCACGGAGGGCCAGATCAAGGAGGCCGGCCTGGACGGCTACCGCGTCGGGGCGAAGACCGGCACCTCGCAGTCGCCGTGCGACGACGGCACCGCCGGCTTCTGCGGATTCACGGCGTCGATGGTGGGGATGGCGCCGATGGACGATCCGCGGTTTATTGTTGAAGTGGTCCTGCAACGGCCCAAGGGCGATATCTACGGCATCTCGAACGGACCGGTTTTCCGGTCCGTGATGAGCCAGGCGCTGCGGACTTACAACGTCCCGCCGTCCACCGGCGAACCCGTCCGGCTGCCGCAGTACGTCAAGTAGCACCCGCGCGGGAACCAGCACCACGCACGTCCGCCACCAATTTGTACCGGGAATACTGAGCCTGCGGGCCGGAGCGATCCTCCGTGCGCAGCGCCAGATCCACCAGCACCACCAACGGAGATCCACGTGTCAGACCAGAATGCCCCCGGCGCGTCCGCCGCGCCGTCCGACCCGGGGTCCACCCCGGGCTTCCGGCCCACTGCGGTAGCTGCCGTGCCGCTGGCCACCATCGGCGAGGCAATCGGCGTCGTTGTCCCCGGCGCGTCCGGCTCCGTCCCGGTCACCGGGATCTCCCTGAATTCCCGCACCGTCCAGCCCGGCGACCTCTACGTGGCCCTGCCCGGCGCGAGCCGGCACGGCGCCGACTTCGTCTCCCAGGCCGTGGCGGCCGGGGCGGCCGCCGTGCTGACGGACGACGCCGGCGCGCGCCTGCTGGCGTTCTCCCACGACATCGCCGTGCCGGTGCTGCTGGCCGAGGAACCCCGCAGCCTCGTGGGGCGCCTGTCCGCCCTGATCTATCGGAGCCGGCCGCAGGACGAGCCCGCTCCGGCCCTCTACGGCGTCACGGGCACCAACGGCAAGACCACTACGACCTACTTCATCAATGCCCTGCTGCGGGCCCTCGGGCAGAAGACAGGACTGATCGGCACCATCGAGATCCTGGCCGGCGGGGACCCGATCCCCAGCCTGCTCACGACGCCGGAGTCCACCGACGTCCACGCCCTGCTGGCCCTGATGCGAGAACGCGGCCTCGACGCGGCCTCCATGGAGGTCTCCTCGCACGCCATCTCGTTCCACCGCGTGGACGGGGTCGAATTCGACGTCGCCGGCTTCACCAACCTGACCCAGGACCACCTCGACCTGCACGGCAGCATGGAGGAGTACTTCCAGACCAAGGCCCGGCTCTTCACCCCCGGCCGGGCCCGCAGCGCCGTCGTGACGGTCGACGACGACTGGGGCGTGAAGCTCGCCGCCGCCGCCGGCATTCCGGTAACCACGCTGGCCACGCACCCCACCGGCGGGGTGACCGGAACGCCCGCGGCCGCGGACTGGACGGTCCTCCGGCCGGCCCCGCGGGGACTCGGCACGGTCTTTACCCTCCGCCACCGCGACGGCACGGAGCTGCGCGTCCACACCGGGCTGCCCGGCAGCTTCAATGTGGCCAACGCCGCGCTGGCAACCGTCATGGTGCTCGCAGGCGGCCACGATGCCGCCGCGGTCCAGGCAGCCCTCGACACCGGCGACCCCTTCACCGTCGCCGTCCCCGGCCGTATGCAGCTCGTCTCCACCGCCCCCGCCGCGGTGGTCGACTTTGCGCACAACCCCGATGCCCTGGCCCGCGCCCTGGAGGCCGTCCGCTCTCCGGAACCGGGGTCCCGGGTGATCATCGTCTTTGGCGCCACCGGGCAGCGGGACCAGGGCAAGCGCCCCGCCATGGGTGCCATCGCCGCGCGCCTCGCCGACATCGTCATTGTCAGCGACGACGACCCGCACGACGAGGACGCCGCGGAGATCCGCGACGACGTCCTGGTGGGCGCGGTCGAGGCCAAGGAGCACGAGGGCCTGGACTGCAGCATCATGGAGGTTTTCCCCCGCGATGCCGCCATCCGGAAGGCCGTGGAACTCGCGGACCCGGCCGACACCATCCTCGTCGCGGGACGGGGCCACGAAATTTGGCAGGAAGTCAAGGGCGTCAACCTCGCCCTGGACGACAGGGTGGAGCTCCGCTCCGCCTTGACAGTTCGGGGATTCACCGTTCTCGAAGACCAGCGGATAGAGTCCTAAACCGAGATGATTGCATTTACCGCGGCGGAAATCGCCGACATAACCAACGGCCGGCTGGCCGCCGAACCGGGGACAACCCCCGGCTCCGTGGTCACCGACTCCCGGGAAGCCACCCCGGGTTCCCTCTACGTGGCCAAGCCGGGCGAGACGGCCGACGGCCACGACTTCGTCGGCGCTGCCTTCGACCGCGGCGCCGTGCTGGCCCTGGTCGAACACGACGTCGCCGACGCCGCCGGCCGCAGCTACCCCGCCATCGTGGTCCAGGACTCGGTCCTCGCGCTGGGCGCCCTGGCCGCGGAAACCGTCCGGCGGATCCGCGCCGGCCGCGCGGCCGCCGGCGAGCCGCTGACCGTGATTGGCATCACCGGGTCCGCCGGCAAGACCACCACCAAGGACCTGCTGGCCGGGATCCTGGCCGCGGAAGGCAACACCGTTGCCCCGCAGGGTTCCTACAACGGCGAAGTCGGGGTCCCGCTCACCGTCTTCAAGGCCGGGGTGGACACCCGTTACCTCGTGATCGAGATGGGCGCCACAGGCGTCGGACACATCAGCTACCTCGCCGAAATGGTCCGCCCCGACATCGGCGTGGTCCTTGGTGTCGGCACGGCCCACGCCGGTGAATTCGGCGGCGTGGACAACATCGCCCTCGCCAAGGGCGAGCTCGTCGAGGCCCTGCCGGTCACCGGCACCGCCGTCCTCAACCTGGACGACGCCCGCGTCGCCGCCATGGCCTCGCGCACCCGGGCCACTGTGCTCGGCTGCACCGCCCAGCCGGCCCGCGACAGCCCGACCGACACCGTCGGAGCAAACACCGTCGGAGCAGACACCGTCGGAGCAGAGCTGGTCCGTGCCGAGGGCCTCGAGCTGACGGCCGGCGGCAGCCCCGAATTCGACCTTTTCCTGCCCGGTGAGAGCACCGGGCACCACGTCGCGGCCCGGCTGATCGGCGCCCACCACATCGCCAACCTGCTGGCAGCGGCGGCAGCGGCGCACGCCGCCGGCGTCCCCGGCGAACGCATCGCGGCCTCGCTGAGCGCCCAGACGGCCGCCAGCAGGTGGCGGATGGAACGCACCGAACGGCCCGACGGCGTCACCGTCATCAACGACGCGTACAACGCCAACCCGGAATCCATGCGCGCCGCGCTGCGCACCCTCGCCGACCTCGGCCGGGGCCGCCGGACCTGGGCCGTGCTCGGGGCAATGCTGGAACTGGGCCCCGACTCCATCCGTGAACACATGGCCGTGGGCACCCAGGTGGTCCGGCTCAACATCTCCCGCCTCGTCGTCGTCGGACGCGAGGCACGGTCCCTGTATGTCTCAGCGGTCAACGAGGGGTCCTGGGGCGACGAATGCGTCTTCGCCGAGACCCCCGAGGAAGCCTACGAACTCCTGCAGGCCGGGCTTGAGCCCGGTGACCTGGTGCTCTTCAAGTCCTCCAACAGCATCGGACTGCGCCACCTGGGCGATCGGATAGCATTACCCCCACAGACCCCCGGGACCGCTGCCGGTCCCGCCGAGGGAAGGGCTGCCGAAAACGCAGCCGGAGACGCTGCCGGAACCGCCACTGAAGGGAGTGCGCTGCTGTGATTGCACTGCTGATGGGCTCTGGGCTGGCCTTGCTGTTAGCCTTCCTGGGCACCCCGCTCTTTATCCGCTTTCTGGTCCGCAAGAGCTACGGACAATTCATCCGGGATGACGGACCCACCACGCACCACACCAAGCGCGGCACCCCCACCATGGGAGGCACCGTCGTGGTCCTGGCGGTGCTCGCCAGCTACGGCATCACGCACGGCGTGATGTGGATGATCAACCCGGCATCCCCGGGCCCGTCCGCCTCGGCCCTGCTGCTGCTGTTCCTCATGGTCGGCATGGGGCTGGTCGGCTTCCTGGATGACTTCATCAAGATCTCCAAGCAGCGAAGCCTGGGCCTGAACGCGAAGGCCAAGCTGATCCTGCAGGCCGCGGTCGGCATCCTCTTCGCCATCCTGGCCCTGCAGTTCCCGGACGAGAACGGCGTGACACCGGCGTCGTACCAAATCTCCCTGGTCCGCGATATCCCGTGGCTGAACCTGGCCTTCGCCGGCACCGTGATCGGCGCCATCCTCTTCGTGCTGTGGTCCAACCTGATCATCACCGCCGCCACCAACGGCGTGAACCTCACGGACGGCCTCGACGGCCTCGCGGCCGGCGCCGCCATCATGGTCTTCGGCGCCTACACCCTGATGGGGATCTGGCAGAGCAACCAGTCCTGTGGCTCGCCGCGGCAGACCGGCGCCGGCTGCTACACCGTCCGCGACCCGCTGGACCTGGCCCTGCTCGCCGCCATCCTCAGCGCTGCGCTGGTCGGCTTCCTGTGGTGGAACACCTCGCCGGCCAAGATCTTCATGGGCGACACCGGTTCGCTGGCCATCGGCGGCGCCGTCGCCGGCTTCGCCATCCTGTCCCGGACCGAGCTGCTGCTCGCCTTCATCGGCGGCCTATTCGTCCTGATCACCCTCTCGGTGATCATCCAGGTCGGCTACTTCAAGATCACCAAGGGCAAACGTTTCTTCAAGATGGCCCCGCTCCAGCACCACTTCGAACTCAAAGGCTGGGCCGAGGTCACCGTCGTCGTCCGGTTCTGGATCCTGTGCGGACTCTTCGTCGCCGCCGGGCTGGGCATCTTCTACGCCGAATGGGTGGTCCTGCTGTGACCGGTCCGATTCCCGCACCCCGCACCAGCTCACCCCGGCTCCAGGGCCTGGTCAGCTGGGACTCCGACTGGGCCGGACTCCGGGTCGTCGTCACCGGCATCGGTGTCTCCGGCTTCGCCGCCGCCGACACGCTGATCGAACTCGGCGCCCGCGTGGTCGTGGTGGACGCCGCCGCCGGTCCCACCGCGCAGGCCCAGGCGGACACCCTCCGGATCGTCGGCGCCGCCGACGTCCTGCTGGGCGAGGACGCCGTGGAGACCGTCCCCAAAATCGATGGCGCCAAGCCGGACCTGATCGTCACCTCCCCGGGCTGGCGGCCGGACCAGGTGTTGCTCGCCGCCGCGGCCCGGGCCCACATCCCGGTCTGGGGCGACGTTGAACTCGCCTGGCGCCTCCGCGAACGCCACGGGCGCAAGACCGCCGACTGGCTGACCATCACCGGCACCAACGGCAAGACCACCACCGTCGGGCTGACCGAGTCGATGCTGCAGGCGGCCGGGCTCAAGGCCATCGCCGTCGGCAACGTCGGCACGCCGATCCTGGACGCCCTGCGCGATCCGGTGGACTACGACGTCTTCGCCGTCGAGCTCTCCAGCTTCCAGCTGCACTGGAGCGACTCAATCTCGCCGGTGGCGAGCGTCTGCCTCAACGTCGCCGAGGACCACGTCGACTGGCACGGCTCCTACACGTCCTACCTGGCGGACAAGGCCAAGGTCTACAAACACACCCAGAAGGCGTGCATCTACAACGCCGAGCAGATCGAAACCGAACGCATGGTCGAGGACGCCGACGTCGTCGAAGGCTGCCGTGCCGTGGCCTTCACCACCGTCACGCCGGCCGTCAGCATGCTCGGCGTCGTCGAAGGACTCCTGGTGGACCGCGCCTTCATTGCCGAGCGCAAGGACAGCGCCGCCGAACTGGCAGCGGTGTCGGACCTCGGCCCGGTGGCTCCCCGCCACATGGTGGCCAATGCCCTGGCCGCGGCTGCCCTGGTCCGGGCCTACGGCGTCGAACCGGCCGCCGTCCGCAAGGGCCTGCTGAACTACCTGCCGGGGGACCACCGCATCCAGCCCGTCGCCCGCCACGACGGTATCCTCTGGGTGAACGATTCCAAGGCCACCAACCCGCACGCCGCGGCCGCCTCGCTCTCCGCGTTCGAGAGCGTCGTCTGGATAGCAGGCGGGCTGTCCAAGGGCGTCAACTATGAGCCGCTGGTCCAGGAGCACGCCCGGCGGCTCAAGGCCGTCGTCCTGATCGGGGCCGACTCCAGCGATCTCCGCTCCGCGCTGCAGCGACACGCACCCGATGTCCCCGTGATCGAGGCGGGGAAGGGCGAAAATGATGAGGTGCAGACTGCCGGGACGGCCGGCGCCGTGGCAGGACCCTCGCCGATTTTCGGTGAGACTGTGATGGCCCGGGCCGTTGCGTCGGCGGCGCAGCTTGCCGCCTCCGGGGACACTGTGCTCCTGGCCCCGGCGGCAGCATCCATGGATCAGTTCTCTTCCTACGCTCACCGCGGCGACGCCTTCATCGAAGCTGTCCGCGACCTCGTGGAAGGGCCGGCTCAGACCAGCGAGGAGTAACAATGGTCAGCACGCCCACACGTAACCCAGCGGCCGCACCGGCCGCAACCAAGGCGCCCGCCGCGAAGTCACCGGCAGCGAAAGCCTCAGCAACCGGCCCGCAGGCGGCCGTCCGGAAAGCGCGGGGCTGGTACCGGTCCTTCTGGTCCGCCCTGGAGGGAACCGGGACGTCCCGCAACGGCTCCACGTACTACCTGATCCTGGGATCAACCCTTGCGCTGACGGCCATCGGCATCATGATGGTGCTGTCCGCTTCCAGCGTCGAAGCCATCGCGGCAGGGGAGTCGCCGTACACCGCGGCCCTGAAACAGGGGATGTTCGCCGGGATCGGCCTGTTCTGCATGTTCCTGCTCTCGCGGGTCAATGTTGTCTGGCTCAAGCGCGGCGCCTGGATCGCCATTCTCGCGGCGTTCGTCCTGCTCGGGCTCGTGCTGCTCGTCGGGCGCAGCGCCCTCGGCAACCAGAACTGGATCGACATCGGGCCCTTCACCTTCCAGCCTTCCGAGGCGGCAAAACTGGCCCTTGCGCTGTGGATGGCCACCGTCCTGGACCGCAAGGCCAAGCTGCTGTCCCAGGCCAAGCATGCGCTGATCCCCGTGGTGGTGCCGGGCGCCGCCGGAGTGATCGGGCTCATCCTCATGGGCAACGACCTCGGCACCGCCATGATTGTCATGATGATCACGGGCGCCGCCCTGTTCTTCGCCGGAGTGCGGCTGTACCTGTTTGGCATCGCGGGGATCTTCCTCGCCGCGGCCACCGCCGTCCTGGCCATCACGAGCCCCAACCGTGTGTGCCGCATCCTGTCCTGGACCGGGCAGACCTGCGCGGACGGCTCCGACCTGAACTACCAGTCGACCAACGGCCTCTACGGGCTCGCCTCCGGCGGATGGTTCGGGGTGGGCCTGGGCCAAAGCCGGCAGAAGTACAGCTGGATCCCGGAAGCCCACAATGACTTCATCTTCGCCATCATCGGCGAGGAGCTTGGACTCGTCGGAACCCTGGTGGTGCTGGTCCTCTTCGCCATCCTCGGCACCGCCATCTACCGCGTGGTCGTGGCGCAGAAGGCCATGTTCCACCGGGTCCTGGCCGGCACCATCATGGTCTGGCTGCTCGGCCAGGCGACGGTCAACATGGCCGTGGTCACCGGGCTGGCCCCCGTGGTGGGAATCCCGCTCCCGTTCATTTCCTACGGCGGCTCGGCGCTGCTCATGTCGCTGTGCGCGATCGGCGTAGTCTTGTCACTGGCCCGGGCGCAGATGGCACCAGGCCTGCAGCCCAAACGGCTGTTCAGGTTCGGCCCGGCCGGACTCGCGGCGTCCCTGCGGAAGCGGACCGCGGCAGGAAGGCCCGGCAAACCCGGCAAAACCGGAAGGCCCGGCAAACCGGGCAAAACCGGAAGGCCCGGCAAACCCGGCAACGATCCGGCTGCCGAGGCCACCGCGGCCCGGAAGGGCAACGTCAAGGCGGCGACCGGAACACCGGCCAACGTCAAGGCGGCCAGCGGAACACCGGCCACCGGAGCACCGGCTGCCGGACCACGGACCGCACGAACACCCGCCCCCAGTAATCCCGCACGAAAGCGTAAATAGGTTTCCATGAATACCGATCCCTCTTTGTCCGTCGTCCTCGCCGGCGGCGGAACAGCCGGGCACATCAGCCCGCTCCTGGCCATCGCGAATGCCCTCCGCGAGGCCCGCCCCGGGGTGCGGCTCCTGGCCGTCGGAACACCCGGCGGGATGGAAGCCCGGCTGGTCCCGGCCGCGGGACTGGACCTCGCCACCGTCAGCCGGGTGCCCTTTCCGCGCAGGCCTTCAATGGACCTGCTCCGGCTCCCTGGCCGGCTGGCCGGCGCGGTGAAACAGGCCGGCGTCATCCTCGACGAGGCCAAGGCCGATGTCCTGGTCGGCGTGGGCGGGTACGTCTGCACGCCCATGTACCTCGCCGCCTGGCGCCGGAAAATCCCCATCGTCATCCACGAGGCGAACACCCGCCCGGGACTGGCCAACCGCGTGGGAGCACGGCTGGGCGGACACGTCGCCGTGGCCTTCGCCGCCACCAGGCTGGGCGCCTCCCGGCATGTCGGCATGCCGATGCGCAAAGAAATCTCCGGCCTTGACCGGACCGCAGCCAGGACCGCGGCACGGGCCGCCCTCGGCCTGGACCCGGACCGTCCGGCCCTGATTGTCACCGGCGGCTCCTCGGGCGCCCAGAGCATCAACCGCACCATCGCGGCATCGGTCGGCCTCCTTGCGGAGGCCGGCATCCAGACCCTGCACCTCACCGGACGCGGCAAGGCAGTCCACGACGCCGAGGGCAAGCCCCTCGCGGCCCCCGGCTACCAGCAGCGCGAATACGTCGACGGCATGGAAACCGTATACGCCGCGGCAGACCTGCTGCTGGCCCGCTCCGGGGCCGCGACGGTCTGCGAGGTCGCCGCCGTCGGCCTGCCCGCCGTCTTCGTTCCGCTGCCGATCGGCAACGGCGAACAGGCGCTCAACGCCGCCGGACTCGTCGCCGCGGGAGGTGCCCTGCTCGTGGAGGACAGCACGTTTTCGCCCGACTGGGTCCGGGAGCACATTATCCCGCTGCTCCAGGACCGAGACAGGCTCGCCCGGATGGCGGCCAGCGCCGGACAGCTCGGCATCCGGGACGCTGACCAGCGCATGGCCGGCCTCGTCCTTGACGCGGCGGCCTCGAAGACGGCAAAGCCGTTGAAAGCCAAGCCCCCGACGCAGCACAGCAGGAAGCGGTAACGGAATGACCCAGCCCGAACACCAGCACGCCCCCGCGGCGGCCCGCACCGGGGAAGAACTCGGCCGGGTGCACTTCATCGGCATCGGCGGCGTCGGGATGTCCGCGGTGGCCCGCATCCTGGTGGCCCGCGGCCTGCCGGTCAGCGGCTCCGACGCCAAGGACCTGCCGGTCATGGCCGACCTGGCCGCCGCCGGCGCCCGGATCTGCGTCGGCTACGACGCTGCCAACCTGGGCGACGCGCAGAGCGTGGTCGCCGGTTCTGCCATCCGCCCGGACAATCCCGAGCTGGCCGCGGCCCGGGCCGCCGGACTGCCCGTGCTGCACCGCTCCGAGGCCCTGGCGGCCGCAATGGCCCAGGACACCGCCGTCACCGTGGCCGGAACGCACGGCAAGTCCACCGTGACATCGATGATCACGGTCCTCCTGCAGGGCGCCGGCCTGGACCCGTCCTTCGCCATCGGCGCGAACGTCCCGGCGCTGGGCGTTAACGCCGCCAGCGGCAGCTCGCCGGTCTTCGTCGCCGAAGCGGACGAATCCGACGGCTCCTTCCTGAACTACCGCCCGCAGATCGCCGTCGTGACCAACGTGGAGCCGGACCACCTCGACTACTACGGCACCGCCGAGGCCGTCTACGCCTCTTTCGACCGCTTCACCGCCCTGCTCCCGGCCGACGGCGTGCTGGTTGCCTGCGCGGACGACGCCGGCGCCCGCGCCCTTGCCCTGCGGACCGTGGAGCGCGGCAACACGCGCGTTGTGCTGTACGGCACCGGCGATGTCGCCCAGGTTGTGCTGCACGACGGCGGCCCGGGGGACGTCGCGATCACCACCGCCGCCGGACGCTTCCCCCTCAAGCTGCACGTTCCCGGCCGGCACAACGCCCTGAACGCCGCGGCCGCCTTCGCCGTCGCCCTGGAACTGGGAGTGGACCCCGGCAGGGCCGCCGGGGCCCTGGCCAACTTCACGGGGGCGTCGCGGCGCTTCGAATTCAAGGGCGAGGGCCGCGGGGTCCGGGTCTATGACGACTACGCCCACCACCCCACCGAAGTGCGGGCTGCCCTGTCCGCAGCCCGGTCGGTGGCCGGCGGCCACAAGCTGCACGTCCTCTTCCAGCCGCACCTGTTCTCCCGGACCCGGGAATTCGCCGCGGAGTTCGCCGCGGCGCTCAACACCGCCGACACCGCACTGGTCCTGGACATCTACCCCGCCCGCGAAGATCCCATTCCGGGCGTCAGCAGCCAGCTGATCGCGGCGCACCTCGGCTCCGGCGGCCGGCTCGTCGGGCCGGGCGACGAGGCTGTACAGTCCGTCGTCTCCGCCGCCGCGCCGGGGGACATCGTGCTCACGGTCGGAGCCGGCGACGTCACCGCTTACGGGCCGCTGATCGTCGCCGCCCTGAACAACGGCGCCCACGGTGCCTAGCACGCGCCGACCCAGCTACCGGGCGGGCGCACGCCGGCCGCCCGCGGCGCGCGGGGAGTCGGGGTCTTCCGACGTCATCTCCGCCTCCAAGGACAGTCCGGCCAGCGGCCACAGCAACGCCCGGCCGGCCCCGGACAACGTCCTGTCCTTCCCGGAGCCGAAAGCAAAACGCCGCAGGCGCATCCTGCAGGGCACCATCGCGGCCCTGGTGGTGCTGGTCGGGGGCATCCTTGCCGCCGCCGTCTACTCGCCGGTCCTGGCCGTCCAGACAGTCACCGTGGAGGGGACCAAACTGCTGACGCCGGACCAGGTCCGGACTGCCCTCGCGCCGCTGCAGGGCAAGCCGCTGCCACAGATCAGCGACAATGACGTGACAGCCCTCCTGCAGCCGCTGGTCCAGGTCAAGAAGGTAACCGCCGAGGCCCGCCCTCCGTCGACGCTTCAGGTCACGGTGACCGAACGCGTGCCGGTGGCGTTGGTCAAACAGGGCGGGGAGCACCAGCTCGTCGATGTCGACGGCGTGAAGCTCAGCGACACCGCCGACCCGGCCTCGATTCCGCTTCCGGTGATCGACGGCGGAGGGGGCACCCTGCCCAAGGACCTGTTCCATGCGATCACTGGCGTGCTGGGGGCCCTGCCGGCAGATGTGCTGGCCAGGCTCTCGAACGCCTCGGCGAAGTCAGTGGACGCCGTTGAGCTCAAGCTGGTCGACGGCCAGACGATTGTCTGGGGCAACGCGGGGGAGAAGGAGCTCAAGGCAAAGGTCCTCGAAGCCCTGCTGAAGGCACCCGCGGACCCCAAAAACCCGGTGCGGACCTACGATGTCAGCGTGCCGCGGCACCCGGTCACCCGATAGCCGCCGATCAGTTCCGGGAAGCTATTTCCGGTAATACCGCGACACGCGGCGCCGGTAATTGAATGTCCCCGGCATAGGAAATAGCGTCACAACATGAGTTACTTGACATAACTATAACCTTCAACTCGAAGGTTAGGGTTTAAAGCTTCAAGTCCGACTCCATCAGTTTTCGCAATAGAACACGAACAAGGGACACGTAACGTGGCAGCTCCGCAGAATTACTTGGCCGTCATCAAGGTCGTCGGCATCGGCGGCGGTGGCGTGAACGCAGTCAACCGCATGATCGAGGTGGGTCTTCGCGGCGTCGAATTCATCGCGGTCAACACCGATGCTCAGGCACTGTTGATGAGCGATGCAGACGTCAAGCTCGACATCGGGCGTGAGCTAACGCGCGGCCTGGGAGCCGGTGCGAATCCGGAGGTCGGCCGGCAGGCTGCAGAGGACCACGCCGAGGAAATCGAAGAGGTCATCCGCGGCGCGGACATGGTCTTTGTCACCGCCGGCGAAGGCGGCGGCACCGGCACCGGCGGCGCTCCCGTCGTGGCCCGCATCGCCCGTTCGCTCGGCGCGCTGACCATCGGCGTTGTCACCCGCCCCTTCACCTTCGAAGGCCGCCGCCGCGCCGGCTCCGCCGAAGCCGGCATCGACGCCCTCCGCGACGAAGTCGACACGCTGATCGTCATCCCGAACGACCGCCTGCTCTCCATCAGCGACCGCAACGTTTCCGTCCTTGACGCGTTCCGTTCCGCCGACCAGGTCCTGCTGTCCGGTGTCCAGGGCATCACCGACCTGATCACCACCCCGGGCCTGATCAACCTCGACTTCGCCGACGTCAAGTCCGTGATGCAGGGCGCAGGCTCGGCGCTGATGGGCATCGGCTCGGCCCGCGGCGAAGACCGCGCGGTCAAGGCTGCGGAGCTGGCCATCGCCTCCCCGCTGCTGGAAGCATCAATCGACGGAGCCCACGGCGTGCTGCTGTCCATCCAGGGCGGCTCGGACCTCGGGCTCTTCGAAATCAACGAGGCGGCCCGCCTGGTCCAGGAAGTCGCCCACCCCGAGGCCAACATCATTTTCGGTGCGGTCATCGACGATGCCCTCGGCGACGAGGCCCGCGTCACGGTCATCGCGGCCGGCTTCGACGACGTGAAGGCCACCTCGCCGTCCATGGACCAGTCCCTTCCGCAGTCGGCTCCGCAGCGTCCGGCAGCACCGGCAGCAGCACCGGCCCAGGCTCCCGCCTCGGCCCAGGTCCAGCCGCTGCACGCCACGGTCGGCGCCTCCGGCTACGGCGGCTGGGGCCAGCAGCGGCCGACCGCAGTCCCGGCAGACTCCGGCTTCGACGTCGACCTGCCGTCCGTCGTGGAGCCGGACCTGTCCGGCCGCCACTCCGACGACCTGGATGTCCCTGACTTCCTTAAGTAGATCCTGAAGCACCATGGCACTGCCGGATGGCAGTGCCATGGTGCTTTCTCGTAGGATCGAAGTTCTGCAAACAAGTTTGGCGACGATTTGGGGTTTTGAGTGTTCTCGTGGCGGGGGGAAGTCCGGCCCGGCGTGTGGGTGGCTTTCACCGACGCCGCCGCCGGCAACCTGGCGCTCCATGTCGGTGACGACCCGGCCGACGTCTGGCGCCGGCGCCGGGCCGTCGAGGCGGCGGTCGGGCTTAGCGGCCGGCCCTTCCAGTACATGAACCAGGTCCACGGCAGCAACGTCGCCGGCGTTGGTGCCGCCTCGGCGGCGGCCCGTGCCGGTGCCCTAACTGCCGGTGCACTGACTGCCGGTGCCCTAACTGCCGGTGCACTGACTGTCGGTGCCCCCACCGCCGACGCCATGGTGTCCTTTGGCGAACCCCTGGCCGTGATGGTGGCGGACTGTGTGCCGATCGTCCTGGTGGGGGACAGGGCCGGCGGGACAGCCCCTGTCCTGGCGGTGGTGCACGCCGGACGTCCCGGCGTAGCGTCCGGCGTCGTCCCGGCGGCGGTCGCGCGCATGCACGCGCTGGGCGCGGAGAGGCTCGGCGCCTGGATCGGCCCGTCCGTCTGCGGGCGCTGCTACGAGGTCCCCGGGGACATGCGCGACGACGTGGCCGCGCGGGTTCCCGCGGCCCGGTGCACCACCTCCCGCGGCACCCCTGGCCTGGACCTGCCGGCCGCCGTCCGCAGCCAACTGCAGGACGCCGGCGTCAGCGTCGAATACTCCGGGGGCTGCACCCTGGAAGACGCCACCCTGTTCTCGTACCGCCGTGACCCGAACACCGGACGATTCGCGGGACTCGTCTGGACCGGCGCCGGGCACTCCGACCGGGGACCCGTCGGTGAATGAGCAATCGAGTGAATGAGCGGATGACTGAACACGAGCCCGCACCCGGGCAGCACGATCCCCGGCTGGACCAGCTCCGCGTGGGGCTCGCCGCCGTCCGGCGGCGCATCGACACCGCCGTCGCGGCGGCGGGCCGCCAGGACCGGCCGCCCCAACTGATCGTGGTCACTAAATTCCACCCCGCCGACGACGTCCGGCGGCTCGCCGCGCTCGGCATCACCGACGTCGGCGAGAACCGGGACCAGGAGGCCGCGGAGAAAGCCGCCGCACTGGGCGGCCTGCAGCTCCGCTGGCACTTCGTCGGCCAGCTCCAGAGCAACAAGGCCAAGTCCGTCGTCAAATACGCCCACGCCGTGCACTCCGTGGACCGGCCGCAACTGGCGGGCGCCCTGGCCAAGGCCATGGCCGCCGAACAGGAACGAACCGGGCGGGCGCCGCTGGAGTGCTTCATCCAGGTCAGCCTCGACGACGACGCGGGCGCCCACCGCGGCGGCGCCCTTCCGGCGGACGTCCCGGCGCTGGCGGAACAGCTGGCCGCGGCGGAGGGACTCCGCCTGGCCGGCGTGATGGGAGTCGCCCCCTTCGGCGCGGACCCGGTCCCGGCCTTCGAGAAGCTCTCGGAGCTGTCCGCCGGGCTGGCCGCCGTCCATCCCGGTGCCACGGGCATTTCCGCGGGCATGAGCCAGGACCTCGAACAGGCCGTCCGGTTCGGGGCGACACACCTGCGCGTCGGCTCCGATATTCTCGGTCCGCGTCCGGCGTTACGGTAGGTTCAACGTATTGGAAGGTAATGGCGGGGTTCCAAGGCTACTTAGTCAAATGATCCGCCCGCTGACGGACACGATTAGGAGTCGACCATGGCCGGCGCTCTGCGCAAGACAATGATCTATCTTGGGCTCGCCGATGGCGACGAACACTATGAGTCCGAGCACCAAACATCGCACAAGGATGAGGACAATTCCATGGATCATGACCGCGAGGAACGCCGCGCACCGGCGCCTGTCCGCGAGGTCCCCAAGGAAGAGCCCTACGCCGCTGAAGAGGAATATCGCGCACCTGTGACACCCATCAAGCGAGCGGCATCAGGCCGTGAAGAGCACACTGGACTCCGCCAGATCACCACGATCCACCCGCGGTCCTATAACGACGCCAAACTCATCGGTGAAAGCTTCAGGGACGGCATCCCCGTCATCATGAACGTCACGGACATGGGTGAAGCCGACGCCAAGCGGCTCGTCGACTTCTCCGCCGGGCTGGTCTTTGGACTCCGCGGCAGCATCGAGCGGGTCACCAACAAGGTCTTCCTGCTGTCGCCGTCGTACGTTGAAGTCATCGGCGATGACAAGAAGGTCAGCGAGACACAGGCGAGCTTCTTCAACCAGAGCTAGTCAAGGATTCTTCCGACAGATGCCAGGCAAGGACACCTTGTCTGGCATCCTTGCTGAATTTTCCATGTTGAAATAGAGGCGTAACTATCAAGAGGACACTGCGGTATCCGGAATGAACATGGAGATATGAGTTAACTCATGGGAATTGTTTTCGGACTTGTCTATATCGCCCTGCTGTTGTTCTTTGTTGCCCTCATCATCCGGCTGGTCTTCGATTGGGTGCAGATGTTTGCGCGGAGCTGGCGGCCGCGAGGCGCGGCCCTCGTCACCGCGCACGCTGTGTATTCGGTCACAGACAAGCCCCTCAAACTGCTCCGTCGGCTCATCCCGCCGCTGCGGCTGGGGGGAATCTCCTTGGACCTCGGCTTCCTGCTGCTCTTCGTGGCGGTCACCATTGCCATGGCGGTAGCCAAGTTCCTGGTGTTCTCCCAGCCCGTCGTGGCGTAGCCGGGACGCGGACCCTGTCCGCAGCCACCAACAGATAGAAACTCCGGTTTGACACTGCGGTGTTGAATTAGAGTAACCAGACCATATTTAGGTACCGTAGTTTGATGGCCGAAAGGCCTACTGACTAACTAGACCAACGAGGTGACCAGATGGCTTTGACGCCAGAAGACGTTGTCAACAAGCGCTTTCAGCCGACCAAGTTCCGCGAAGGCTACGACCAGGATGAAGTTGATGACTTCCTGGACGAGATCGTCGTCGAACTGCGACGCCTGAACCAGGAGAACGACGAGCTTCGTAAGAAGCACGCCGAACTGGGCGCCGGCACGCCTGCCAGCTCCGCCGCCGCGGCTCCCGTCGTGGAAAAGGTTCCGGCACCCGTCAAGGCCGAGAAGGAAGACCGCGCCAAGGCAGAAGCCGAGGCCAAGGCCGCTGACGCTGCCAAGGCTGCTGAAGTAGCCAAGAAGAAGGAAGCCGAGCAGGCAGCCGCCCCGGCACGCACCGTTGCCTCCCCGGCAGCCGAGTCCGCTGCAGGCCTGCTGGCCATGGCGCAGCAGATGCACGACAAGCACGTCGCCGACGGTGAGCAGCAGAAGGACAAAATCATCGCCGAAGCGCAGATCGAGGCCAGCAGCCTCGTCAACGACGCCCAGGAGAAGTCCCGCAAGATCCTCGGCGCCCTCGAGCAGCAGCGCTCCGTGCTGGAACGCAAGGTCGAGCAGCTCCGCGGCTTCGAGCGTGACTACCGCTCACGCCTGAAGGCCTACATCGAAGGCCAGCTGCGTGACCTGGATGCCCGCGGCTCCGTCGCGGCCCCTGAGGTTGAAGCCAACAGCTAGGGCAATAAGCAAGTATTCTGAAAGCCGGTGGCTGAGGATTCCTCGGCCGCCGGCTTTTGGCATTAACCCCCGTTCCCCCGGCGGCCGTGCCAAGCACCAGCTCCCAGTCCCCGCACTGGCCCGTGAACGAAAGCCTTATGACTGACGCACCAACACCTGACGCCACGCAGCCCGCCGAGCCGGCCCACGATGGTCCCACCAAGCAGCGGCCGCGGCGTGCGCTGCTGCTCACGGTCTTCTTCGGCCTGGCGGCGTTCGCCTACGTCTTCGACCAGCTGACCAAACTGTGGGTTACCGGGAACATGACCGAGGGGGAGAGGATCCCCGTGCTGCCCCCGCTGCTGCACTGGTACTACATCCGCAACTCCGGCGCTGCGTTCTCGATCGGCGAGAACGTCACCTGGGTGTTCACCATCATCATGACGGCGGTCTCCATCGCGATCCTGCTGCAGCTGCGCAAGCTGGGGTCGCTCTGGTGGGCCCTGGCGCTCGGGTTGCTGCTCGGCGGGGCGCTGGGCAACCTCACGGACCGGCTGTTCCGCGAGCCCTCGTTCGCCATGGGCCATGTCGTGGACTTCATCCAGCTCCCCAACTTCGCGATCTTCAACATCGCCGACTCCGCCGTGGTGTCCTCCGTGGTGATCATCTGCCTGCTGACGCTGCGCGGGATCTCCCTGGACGGCACCCACCTGACGAAGGACACAGTGAAACATGACTCCTGAGCACAGGGCGCCTGAACACAACACGCCCGAGGACCTGGCCCCGGAAGACCTGGCACCGGCCGGTGCCCCGTCGGAGGACATCCTGCCCGAGGACGTCGACGACGACGCCGCCGACGGCGCCACGGCTGCCGCCTCCTACCGGTTTGTGGTGCCGGACGAACTGGCGGGAAGCCGGGTGGATGCCGGGCTGGCGAAACTCATGGACATTTCCCGCTCCCAGGCCGCCACCCTGATCGCGGAGGGCAACGTCATCAGCAAGGACAAGGCGGTCGGAAAGTCACTCAAGCTTGTCCCCGGCGCCGTGCTCGACGTCTCCGTCCCGGCACGCCGGGACCCCCTGGAAATTGTGGAGGAAGTAGTGGAAGGCCTGAACATCCTGCTGGACGATGACGAGTTCGTTGTCATCGACAAACCGGTCGGCGTGGCCGCGCACCCCTCCCCGGGTTGGGTGGGACCCACGGTCGTCGGCGGCCTGGCCGGCCTCGG
Organism: Pseudarthrobacter ribosi; assembly: GCF_055412865.1. NCBI lineage: Bacteria > Bacillati > Actinomycetota > Actinomycetes > Micrococcales > Micrococcaceae > Pseudarthrobacter > Pseudarthrobacter ribosi. The sequence continues at coordinate 10,457 of NZ_JBVAYZ010000020.1, read as the reverse complement.
CTACCGGATTTCCACGTCCGGCTCGCCGGAGCGCGCGGGCATCGTCCACCGGCTCGACGTCGGGACGTCCGGGGTGATGGTGGTCGCCAAGACCGAACAGGCGTACACCGCACTCAAGCGTGCCTTCAAGGAACGCACCGTGGACAAGGTCTACCACGCCGTGGTCCAGGGCCTTCCGGATCCGCTGGCCGGCACTATCGACGCGCCGATCGGCCGCCACCCGGGCCACGACTGGCGTTTCGCCGTGATCGAGGACGGCCGGGACTCCATCACGCACTATGAGGTCCTGGAGGCATTCGGGAAGGCCTCGCTCGTGGAAGTCCACCTCGAAACCGGCCGCACCCACCAGATCCGGGTCCACTTCTCCGCACTGCGCCACCCTTGCGCCGGCGACCTGACCTACGGCGCGGACCCGCGGCTCGCCGCCACGCTGGGACTCACCCGGCAGTGGCTGCACGCCCGGCAGCTGGGCTTCGACCACCCCCGCACGGGGGAGCGGGTCACGGTCACCAGCGAGTACCCGCAGGACCTGAGGTACGCGCTGGAGGTCCTGGAGTCCGGACAGGCCTGACACCCCTGCCGCGCCACCGGATGTGACCTGTCCGATCTGGCGGCGGCCGGAGTGCCGCACCGAAAGGTCCGCGCGCGGCACTAGAATGATTCGGTGACTTCCAGCAACGACTCGTTTGTCCATCTCCACAACCACACCGAGTACTCGATGCTGGACGGCGCCGCCCGGCTCAGTGAACTGTTCGACGAAACCGAGCGGCTCGGCATGCCGGCCCTCGCCACGACAGACCACGGCTACCTGTTCGGCGCCTTCGACTTCTGGAAACGCGCCACCGACCAGGGCATCAAGCCGATCATCGGCGTCGAGGCCTATGTCACGCCCGGGACGGCGCGCACGGACAAGACCCGTGTCCGCTGGGGCGAGGAGAACCAGCGCAAGGACGACATCTCCGGCGGTGGCGCCTACACGCACATGACGCTGCTCAGCTACAACAACGTGGGCATGCGGAACCTGTTCCGTGCCTCGTCGATCGCTTCCCTGGACTCGGTCTTCGGCAAATGGCCCCGGCTGGACCGTCAGCTGCTGAACACCTACTCCGAAGGCTTGATTGCCACCACGGGCTGCCCGTCCGGTGAGGTCCAGACGCGGCTCCGGCTCGGGCAGTACCGGGAAGCCGTGGAGGCCGCCGCCGAGTTCCGCGACATTTTCGGCGCCGAGAATTACTTCTGCGAACTCATGGACCACGGCCTGGACATCGAGCGGCGCGTCACCGGTGACCTGCTGCGCCTGGCCAAGGAACTGAACCTGCCGTTGGTGGCCACCAACGACCTGCATTACACCCACGAGCACGACGCGAAGGCGCACGAGGCCCTGCTGGCCATCCAGTCGGGCTCCACCCTGCTGGAGCCGACGTACGACAACGGCGGCTCGCGCTTCGCCTTTTCCGGCAGCGGCTACTACCTGAAGTCGCCGCAGGAGATGCGGGAGCTGTTCCGCGATCACCCGGAGGCGTGCGACAACACCCTCCTGATCGCCGAGCGGTGCGAAGTTTCCTTCAACACCGGCGCCAACTACATGCCCCGGTTCCCCTGCCCCGAGGGGGAGGACGAAACGTCCTGGCTGGTCAAGGAAGTCGACAAGGGACTCCAGTACCGCTATCCCAAGGGCATCCCGGACAAGGTGCGCACCCAGGCTGACTACGAACTGGGCGTCATCACGTCCATGGGTTTCCCGGGCTACTTCCTTGTCGTGGCCGACTTCATCAACTGGGCCAAGAACAACGGGATCCGGGTGGGTCCCGGACGTGGTTCGGGCGCCGGGTCCATGGTGGCGTACGCCATGCGCATCACCGACCTCGATCCGCTGCACCACGGCCTGATCTTCGAGCGCTTCCTCAACCCGGACCGCGTCTCCATGCCCGACTTCGACGTCGACTTCGATGACCGGCGCCGCTCCGAAGTCATCGACTACGTCACCCGCAAATACGGCGACGAGCGCGTCGCGATGATCGTCACCTACGGCACCATCAAGACCAAGCAGGCGCTCAAGGACTCCTCGCGCGTGCTGGGCTACCCGTTCAGCATGGGCGAGCAGCTGACGAAGGCCCTTCCGCCGGCCGTGATGGCCAAGGACATCCCGCTGGCGGACATCCAGAACAAGGACTCCAAGCGGTACAGCGAGGCCGGTGACTTCCGGCAGCTGATCGCCACGGACCCCGAGGCGGCCAAGGTGTTCGAAACGGCGCTCGGCATCGAGGGCCTGAAACGCCAGTGGGGCGTCCACGCGGCCGGCGTCATCATGTCCTCGGACCCGATCATCGACGTCATCCCGGTCATGCGCCGTTTTCAGGACGGCCAGGTCATCACGCAGTTCGACTACCCGACGTCCGAGGGCCTCGGGCTGATCAAGATGGACTTCCTCGGGTTGCGGAACCTCACGATCATTTCCGACGCCCTCGAGAACATCAAGATGAACCGCGGCGAGGACCTGGACCTGGAGGCGCTGGAACTCGACGACACGGCGTCCTACGAGCTGCTGGCCCGGGGGGACACCCTGGGGGTGTTCCAGCTCGACGGCGGACCGATGCGCTCCCTGCTCAAGCTCATGAAGCCTGACAACTTCGAAGACATCTCCGCCGTGCTGGCCCTTTACCGGCCCGGGCCCATGGGCGCCAACGCGCACACCGACTACGCCCTGCGCAAGAACAAAATCCAGGAAGTCATCCCGATCCACCCGGAGCTGGAGGAGCCGCTCTCCGAAATCCTTGGCGGCACCTACGGCCTGATCGTGTACCAGGAGCAGGTCATGGCCGTGGCGCAGAAGCTCGCCGGCTACACCCTGGGCCAGGCCGACATCCTGCGCCGCGCCATGGGCAAGAAGAAGAAATCCGAGCTGGACAAGCAGTTCGCCGGCTTCTCCCAGGGCATGCAGGACAACGGCTACTCCATGGCCGCGGTCAAGACCCTCTGGGACATCCTGCTGCCGTTCTCCGACTATGCCTTCAACAAGGCCCACTCGGCCGCCTACGGCGTGATCTCCTACTGGACCGCCTACCTCAAGGCCCACTATGCGCCCGAGTACATGGCGGCCCTGCTCACCAGCGTCGGGGACGACAAGGACAAGTCGGCGATCTACCTCAACGAATGCCGGCGCATGGGCATCACGGTGCTGCCGCCGGACGTCAACGAGTCCGCACTGAACTTCACCCCCGTCGGCACCGACATCCGCTTCGGCATGGGGGCCATCCGCAACGTCGGCGTCAACGTCGTCGAGGCCATGGTGGCCGCCCGGGACAAGGAAGGCGCCTACACGTCCTTCAAGGATTACCTGGTGAAGGTCCCGGCAGTGGTGTGCAACAAGCGCACCATTGAATCCCTGATCAAGGCCGGCGCCTTCGACTCGCTCGGGCACCACCGGCGCGCCCTGGCCATGATCCACGAAGAAGCGATCGACTCCGTCATCACGCTCAAGCGCAACGAGGCGATCGGCCAGTTCGACCTCTTCGCCGGCTTCGACGAGGCCGAATCCGAGGCCTCGCTGAGCATCGAGATCCCGGACCTGCCCGAATGGGAGAAGAAGGACAAGCTCTCCTTCGAGCGGGACATGCTCGGCCTGTACGTCTCCGACCACCCGCTGCAGGGGCTCGAGGGTGTCCTAAGCCAGCACGCCGACCAGTCCATCACCTCGCTCATCGCCGAGGACGGCCCGCACGACGGCACCATCGTCACGATCGCCGGCATGATCACCTCACTGAGCCGGCGGATCGCGAAAGCCAGCGGCAACGCCTACGCCCGCGCGGAGATCGAGGACCTGGGCGGTTCCGTCGAGGTCATGTTCTTCGGCCAGGTCTACGGCCCCATCGCCTCCGTGCTCGCCGAAGACCTGATCGTGGTGGTCAAGGGAAGGCTCCAGCGCCGCGACGACGGCGCCGTCGCCCTCAACTGCATGGAACTGTCCGTCCCGGACCTCAGCGAGGGCCTCAACGGCCCGGTGGTGATCACCATGCAGACCCACAAGGCGACCGAAGCGGTCGTGACCGAGCTCGGGGACGTGCTGCGCACACACCGCGGCAAGTCCGAGGTACGGCTGCACCTGCAGGGCGACTCCAGGGTGGAGATCATGGGCCTGCCCGTGCATCTGCGTGTGAACCCCAGCCCCTCCCTGTTCGGAGACCTGAAAGTGCTGCTCGGCCCGACCTGCCTGGACAGCTAACGCCGGACCGGCAGCAGCCAGAGCTGCCGGGTGTCGACCCGGACGCCCTGACAGCTGCGCTGAAGCACAATGTCGCCGGCGCCGTGCGAGTGACCCAGGCGTGCCCGCCCGGGTTGCTCTCCGCGCGGGAGCGGCCGCACCGGCCACTGGTGGAAATATCCAGCCAAATGTCCGGCGGGCCGTCCGCACCTTCGGGAAGAAACCCCCGCTTCCTCGAACTGGGTTCCCGCAGCGACCTGCCCTGGTAGGCGGTCAGATCTCGTAATCGAGCGGCGCCGGCTGGCCGTAGGCGCCGGAGTGGTAGAGCAGGGGAGCGCCGTCGGCGCCCGCCTCGCCTTCCACGACCTCGACCACCACCACGGCGTTGTTCTCGAAGGAGAGCCGCATCTGGACCTTGCCGATCAGCCAGCCCGCCACGTCATTCAGGATCGGCACTTCATGGGGCCCGAGCGTCCAGTGATCGCCCTCGAAGCGGTTGCTGGTGCGGGCGAAGCGGTCAGCCAGCGCCTGGTTCTCCAGCCCCAGCATGTGGACGCCGATGTAGGTGGTGTTGGCCACGGCCGGCCAGGAGCTGGAAGTGCGGGCCATGTTGAACGTGAACCGGGGCGGCTTCGCCGAGAGCGAGGCCACGGAGGTTGCCGTGAACCCGACAGGGGTGCCGTTGAAGTTGGCGGTGATGATGGCCACGCCGGCCGCATGCCGGCGGAACATTTCCTTGAAGGTTCCCTCGAAGGCTTGGTCCTCTGTGGCCACTGCGATCCAACTCCCTGCTGCACGTGTGTGATGTTCCTACCTGCCAGCGTATTGCCCCTGCGAACGGCGGCGGTACTTGTTTACCCGGACGCGTCATGTGGAACGTCACCGGCGGACGCACAGTGTCATGTGCCCCGCCGCGGTAAAGCTTGTTAAGGTTTGTTGCATGACACAGCCCGCAGTGCACGGCCAGGTCCCGCAGGATGCCCCGCAGGAGACTCCCCGGTCCCCGCTCCCGGGCTCCGGTCCGGACACTTCATCCGGCGGGCCGATGTCCGGCGGGCCGGTCCCCGACGCCGGCATCCGCGCCACGTCGTGGCGGAAGGCCGCCGTCATTGCCGCCGCCGGCATCCCGGTGGGGCTGCTCTGGTGGCTCCTGGCGCCCTCCGGGCTGAACCTGCTCTCGGGCAATCCGGAGCTGCGGAGCGGCGGCAACACGGAAGGGTGGCTGCCGCGGGATCTGGTGCTGGCGGGCCTGTTCCTGCTCGCCGGCTGCATTTCGGGCGCCGTCGCCTCCGGCAGCAAACACGACCCGCCGTCCGGCCGGGACGTTGTCCTCGCCGTGGGTGCCGGTGCGCTGGGCGCCCTCGCAGCCTGGGGGACCGGCGTCGTGTGCGGGCTCTGGTGGGGAACGCCCGAAGACACTTCGGCCAGCGCCAGCATTGCCTTCTCACTGCGGTCCTTGGCCGTCCTCGCGATCTGGCCCGCCGCAACCGCACTGACCATCTTCCTGAACACTGTCTTCACGACGCCGGAAGCCGGGCCCGGGGCCTGGCCACGCGGCCGCAGCGCCGCCCCGAACCGGCAGTCCCGAGGTAACAGGCGCGGGACCCGTCGGGGCTGCCCGTAAAATGAACGGGTGACCCCTTCAGCTGACAGCTCCGTGCCCGCCGTTACTGCGCCCCCGGTTCCCGCCGATCTCAACTTCCGCACCATCGACCTCCGCGGCCAGCGGCTGACCCTCGCCGGCCTCCGCGCCGCGGTGCCCCGGGCGCAGGCCGGCACCATGGCGGATGCCGAGCACAAGGTCCTGGACATCATCGACGCCGTCCGGACCCGGGGCTTCGAGGCGCTCAGCGAGCTTGCCCGGACCTTCGACGGCGTGGAGCAGTCGCACCCCCGGGTGCCCGCCGACGCGCTGACGGCGGCTCTGGTCGGGCTCGATCCCGCCGTGCGGGCCGCTCTGGAAGAGTCCATCCGGCGGGCACGGCTCTTCGCCGACGCCCAGCGGCCGGCGGACACCGACGTCGAACTAGGCGAAGGCGCGGTGGTCAGCCAGAACTGGGTCCCCGTGGCGCGCGTGGGCCTCTACGTCCCGGGCGGGCTGGCGGTCTACCCGTCCTCCGTGATCATGAACGTCGTCCCGGCCCTCGCCGCCGGCGTCGAATCCATCGCCCTGGCATCTCCGCCGCAGAAGGACTTCGGCGGGCTCCCGCACCCCACCATCCTCGCCGCGGCCTGCCTGCTCGGGATTGAGGAGGTCTACGCCATCGGCGGCGCCCAGGCGATCGCGGCCTTCGCCTACGGCATCCCCGCCGGGGAGGACCAGGCCGGGCTGGACCCCGTGGACGTTGTCACCGGCCCGGGCAACGTCTTCGTCGCCACGGCGAAGCGCCTCGTCAAGGGCGTCGTCGGCATCGATTCCGAGGCCGGCACCACCGAGATCGCGATCCTCGCCGACGCCACGGCACAGCCGAACCTGGTCGCGGCTGACCTGATCAGCCAGGCCGAGCACGACCCCAAGGCGGCGTCCGTGCTGATCACGGACTCCGAGGACCTCGCCGCCGCCGTCCGGGTCGAACTGGTGGGCCAGGCGGGAGCGACCAAGCACAGTGCGCGCGTCCGCGAGGCCCTCTCAGGCCCGCAGTCCGGCGTCGTCCTGGTGGACAACCTGGACCAGGGCATCGCGGCGTGCAACGCCTACGCCGCCGAACACCTGGAGATCATGACGGTCGACGCGGCAGTCGTCGCGGGCCGGATCCGCAGCGCCGGGGCGATCTTCGTGGGGGACTACAGCCCCGTCAGCCTGGGCGACTACTGCGCCGGCTCCAACCACGTGCTGCCGACCAGCGGCACCGCAGCGTTCTCCTCGGGGCTGAACGTGACCACGTTCCTGCGGGCCATCCAGGTGGTCAACTACACCCGGGCCGCCCTGGCAGAAGTCAGCGGCCACATCGTCAGCCTGTCCGGGGCGGAGGACCTGCCGGCGCACGGCGAGGCTGTCACTGCCCGGTTCCCGCAGGGCGCCTGACCACAACATGTAGTAATTACAGGCTTGTTATTCAGCTACATCTAGTCGTAAACTGATGGCGGAGCCAACCGCTCCGGCGATCCACGACGGCGATTACCGGCCGGCCATTCGCTTGCGACAGGGGAGGAAACGTCATGTACTGTCCGTTTTGCCGTAACCCTGATTCGCGTGTGGTGGACAGCCGGATCGCCGACGACGGTTCCGCCATCCGGCGCCGCCGGCAGTGCCCCGAGTGCGGCCGCCGGTTTACCACGGTCGAAACCACCAGCCTGACCGTGATCAAGCGCTCGGGTGTCGGTGAGCCGTTCAGCCGCAGCAAGGTCATCAACGGCGTCCGCAAGGCCTGCCAGGGCCGTCCCGTCACCGAGGACGACCTCGCGATGCTGGCCCAGGAAGTTGAAGAGGCGATCCGTGCCTCCGGCGCCGCGGAAATCGAGGCGCATGAAGTCGGCCTCGCCATCCTGAACCCGCTCCAGCGGCTCGACGAGGTCGCCTACCTGCGATTCGCGAGCGTTTACCAGGCCTTCGAATCCCTCGAGGACTTCGAAGCCGCCATCTCGCTGCTCCGCCATGAGGCCGAGACCAAGGGCCGGGAGGGCACGAGCCAGCAGAAGAGCGCGCTCTAGGGCCGTTCCAGGAGCGCCGGCTCCCAGACTCCGGTGGTGGCAACGGAGGGGAAGCCGCGGCCACCACCGGCACCACACAAGAAAGAGCTATCACTCCGGGTCGTTCCCAGCGTTTATAACGACCCGGAGTGATGGCTCTTTTTGACTACTTGGCGAGCTTGCTACTTAGCGAGCTTGTGTTTCAGCGCGATCTCGAGGGCGGCCCCGACGATGCCGGCGTCGTTCTTTAGCTCGGCCGGAACGATCGGCGTGCGCAGCTGCAGCCGCGGGAGGTATTCGTCGGCGCGCTTCGAGATGCCGCCGCCGATGATGAACAGTTCGGGGGAGAAGAGGAACTCCACATGCGACAGGTAGCGCTGGAGCAGCACGCTGTACTCTTCCCAGCTCAGGCCGTCGCGCTCACGGGCCACCGCCGAGGCCTTGCTTTCGGCGTCGAATCCGTCAATTTCCAGGTGGCCGAGTTCGGCGTTGGGGACAAGCTTGCCGTCGAAGATGAAGGCGGAACCAATGCCGGTGCCGAGCGTGATGACCAGCACGGTGCCCTCCACGAATTCGCCGGCGCCGTAGCGTGCCTCCGCGAGGCCGGCGGCGTCGGCGTCGTTGATGACCTCCACGGGCCGGCCCAGGCGGGCGGTCAGCATCGCGTCGATGTCCAGTTCCAGCCAGGACTTGTCGACGTTGGCGGCGGAGTGGACCACACCGTGCTGGATGATGCCGGGGAAGGTGACGCCCACCGGAGAGTCGGGGGCCGGAGCATCGGGCCGGGCGGACAGCTCCGCCACAACCTGGGCCACGACCTCGGCCACGGATTCGGGTGTGGAAGGCTTCGGGGTGGGCATGCGCAGGCGGTCACCGACCAGCTTCCCCTTCTTCAAATCCACGATCCCGCCCTTGATCCCGGTGCCTCCGATGTCGACGCCGATCAGCGGGGCGTTCTTCTTCAACTTCTCGTCCTTCTTGGCCAATGTGGTTCCGTTCGTGGCAGGGGGCGGGGCTAGGAGGGTGCGGCCCAGGGCCGACGGGCGAAGACCGGGATCTTCTGGTGGAGCGGGAATCAGGGAAGCGTCAGGACTTCGGCGCCGGACTCCGTGACAAGCAGGGTGTGCTCGAACTGGGCGGTGCGTTTGCGGTCGCGGGTCACGACGGTCCAGTCATCGGCCCACATGTCCCAGTCCACGGTGCCAAGCGTCAGCATCGGTTCGATCGTAAAGACCATTCCGGCTTCGATGACGGTGTTGTAGGCGGGGGCGGCGTCGTAGTGCGGGATGATCAGGCCGGTGTGGAAAGCCTCGCCCACGCCGTGGCCGGTAAAGTCGCGGACCACGCCATAGCCGAAGCGCTTGGCGTAGGACGCTATGGTCCGGCCGATCACATTGATTTCACGGCCAGGGGCAACGGCACGAATGGCGCGGGTCAGGGACTCCTGCGTGCGCTCTACGAGCAGCCGGGATTCTTCGTCGACGTCCCCGGCCAGGAAGGTGAAGTTGGTGTCGCCGTGAACGCCGCCAATGAAGGCCGTGATGTCGATGTTGATGATGTCCCCATCCCGGACCACAGTGCTGTCCGGGATGCCGTGGCAGATGACTTCGTTCAACGACGAGCACAGGGACTTGGGAAAGCCGCGGTAGCCGAGGGTGGACGGATAAGCGTTGTGGTCGAGCAGGAACTCGTGGCCAACCCGGTCCAACTGGTCCGTGGTGACTCCGGGCTGGATGTGCTTCCCGACCTCCACAATCGCCTGCGCGGCGATCCGTGAGGCGATGCGGATCTTCTCGATGGTCTCCGCCGATTTGACCTCGGAGCCCGTGAACTTGGCCGGTGCGGGCTTACCCACGTATTCGGGACGCGGGATCGCCGCCGGAACGGGTAGCTGCGGGCTGACGGCTCCCGGGACCAGGGTACCGATGGGTGCAGTCGAGGCTAGAGAAGGCATACATTGATCATATAAGGCGCGGCCGGAGGCAAATAAACAACGGCCAAGAAAATGAGCTGAGGAGCATCGATGCCGGAGTACTGGTACAACGTCAACACGCACGAAGTTGAAGAAGACGCCATGTCCGATTGGAGCCAGCTGATTGGCCCGTACAAGACGCGGGAAGAAGCTGAACACGCCCTCGAGAAGGTCAAGGCCCGCAACGAATCCTGGGAAAAAGGCGACGAGGACGACTAGGATCGATCACTCATATTGGAGCTGGCGCCAGTCAGGGCAAGGGTCCGCGAGGGGCGCTGTCCAGGGTGGATCCTCCGGGTCTGCGGCAGGGAATTCGTGCCCGGCCGTGAAGAGGTGCCAGTCAGGGAAGGGGTCCGGCGGCAGTTCCAGGTTGGGATCCCGGCCGGGGTCCGGGGGCAGGTCCAGGTCTGGATCCCAGCCGGGGACTTGGGGCAGGTCCAGTTCGGGATCCCAGCCGGGGTCCGGCGGCAAGCCCAGGTCGGGATCCCGGCCGGAGTCCGCGGGCAGGTCCAGGTCGGGATCCCGGCCGGGGTCCCGGGGCGGGCGTTCGTCTAGGTGTACTGTGCCGGGACGTTGTTGACACGTAGGGCTTGAAAACGAGGAGGACCTCCGGGCTAAGTGGAGCTGTCTAGTTCACACACTTTGCACACGGAG
>NZ_JBVAYZ010000019.1:0-83007 GCF_055412865.1 Pseudarthrobacter ribosi | reverse complement strand
CGGACGCCCTGAAGACCGCGGCCGAACCGCTCACCACGGAACTCACCGAGGCCGCCAAGCACGTCGCGGAGGGGCTCAAGGAGCCCGCCCAGGCCGCGATGGACAACGTCAAGGCCACCGCCGCTGACGCGACCGAACACGTCAAGGCCGAAGGCCAGGGCGCCGTCGCGGACGTCAAGGACCGCACCGCCGAGGCCAAGGACAACGTCCAGCAGGCCTGACCCCGCTGGCACCCGGCCGGCCGTCCCGCGCTCCCGCGCCGGGCGGCCGGCCGCCGAACGATGTGCCACTGGGTCGTGTCAAGACGGCCTTTCCGGAACGGGGCCCGGCATGGACCGGAGGGGGCTTGGGCCCTCTGAATATTAGGTTGACAGTGGGAACGTCCGCTTCTACATTTTTAGTGTTTAGGAACGTTTCGGCGCTGGTCTTGCGTCACATTCAATGCTGTTGCTGTTTCAGTTGCGCGGTTATGCCGCCAGCATGCAGGAGGCCACAATGGCGAAGCCACCACTGGAAGATTTCCTCAATGAGTGCGTTGCCCCAGATCCGGACGGGGACGGTCTCAGCATGGAGGAACTGTATGGTCTGTACCTGAGCTGGTGCGGGCTTGAAGGTCTTACCCCCGTGGGTGGCAGGGCGTTCAGAGCCGGACTGCGTGCAGCCAACATCCGCACCGACCACCGTGGAGACCGGTGCCCGGGCCTGAGGATGGCCGGCCCGGCAGCGTGTGATTACCTTGTCCACCGCGAGCTCCCGCTCGTCGTGCTGGACGCACCAGCCGGACGTCAGCGCCTGACCTCGCCGCCGGTCCCCGAACTCGTTGCGTCGCTTCCCGGCCGGCTGGGCGGGGGAGCCCGCGGCTCCGTACCTGCCGCCTGACGCGTCCGCGGCCCGGATGGGACTACGGCCGGGACCGCCTGGGCCCGAAACGGGGGAGGGGCATGTGCTTTCGGCTCAGGCCCCGGGCGGGCGCGGGCGTGACCGGCACCGGTCCGCCGGGCTCGGGACCCGCTGCGGCAGCGGCCCGTCCGTAGCGGGCGGCCAGCGGTGCGGAGCTGAAGCCGTGGGCCAGGACGCTGAGCAGGACGGTGGCCGTGATGACGGCCACCGCCTCGTCGGACACGGACCCGAGGGCTTCCAGCGCAAGCAGCGCGAACACGAGCGATGCCAGGCCGCGCGGACCGAACCACCCGATGAACAGGACGGTGGTCCGGTCGAGGCCGGCACCAATCGTGGCCAGTGCCACCGGCAGCATGCGCACCACCGTGAGGCTAAGGACGGCGTACACGAGAGTCAGGGGGACAAAGTTCGCCAGCATCGTGGGAACGGCGAAGGCTCCGAAGGCCAGCCACACGAGCAGTGAGACCAGTCCGCTCATCTGCTCGACGAAGACCAGTTCGGCCGGACCCCGCTGGCCGGCGCACGTGCCGAACGCCAGCCCGCCGCAGAACGCGGCGACGAACCCGTTGCCGCCCACGGCGAGGGCGGCGGTGTAGGCGAGCAGGCTCAGGGCGAGGACTCCGATGCCGGCGAAGTCCTCGACGGCGGTCCCGCGCTGGCGGGCCCGCCCCAGCAGCCACCCGCCCAGGGCGCCGGCCGCTGCGCCGACACCGGCGCCGACGAGCAGCTCGACGGCGGCGCTGCCGGGGCCGGCGGCGCTTTCCAGGCCTGCTGCGGCGGCGGCGCCGGCGATCGCGACCATCACGACTGGGGTGGCGATGCCGTCGTTGAGGCCGCTCTCGACCGTGATCAGCTGGCGGATCCGCGACGGCACCGCCGGATTCGTCACCACGGGGACCCCGAGGGCGGCATCGGTGGGGGCCAGTGCCGCGCCGACAAGGAGGGCCAGCCACAGCCCGAACTGGGGGAAGAACCAGATAGCCAGGGCCCACCCGAACACGATTGTCAGCGGCAGGCCGACACCCAGCAGCCGCACATACCGGCCCACGTCCCGGCGGAGCTGCTGGAGGGGCAGGCGGGCGGCGTCGGAGAAGAGCACCCATACCAGCGTGAGCTCGAGCATCGGCGTGAGACCCTCCGGAGGCGAGGCGCCGTCGACCAGCCCGGACCAGGCCAGGGCCCCGCCGACCGCGGTGAACACAATCGGAGCGGTCAGGTCCGCCTGCTCCAGCCGCGCCGAAACCAGTGCCCACGCGAACAGGAGGGCAGTGATCAGGACTATGGCCGTCAGCTCCATGACGACTCCGGGCCCGCTTCCGTGTCCGTTGCTGTGCCCGTTCCCGGGCCCGATTCCGACCGCGCGTCAGGGGCGCCGACGCCGTTCTCGTCCCAGGCGCGGAGCCGTCGGAGGAGACTGCTTTTCTTCTGCGTATGGTCCTGCATCCGGCCGAGAATGTCCGCGAGCATGCTGATGGCCTCGTTGATGAAGGGTCCCTTGTTGAGCATGACGCACTCGGCGCGCTGGGCCATGGCGGCGTCCGTAACTTCGGCCCTGGACGGCATGCCGGTCCGGGCAAGGGTGTCGAGCACCTGGGTGGCCCAGATGACCGGGACGTGGGCAGCCTCGCAGAGCCACAGGATTTCCTCCTGGATCTCTGCGAGCCGTTCGAAGCCGGCTTCCACGGCGAGGTCACCGCGCGCGATCATGACACCGACATCGGCCCACTTCATGAGTTCAAGGAGGATGTCGGGCAGCGCTTTGAAAGCCGCGACAGTCTCGATCTTGAGCAAGATATCCAGGTTCCGGTCCCGCTCCGGGTCGAGGCGGGCCAGGAGTTCCCCCACATCCGTTGCGCTGCGGACAAAGGACATGCTTACGATGTCGGCCAGTTCCCTGGCGTGCTCCAGATCGGCGGTGTCCTGCTCGGTCAGGGCCGAGACGGTGAGCCGCGAGTCCGGGAGGTTGATGCCCTTGCCTGCGCGGAGCCGCGTGCCCTGCGGCGCGGCGGAGGTGATCCTGGCCGTGAGCTCTCCCGGCCCGACGGCGGTGATCACCCCGCCGATCTTGCCGTCGTCGAACCAGATCCGTTCCCCCGCGCGGGCATCCGCCAGGGCGCTGGCGAGCGTGCACCCGATGCGGTGTTTGCCCGTGGAAGTGCTGTCTGCGGGCTCCAGGTCGCTGCTCAGCACGAGGCTGTCCCCTTGATGGATCAGCAAGCCCTCCTGCTGCCCCGGGAGTTCCCCAACCCTGACGGACGGTCGGCGCGAATCGTGGCCCTTCCTGCCTACCGCCGGGTCCATGACGGCCGTGAGTTTCGTCCCGGGCGTGAAGTAGGCCGTCTTGGCCAGCGTCACGAGGCACCCGGTGGGGGTCGCTTGCTCAACGACGAGGGTGCGGCGGGCTCCGCGGGCATCTTCCAGCCTGATCTTCTGGCCCAGCCTCCGGGAGCCGGCCCAGGCGTTGTTCTCCAGCGGAATCACCGGCAATTCCGCCCCGGGCGCTGTTTCAGGTGCGGCACCGAGCCACACGCGTCCCGGTTTCAGGACCGTGCCCGTCTTGCTGCGTACCGGCTTAACCCGGAGCACTCGGGGTCCAGGGCGGACCGGGCCGGTGCGCAGCTTGGGTCCGGCGAGATCCATGGCGATCAGGCAGCGCTTCCCGGTGGCGTTTTCTGCGGCGCGGATATGGTCGACCATGTGCCGCCACGCTTCGGGCCCGTCGTGGGCGCAGTTGATGCGGGCCAGGTCCATCCCCCGCTCGACCATGCCGCGCACGAGCGACGCGTCCGTCGCCGCCTCGCTCGGCAGCGTGACCATGATGCGCGTGGAGCGGTCTTCCGGTCTGGGCCCGAGGAGGTTGACAGCATTCCGGGCGAGCATCTCGCCGCCGTCCGGAAACCCGGCAGGGGCCGCCTTGCGCTCGGCATCAGGGTTGACCAACCGGGCCAGCGTCCAGATCAGCGTTTCGATACTGGGAAGCACATGTGATTCCGTGCGTCCGAGCGAGGACAGACCGTACTTGGAGAGCCGGGCCTGGAGATCGCGGATGTCGTGGTGGCGCAGCTCGGTGTAGTGGACGAGGTTGAGGGCACTCTCGCGGTGCCGGGGCCTCACGGCGTCAATCCGGCCGCCGCTACGTGTTTCGGCATGCTTGATGCTGCGCCGAAGCCTGATGACTTCTTCAAGCAATGCGCGCAGATCTTCGATCTCCGCATCGGACACGAGCACTTACTCCCGTGCGTCGTCGCGGTCCACTATGGGCGTGGCGGAACTGGCCATAGTCAATTTTAGGCGGGGCGGGCCTGCCCGGGCCTGTGCCCAAAGTCCCTAGGGACACTGATCAAAAAGGGGGCTACGGCCCTGTGTGAAGGACGGTGCCGCCCAGGTTCTTCTGGATCAGTTTCGGGTCTTCGCTTACTACGGTCCAGTTCTTGCCGACATTGATCACACTCTGCCCAGCCGACCCCGCGAAATCAAGCTGCGACTGCAAGTACATGTCGTTGCTATACGTAGCAAGGAATAAGAACTCGCCGCAGCTTCCCGAGGAGGAGGAGAACTTGGAGGGAGGTGTGTCCAAGACCAGCTCCGGGCATACCAGGCCAGCGGATTCCACTGCTTTCTTCAAGTCGTCAATTGTCTCAAACGTTCCGCCATCCGCCGGCGGAGGCGTGACATCGGAAGTGGAACATGACGCCAAAGTGAGAGCGATGATGGCTGTGGCAGTGCCCACTGTAAGTCGGTTCATATCTGGTCCCCAATCAGAAAACGTTTCCGTCGCTCCAGCCTAAGGCCACCGGACCGGCGTTCGTCTCCCTGCGGGTGGGAGGTCCTGTCAGTACACGATTCGGCGTCGGCGAGGCGGCTCTGAAGGTTCGCTGAGGTCGGGCCGGTGGCGCGCGGGGTCACGATGACGTCGATGACGATGTCGTCCACGCGGGGCCGGTCACCCGGTTTTGGTCTTCGACTGCCTAATTCTTGAGTTCGCGGTGGAGCCTGGTCCGGGCGCTGTTTTCGATCAGCGTCGGAATGTAGATTCTGATCCGCCCGGTTTCCAGCGATTCGTATTCCTCCGCGACGATTCCTTCAATGCGGTGCCGTGGCGTTGCGGGGAAGCGGTGGGCGAGGCGGTCCGCAACCTTGCGGATGGTCGGTTCCCTCTCGGCGTCGCTCACATATTTATTGTGATTCAGGGCCGATTTCGGCGTCAAGCAACTTTCGCCTCGCGGTGGGCGTTGGCCGCGGTTGCCCGAACCCTGTTACCTCCCCGGGCCGCGCCGCATCCCGAGCGACCACGCCTCGGCCGAATTCACCGTGCTGGAGTCCGAAGCCCCGCTTTGCGGAGGAGACCCTTGCCGCAGCCGGTTGAAATTCAGCGCCCTGGAACCCAGGAGGACGGGCTGTCATCCATGGCATTGAAGGAGGGATCTACGGCAGCCGGGACGGCCGGAGCAGAGTTGGCCTGCCGGCCTGCTCGGGATCCAGCCGCACAGGGCTGATCAGCACGGCCGGACCGCGGTGCAGCAGGCCGTCCGAGAGCGGCTGGCAGCGCACCCCGCCCCGCCCGCGCATGGCTGCGTGCGCCCCCGGGGCGAGCATCCGGTCCATCCAGGCGCAGGGGTGGGCCGGCCGGCCGGCCCGGAGACGTACCAGGTCCCCGCGCGATTCGAGCGCGAAGTCTCCGCCAAGGAGGGGAGCCAGCTGGGCGCCTCTGATGACCACATTGCGGCGGGTCAGGAGCGGGTCAAATGGTCCGGCTCCGAGCTCCGCGGCCATCGCCTCGAGGGCCTCGACCGCGAGCAGGGTGACAGCGGCATCCATGTGCGCGGCCTTGCCGAAGAACCGGTCGCCGACGATGCCCTTGCCGGCCACCAGTTGCACTCTCTCGGCGTCCGTCGTCGGGACATCGGCTGCCCCCTCGCGGGCGCGGCCGAAGTACGCGTGTGCCGGGGACACGAGGAGGTGCAGAATCTCGACGTCGTACCTGTAGCTCGCAGTCATGCCCTCAAACTACCCTGAGCTCATGGAATCCGAGGTCCGGAATCTCAGGCTCAGCACAGGCTGACCCTGTGGGGCGCCCACGACGGGGTGCCGCCCCGGGACGGCGCCCGCAGCCGGAAACTGTGGCGGAAACCACTGTGCGGGAGCACAATGCATGGCATGGAACCAACGACTGTGGATGAATCAAAGGCCAACGAGAATGTGGTCAACCGACTGATCGCCTGCATCAACGACCGTCGGGTTGAGCTCATGGATGAGCTGTTTCATGACGACGCGGTCATGCACTGGCCGCAGTCCGGGGAACTCGTGCGCGGCGCCGAGAACCGGAGGGGAATCTACAACGCCTTCCCGCAGCTGCCGACCATCACGCTCCGCAGACGGGTCAGTGGCGGGAACCTGGTCGTCGCCGAGGCGTCCTTGGATTATGGCGGCCCGAAGTATGAAACGGTCTTCATCTTCGAATTCCGGGACGGCAAAATCGCCAAGGAAACGGCGTACTGGAGTGAGGCCTTCGACGCGCCGGCCTGGCGCGCCCAGTGGGTGGAGAAACCCAGCGAGCAATCCACGGCGTAGCCTGATTCCAGCCGCGGAGATTCTGACAGGGACGAAAGTTGGGGATCGTTATGACGCTGGACCAGTATGCCGCGCTGGCCGCCTGCACGGTTCTGGCCGGCCTGGCCGTGTTTCAGGGCGCTCTGATCGGCGGAGCGCCGCTGGGACGGCTGGCGTGGGGCGGTCAACATGAGATCCTGCCGACCGGGCTGAGGATCGGCAGTGCAATGTCAATAGTCCTCTACGCCGTGTTCGGCTATACCGCGGCGGCCAAAGCCGGACTGGTGCTGCCCCTGGTCAATGAGATTGTCACTTCGATCTGAACATTGGCGCCAGCCTGGAACCAGCGGCGGGGTTGGCCGCCCGTAGGCGTCTGCGCCCGTTATTCACCGGCGTTCCGTGACAGACTTTCGGCCATGGAGCCCATGGATTGTTTGGTCATCTACGTTCCCACCGAAGCGGCGCACGCGGTCCGGCAGGCCATTGGCGACGCCGGGGCGGGCAGGCTGGGCAATTACTCGCACTGCTCGTTCAGCGCCGAAGGCACCGGGCGCTTCACCCCGCTGGAGGGGGCGAACCCGGCAGTGGGCGCCGCGAACTCACCCGAAGCGGTGCCGGAAACCCGGATCGAGGCAATCGTCCCCCGCTCCCGGCGCGACGCCGTCGTCGGCGCGGCACTGTCGGCGCATCCGTATGAAACGCCGGCGTTCATGACCTTCCCGGTCGATGGCAGTCTGCCGGACGGAACGGGCCCGCTGTAACCGGATGCCGCCCGCCGGTCCTCCGCGGCCCGCCCCGGGGCGCGCCGCCTCAGAAAAGCGCGACGCCGGTGAGCTCGGCGAGGGTGTCGGTGAGCCTGTCCTGGAAGGTGGTATCCGTGGCCGCCGAGGCCGGCGTCTGCGGCCGGCGGTGGTGCCAGTACCTTCCGGAGACCAGGGCGGTGGGTTCCTTGCTGACGGCGAGCCAAGTCTGGGTGTCGCCGCCGAGTGTTAGGTCGCCGGGGGCGCTGGCGCCGCCCATTTTGGTGGGCACCCAGCCGGGGTCAACGGAGTTGCTGAGCACGTCGGGCCAGTGGCGGGCGACGGAGGCGGAGAGCGCCGAGACGTGGAGTTTGCTTTCGGAGTAGGCCGCGACGGCATCCCACCGCCGTGCGGTCCAGTCGATGTCGTGGAGGTTGCCGCTGGCACCGCGGTGCATACCGCTGCTGAGGTAGATCAGCCGGCCGGGCCGCTCGATCAGGGCGGTCAGGATGTACGGGGCGAGCACGTTGACGGCCAGGGTGCGGGAATGTCCCTCCGGGGTCGCGACGCGCCCCGGCGAGAGGTAGACGCCGGCGTTGTGGATGATCGCGTCCATCCGCCCGTGCGCGTTGACCTGCCCGGCGAGGTCCCGGGTTTCGGCGGCGCTGCTGAGGTCACCAACCACGATGCCGGCCGCCTGCGGGGCGAGTTCATCGAGCGAGGCCGCGCGTTCCCTGGTTCGGGCGTGCAGCAGGACCTCGTGGCCATCCTCCAGCAGGGCCCGGGCGTTGACGAGGCCGAGCCCGTCGGTCGAACCGGTGATAAAGACGCGAGCCATGGGCTGAACCTAGCCGGATCCCGTGACCAGGCGAGACCCCCGCTCGATCGTGACCGTGCCGGCATCGCCGTCGACCCGGATCTGCTGGCCGCTGCTGAGCCGCTGGGTGGCCACACCGGTGCCGAGCACGGCCGGGATGCCGTATTCACGGGCCACGATGGAGCTGTGGCTCAGCGGGCCGCCGACGTCGGTGACCACGGCGGAGGCCATCGTAAACAGCGACGTCCACGCCGGAGTGGTGATGCGGGCGACCAGGACGTCTCCGGGCATCATCTGGGCGAAATCCTGGGGCCCTCTCAGGACGCGGGCGGGAGCACTGACCCGGCCCGAGCTGGCGCCGACGCCTTTGATGACGTCGCCGGGCTGGTCCATCGGGCCTGCCGGCATCATGGACCCGAAGGCCCGCTCCATCCACCGGCTCTCCGGCAGCAGTTGCGGGGCGGCAGCCTTGGCCTGGCCCCGCCACAGCATCTTGCGCTCCTCGACGGCGCCGGCGCGGACTGGCCGGTCTGCTCCGGTGATCGCCACTGCCGCCGGTGCGCCGGGCCCCGCGAGGCCGAACGCGACGGCGCTGCGCAGCTCCCCGTGGCGCAGCCAGAACACGTCACCGGGCGCGGCGATGACGCCGGATTCGACCAGCCGGCGTCCGAGCTCGAACAGCATCCGCCGCAGCAGCGGCCAGGCCAGGCCGACGTCGGCCAGGGCATCCTCGCGGATCGGGTTGGCGTTTTGTGCCCACCGCAGCAGCCGGAGGAACACGGCCCGGCGTTTTGGTGCGAGCCGGGCGGTCATCCGGCTGGTTAGCTCCTCCCTGCGGGCGGCCGACAGCCGCTGCCGCTCGTACGGGTCATTGCCTTGTCCCTGAAGGTAGAACTTCACCGTCTCCAGCAGTGCCGAGGGATCATCGGCCGGCACCGGGCTGACGAAGTCCAGATTGTAAACCGCATGGCCGAACCGGCCGAGGTGGTCCTGGAAGCGGGCATGCCATTGCTGCCAGAGGGCCGGGTCCACTCCGGCAGGCGGGAACCCGGTGAGCTGCGACTCGACCAGGGCGGCCGTCGGTTCGTTGACGAGCGCCTCGGCCAGCCCCGGAAGTCCCCGGGCCCACGCGGCGAGGTCGTACAGCGACTTCTCCGCCCGGATGGGTTCGCTGTCGTAGCCGAGGAGGAACGTCTGGGCGGGGGGATCCCCGTCTCGGCGGACGAGCTTGTCGTAATACGCCCGGAAGGACATCTCACTGGTGGCGGCGACCGGAATGATGGACTGCACGGCCGTGTAATACACGGTGCCGGCATCCAGCAACGCCTGTACACCCGCCAGCAGTTCCTCCCCGGAGCGCTCCCCGACGGGCTTCGCCGACCACTCCTTGATCACCAGCTCGTAGCGGGGATGCGAAAATTCCCGCCAGCCGGCCACACCCATGTGCGCCTGGCCGCGGATCAGCGCGCGGACCGCGGTCAGCGACTTGCCCATCACCCGCCACATTCCCGAAGTGCGGTAGTAGTAATAGGCGTAGCCGTTGATGGTGGGCAGCCCGACGTCGTCCTGCCGGATGACGTTCTTCCCCACGGCCTCGGCCAGCAAGGCTCGCAGTGACCGGGACACCGAGCCGTCAATGAGGTCCGCGAACAGCGGCGAGAGCGGGTCGGGCAGCTGTTCCACGATGCTCGCCCGGAAGTAGAGCCCCTTCGGGTAGGGCACCGGCCAGGTATCCGGGGTGTCGGCCGCGGGTTCGGGCAGGGCCGTGATGGGACGGGATTGCAGGATAAAGAACTCGCTGCCGGCCCGCGCCCATTCGATGTCCTGCGGCGACCCGAAACGTTCCATGATCCGGGTACCGTAGCCAGCCAGCTCGGCCGCCGTCCGGTCGTCCAACACGGGCTGGTGACGGCGCGCCGCCGGCACCGGCTGCTCCCGTGTGCCGTGGTCCGCGTAGACCGTCATGACCTCCTTGTCCGCTGTTCTGCGCGAGAGCACCCGGCCTGTTCGTGAGTCGACGACGACGTCATCGGTGCTGACCGTTCCGCTGACCACGGACTCGCCCAAGCCCCACGCGGCACTGATCACCAGCTGGTCGCGGCGCCCGTTGGCCGGGTTGGCGGTGAACATCACCCCGGCGGCCTCGGCCTCGATCATCCGTTGAACCACGACGGCGAGACGGACCGTGCCGGGCCCGATGCCCTCGCGCGCCCGGTAGGCCATGGCGCGCGCCGTCCACAGCGAAGCCCAGCACTCTGTCACGGCCGCGGCGAGGGCCTCCTTCCCGGCGACGTTGAGGTAGGTTTCCTGTTGCCCGGCGAAGCTGGCCGAGGGGAGGTCCTCGGCCGTGGCGGAGGAACGGACCGCCACGGCTGGATCCCCGGTGCCGAGAAGCCTGTAGGCGGCGCCGAGTTCCGCCGCGATCGCGGCCGGCATGGCGCCGCCGGTGAAGAGGGCGCGGATCCGCGTCGCGGCCTCCTCGTAGTCCTGCGGTGACGCCTGCGGTGCCAGCGCGGCCAGCTCCTGGATGCCGGCCTCAAGGTGATTGGCTTCCACGAAGTCGGCGTAGGCTGCGGTGTTCAGCACGAACCCGGGCGGGACCGGGAGCCCTGCTCGAACGAGGCCGCCCAGTCCGATCCCCTTGCCGCCGGCGAGGGCGACGTCGCCTGGTCCCACATCGCCGAGGTTGTTGATGTAGGTCATCACAGTGCTTCCTTCTGCCTGGAGCTGGGGCGTGTTCCTTGAGCTGATGCCCAACATACTGGCACTGCCGCAGGCCAGAGGCCAGAGCTGCCGTAGTTGCATTGCGCGGCCGGGGACACGGCTCCCAGACGTTTCGAGCAACGGAGTAGTGTCGGTGCCAGGCCGTGCTGGAGATTACCGATTCGGAGCGAAAGGGAGAAGGCCATGACTGGAAAGTATGTCTCGACGTCGACGATCACCATCGAGGCGCCCGCGCGTCGCGTGTGGTCCGTGCTCACCGACCCTGATGGCATCAAGGAGTTCATGTTCGGCACGGATGTCGTCACCGATTGGACGGTCGGCGGCCCCATAGTCTGGCGGGGCATCTGGGAAGGGAAAGAGTACGAGGACAAGGGCAGGATCCTCGAGTTTGAACCCGGACGGCGGCTCGTGGTCACCCACTTCAGTCCGCTGAGCGGCCAGGAGGATGCGCCCGAGAATTACCACACGCTCAGGTGGATCCTCGAGGACCGGCCCGGTGCGACAATACTGACGCTCTCGCAGGACAACAACGCAAGTGCCGAGGCAGCTCAGCACTCGAAGGGCATGTGGGACAGCCTTGTGGCGGGCGTGAAGGCGATTGCCGAGCGGGAATAGAACGCCGCAGCAACCTTCCAGTCCACCAAATATCAGCAGGAGGGCTCAGCCGCTTCGGGCGGTCTACGGCGAACTCGCCTCGCACTGATCCCGGTGTCCCCGCGGGGTCAGTCCCGCCCCTGCCAGGTCGCGATGTCGACGACGTTCCCCTCGGGGTCGATGAGTGATACCCAGGCCGGCGCGTACCGGTCGCCCAGGACCCGGCCACCCGCCGCGATGACCGCATCGATGCGGCCCTGGGCCTGGTCGTGCGGGACAGACACATCGATGTGGATGCGGTTGCGCGGCGGCACGTGCTCCTTGTCCTGGAACCATGCCGGCGGTCCGATGAGATTGGGCTCGACGAGGTCCTCGTCACCGATGGGGACGTAGCCAAGCGCCGCACGCCAGAAGTCCATGACGGCCGGGCGGTCGGCCGCGTCGAAGGCGAGTTGTACATGTTGGACCGCGGAGGGGTCCGCCGTCAATCCGAGCTGGGCAGCGGCGCTGGAGATGCGGCGGGCCAGCTCGAGGTCGACGTCGCTGAGGCCCACCCCCGGCGTGATCACCTGAACGGTGACGGTGTCCGGCCGCAGATCCACGAGTGGGGCGTGGCCGAGGGATTGCGCGATCTCCGCGATCGCGGCAACCAGCCTTGCGCCTGTGCCGAAGTCTCCGGTTTCAAATAGCGTCTTCGCACCCCAGAAGAGCACCCGCCAGTCCGCCACGCCGTCGTCCGATGAGAACTGGGTATCCGAGATCCTAGTTGCCATGCCCCAAACTATTCGGATCCATGCGCCAGCCGTCAAGGCTCCCTGGCTGACACCGGGAACGCGGGTGACCGCATCCGCCGTCTAGGGTACGGGCGTCGAACCCATAGGTTCGCTGGGAAACGGCTCCGCTATCGCGCCCGCCAGGGCTGCCGTGAAATCGCCAGCGAGCCGGGGGAGTGCACCGGCACGGGGAATCCGATGTCCGCGGAGTTCCACCTCAAGACCTTCGCAATAAAGGGTCATCTGCTCCGCTCCGAGCATGGCCGAGCTTGCCTTGAGGATGAGAACGGCATTCAGGGCGGACACCGGATCAGCCAGGCCCAGGGCTGCGTTCACCTGGGTGAGGCGGTCCCCGAGCAGGTTGAGGTAATCATGCGCGAACCTGGCTGCGGCAGTACTCCCGACGTGTTCGATCAGAGCCTGCAGCACCAGAGGGTTCAAGACCGGTGTCGCGGTGGTACCGGCGCCGGAGCGCGGCCTCGCGGCCTGGTGATCGGGCTTAAGTGCCCGGGCAGCGGTTCGTTCATAGCGTCCCCCAACGTCATGATGTCAAGCCTAGCCTGTAGCGCGGGTCAGTCCTGACGGGCCGGTTACGGGGCCTTGCCCGCGGCCCCGCCGCCCGCCAGCCGCAGCCGGCCCACGCGCTCACCCAGGATCCGGCGGGCCTCGCCGGGCAGGCCCTGATCGCTGATGAGCTCGTCCGCCTCCTCCAGTCCGGCAATGGTGCTGATGCCGAAGGTGCCCCACTTCGTGTGGTCGGCCAGCACCACCACCCGGCGGGCCGCGGCCACGAAGGCCCGGTCCGTCTCGGCTTCCAGCACGTTGGGCGTGGTAAACCCCGCGTCGGCATCGACGCCGTGGACGCCCAGAAACAGGACGTCCAGGTGCAGCTGTTTGAGGGCCGAGGTGGCCAGCGGCCCCACCAGGGCATCCGAGGGCGTGCGTTCGCCGCCCGTCAGGATCACGGTGGACGGGGACGAGCTCTGGTGGAAGACATCGGCGACGCGCACCGAATTGGTCACCACGGTGATCCGGGGCCCCGCGGACAGCAGCTGCGCCAGCGCCCAGGTGGTAGTGCCCGCGCTGAGCCCCACCGCCATGCCCTCGCGCACCTGGGCGGCGGCCTCGTGGGCGATCGCCATCTTCTCGTCCTGCAGCTGGGTCACCTTCAGCTCGAAGCCGGGCTCGTGCGTGCTCACGCCACCGGGCAGCTTGGCCCCGCCGTGGATCTTCTCCACAGCACCCGCCGCATCCAGCGCCTCGATGTCCCGCCGGACGGTCATGAGGGACACGCCCAGCATCTGTGCAAGGTCCGCGACGCGGACAATCCGCTCGCGCTGGACCTCAGCGATGATGGCGGAGTGGCGGGCTGCGGCTAGCATTCTGCGTCCTTCGGGGTGGGCCGGTCGGAAAACGGGGAGTGGACGGCGCCTGCGCAGGCTTCCTCCTGCATATCCTAACGTCCACGCACGGCAAAAGCACATACTTTCTGCTTCATTTTGTTCTCTATTGTTTGAAAATGTTTTCTCGTGTACAACTGGAACCATGACGCGAACCACGATGACCCGGCTGGCCGACGGCCGCGAGATCCTCTACTTTGACGACGCCGGCTCCGCCGAGCGGCCCGCGGCATCCCTCGTGGACCACCGCGAGCTGCCCGCCCGCCCGGAACCGGGCCAGCTGCGCTTCGACGCGCTCAGTCGCGAATGGGTGGCCGTCGCGGCGCACCGGCAGTCCCGAACGCACCTACCGCCGGCGGACCAGTGCCCGATCTGCCCGACGACGCCGGCCAACCAGACCGAAATCCCGGCGCCGGACTACGACGTCGCGGTCTTCGAGAACCGCTTCCCCTCCCTCGGACCGGACGCGAAGGACATCCCCGCCGCGCCGGGCTGGGGGACCACCGCGCCCGCCGTCGGCCGCTGCGAAGTGGTCGCCTTCACCCCGCAGCACACCGGATCCTTCGCCGAACTGGGCTGGCGCCGCACCCGCACGGTGATCGACGCCTGGGCCCACCGCACGGAGGCGCTCAGCGCGCTGCCCGGCATCCAGCAGGTCTTCCCGTTCGAAAACCGGGGCGCGGACATCGGCGTCACCCTGCACCACCCGCACGGCCAGATCTACGCCTACCCGTACGTCACGCCCCGCGCCGCGGTCCTGGCCGCCGCGGCCGGCGACCACTTCGAGACCTCGGACGGCACGGCGACCCTCACGTCCTCCCTGCTCCGGGCCGAGCGCGGCGACGGCAGCCGCATGGTGCTCGAGGGCGAACACTTCAGCGCCTACGTCCCCTTCGCGTCACGCTGGCCACTGGAAGTCCACCTCGTCCCGCACCGCCAGGTCCCGGACCTCGCCGCGCTGAACGGGGCCGAGCGCGACGAACTGGCACAGCTCTACCCCGAACTCCTGAAGCGCTTCGACGCCCTGTACCCCACGCCCACCCCCTACATCGCGGCCTGGCACCAGGCCCCGCTGGAGCCGGCCCTGCGCCGGGCCGGCCACCTGCACCTGCAGCTGACCTCGCCCCGCCGCGCCGCGGACAAGCTCAAGTACCTGGCCGGCTCCGAAGCGGCCATGGGCGCGTTCATCAACGACACCACACCCGAATCCGTCGCGGCCAGGCTGCGGGAAGTGGCCAGTGACGGCGCCGGTGAACGCGCCGCTGCACCGGCCGGCGCCGCAAACCGCCCCACGCTGAGCCCGGAAGGCGCCCCCGCATGAACACCACCACCCGCACCGACGCCGGGACCGGCGGCCTGGCGGACAGCCTGATCAGCCTTTTCGAGGCCACCTTCGGCGCGGCCCCGGCCGGCGTCTGGGCCGCCCCCGGCCGGGTGAACCTGATCGGGGAGCACACCGACTACAACGAGGGCTTCGTCCTGCCCTTCGCCATCGACAAGCGGGCGACGACGGCGGTCCGGCCGCGCGGGGACTCCACCGTCCGGCTGCTGTCCACCTCCGGCGGCGAGGGCATCGTGCAGGCCGACTCCGCGGCCCTGGCCCCGGGCGGCGTGACCGGCTGGGCCAAGTACCCGCTGGGTGTGGTCTGGGCGCTGCAGCAGCGCGGCATCGAGGTCCCGGGCTTCGATCTTCTCCTCGACTCCGACGTCCCGCTCGGGGCGGGGCTGTCCTCCTCGCACGCCATCGAATGCGCCGTCGTGACAGCCCTGAACGACCTCACCGGCGCCGGACTGACCGCCGAGGAGATGGTCACGCTCACCCAGCATGCAGAAAACGGCTTCGTCGGCGCCCCGACGGGCATCATGGACCAGTCGGCGTCGCTGCGCGGGGCCGGCGGCCATGCGGTCTTCCTCGACTGCCGGGACCAGTCCGTTCAACTCGTCCCGTTCGAGGCGCTGAAGGCCGGACTCGTGCTGCTGGTCATCGACACGAAGGTCTCGCATTCGCACGCCGACGGCGGCTACGCCTCCCGCCGGGCGTCCTGCGAGCTCGGCGCCGGGGTACTGGGCGCCACGGCGCTGCGGGATGTCGCCGTCGCGGACCTCGGGGAAGCCGCCCGGCTGCTCGATCCGGTGACCTTCCGCCGGGTCCGGCACATCGTCACGGAAAACGACCGGGTATTGCAGGCCGTGGACACTCTCCGGTCCCAGGGCCCGGCGCACATCGGGCCCCTGCTCGATGCCAGCCACGCCTCCATGCGGGACGATTTCGAGATCTCCTGTCCCGAGCTGGACCTCGCCGTGGACACCGCCCGCCGCCACGGCGCCATCGGCGCGCGCATGACCGGCGGCGGCTTCGGCGGCTCGGCGATCGCCCTCACCCCGGTGCAGGACGAGCAACGGGTCCGCGACGCCGTCGTCCGCGCCTTCGCGGATGCCGGCTTCACCGCACCGGACATCTTCACGGTCACGCCGGCCGCCGGGGCGGAACGGGTTTCCTGACATCGATTGCTCCGCAACGGCCCTTTTGACCCCTCAAAACGGCCGTTGCGGAGCAGTCGATGAGGGTTAGGCGGGAACTTCGCAGCCGCAGGACTGCCGGATCCGCAGTTCCGTGGGGAAGATCCGGTGTTCCGGGGCGTGGCCGCGGGCCGCACCCACCAGGGCATTGACCGCCGCCTCGGCCATTACCCGGACCGGCTGCTCCACCGTGGTCAGCGCAGGCCAGCTGTATTCAGCCTCCGCGGCGCCGTCGAAGGACGTCAGGGCGATATCGCCGGGCACGGTGAGCCCCGCTTCGTGGATGGCGCGCAGGATGCCGATGGCCTGCATATCCGAACTGGCAAAGATGGCCGTGGGCCGGTTCGCCGCGGCCACCAGCCGGCGTCCCACGGTGTAGCCGCCCTCGCGGCTGAACGCCCCCCGGAAAATCTGACCCTCCGGCAGCCCGGCAGTGGTGAGTGCCTGCAGCCAGCCCTGCTCGCGGAGGTCGAAGTCATTGCCCACGTTTGTGCCCATGGCCAGGGCAATGTTGGTGTGCCCGTGGCCGATCAGGTGCTCCACCGCGGTGGTGGCGCCGGAGGCCAGGTCCACCCCCACGCTGTTGAAGCCGGGCGCCTGGCCCCCGTGGTTCAGGAGCACCGCGGGGATGTCGGCCGATTCGAGGGCCTCGAGGTCCGGTTCAAAGAGCACGCTGGCGAGCACCACGCCGTCCACCTGGCGCGAGGCGAGGTTGCGGATGTTGCGGCGTTCCTTCGCCAGGTTGCCGTCCGAATTGGTCAGCAGCAGCGCATAGCCGAGCTCCGCGGCGGCGTCCTCCACGGCGTGTGCCAGCAGCGAGAAGAACGGGTTGGAGTTGTCCGGAATGACCAGGCCGATGGTTTCGCTGGACCCCAGCTTCAGCGCCCGGGCAGCCGCATTGGGGCGGTAGCCCAGGATGCGGATGGCGTCCTGGACCTTGGCCTCGGTCGCGGGGGCCACTTTCTTGGGCCCGCCGTTGACTACATAACTGACGACGGCGGTGCTCACGCCGGCGTAGCGGGCGACGTCCTTGCGGGTCACCGGGCCGCGGGGGGTGTGCACTGCCGAAGTCGTCATGGAGTACATGCTAGCTAGCTGCGGACGGCGCATCGCCGAAATCGCGGATGGGCAGGCGTTCTCCGTTGCGCTGGGCCGAAGCATGCGCCACGATTCCGGGCAGCGTGAAGCGTGCCGCCACCCAAGCGTTGACCGGCGGGATGGACCCGCTGTTGACCGCGGTGACGAAGTCGTCCACGAGGAACTGGTGGCTCCCGTCGTGCCCGTTCGGCGCGCCGCGAAACTCCTCCGGGAGCCTGCCGCTGTGGTGCACCGGCGCCAGCCCGGAGACAAAGGCGTCCCGGAGTTCGGGGGCGACGTCGGCCAGGGACGGATCGTCCAGCGGAATGCTGGGCCGCGTTTCCAGCTGGGCCGAGATGTCGTGGACGTCCTTTTTGTCCTGCCACACGCTGACGGTGGCGAGCTGTTCGAAGCTCGCCTCGGTCCCGAAAAAGCGGAAGCGGGATTCGCGGATGTGCGAGGGATAGCCCACGCGGCGCATCTCGTTTGTGCGCATAACACCGCCGTCGTTCAGCTCGAAGAGCGCCGTGGCGTTGGAGAGATCGTTTCCGAACATGCTGACGTCCTTGTCGAAGACTCCGTCCGGGCGGTCGTCCTTGACGCCGACGCAGCTGACGCTGACGGCGTGCGCCGGCACGGCGCCCAGGACACCGCCGATGGCGTGCGTGGGGTAGAGCATGGGCGGATAGCTGGCCGTTTCCTTCCAGCGCTCGCCGCCGCTGTACTGGTACGCCTCGTAGAAGCCGAGGTCCATGTCATGGACGTAGTCGCCCTCGGCGTAGAAGATCCGCCCGAACCTGCCGGCCGCATGCTGGTCCCGTGCGTACACGGTGGCCGGGTTGTAGAAGCTGGTCTCGCCCATCGCGTACACCAGCCCGGTCTCACGGACCGCCTCAATGATGAGGGCAATCTCCTCCTCGGTGACTGCCATGGGCACCGCCGAATAGACGTGCTTTCCGGCCCGCAGGGCCTGCAGCACCAGTGGGCCGTGGGTCCAGCGCTGCGTGAAGATGGAAACGGCGTCGACGTCGGACGCCAGGAGTTCCTCGAAGCTGTCCAGGGTGCCGTCCAGCTCCCACTGCTCGCGGGCGGCTGCGGCACGTTCGGGACGTTCGTCGACGGCGAACACCTTGCTGACACCGGGGTGGAGCTTGAAGAGGTGGGCGAAGTGGCCGCCGAACTGGCCGACGCCGACGACTCCGATGGAAAACGTCATTGTTACCTTCCCGATCTGCCCGGACAGCCGGGCCTGCGCCCGCGCGGGCGTTCGGCAACAGCGTCCCACGTGTATCTACTCGAGTCAATGGTTACTGATGGGTACAAGAAAAACCCTGTAATTGCTTGAACTACGTCTTGCCAGTCTAAATCTACTCGTGTAGATTCATCTGCAGCTGTTACCCACATCACACCATCAGGAAGAGTCAACGATGACTACCATCACCAAACTTCCGGATCCCGTGGCTGGCGGATCCAAGCCCTTGCACCGCGGGAAAGCGCCCCGGCCCGGCCGGGGCCGTCGCCTCGGCGACCTCCGGATCGCGCTGCTGTTCATCCTCCCGGCCATGATCGGCTTCGTCTTTTTCTACGTCGTCCCGACCATCCGCGGCGTGTACCTGAGCTTCACTGAGTACAACATCCTCGGGGACCCGGAATGGGTGGGGATGGACAACTACACGGCGATCGCCAAGGACCCGCTCTTCTGGAACTCCCTGGCCGTCACGGGCCAGTACGTCCTCATCAACATCGCCCTGCAGACGGCACTGGCACTGGGCCTGGCCCTCCTGATGCACCAGGTCGCGAAATCCACGCTTATCCGCGGCGCCCTGCTGCTGCCGTACCTGATGTCCAACGTCATCGCGGCGCTGCTCTGGTTCTGGATGCTCGACTACCAGATCGGCGTCGTCAACCAGTTCATCGAGTGGGCCGGCCTGCCCCGCGTCGCGTTCTTCGGCAGTGAAGAGTGGGCCATCCCCACCCAGGCCGTGATCAACACCTGGCGCCACATGGGCTACACGGCGCTGCTGATTTTTGCCGGCCTGCAGGCCATCCCGGGTCACATCTATGAAGTGGCCAAACTGGACGGCGCCTCACCGTTCCAGACCTTTCGCAAGATCACCGTCCCGCTGCTGCGCCCAGTCCTGGTCCTGGTCCTCGTAGTGACCGTGATCGGCTCCTTCCAGGTCTTCGACACCGTCGCCGTTACCACCCAGGGCGGACCGGTCAACGCCACCCGCGTCATCCAGTACTACATCTACCAGCGCGCCTTCACCGAGTCGGACTTCGGGTACGGGTCCGCCATCGCCGTCATTCTTTTCCTCATCCTCGCTCTCGTGGCCTTCATCCAGATGAAGTTCCTCAAGGGCAGCGAGTCGGACCTGGACTAAGGAGTCCCGCATGACCACCACCTCCAGCCGCGCACCGCTGCCGGCCCCAGCCCGCCGCCGTCGTCCTTTCAACCCCCGCCGTGCGGGTGCATGGGCCCTCCTGGTCCTCGCCATCGCAGTCTCGGTCCTCCCGTTCCTCTGGGTACTGCGCACGGCGCTGTCCACCAACTCGTCCCTGGCTTCCCAATCCGCCAGCCTGCTCCCCGCGGACTTCACCTTCGGCGCCTTCATGCGTGTCTTCGGGCTGCAGAGCCCGGCCGACGCCGTCGCCGAAGGCGGTTCCGGTGCCGCCATCGACTTCTGGCTGTACCTGCGGAACTCCATCGTCTTCTCCTCCATCACCACCGCCGGTGCCGTGTTCTTCAGCGCGATGGCTGCCTACGCCTTTGCCCGGCTGCGCTGGAGGGGCCGCAACGCCGTGTTCAGCCTGTTCCTGGGCACCATGCTGGTCCCGCCGATCTTCACCGCCCTGCCCAACTTCCTGCTGATCAAGAACCTGGACCTGCTCAACACGATGCTCGGCATGGTCCTGCCGTACGTCTTCATGACGCCGTTCGCCATCTTCTTCCTGCGCCAGTTCTTCCTGAACATGTCCCGCGAGGTCGAAGAAGCAGCCATGCTGGACGGCGCCAAGCACCTGCGGATCTTCTTCCAGATCGTCCTCCCCAACGCCGCCGCACCCCTCGCCACCCTGGCCCTGCTCACCTTCATCGGCCAGTGGAACGAATACTTCTGGCCGCTGCTCGTCGGGTCCCAGGATGACGTGCGCGTCCTCCAGGTGGGCCTCGGCGTCTTCAAGTCGCAGTCCCCGCAGGGAGCCCCGGACTGGTCCGGCCTCATGGCCGCGACCCTGATCTCGGCACTGCCCGTCCTCATCCTCTTCGCCGCCTTCGGCAAGAAGATCGTCAACTCCATCGGCTTCTCCGGCATCAAATAAGCACCCATCCCTCCTGCACCATCCCCTCCTGAACGGAAAGTAGAACCATGAAGAAATCCCTCGGCGCCGTCGCCGTCGCCGCTGCTGTGGCGCTCTCCCTGTCCGCCTGTGGCGGCTCATCCACCTCCGCAGAGTCCTCGAAGGGCGAGATCAGCTACTGGCTCTGGGACGCCAACCAGCTTCCCGCCTACCAGCAGTGCGCCGACGACTTCCAGAAGGCCAACGCCGACATCACGGTCAAGATCACGCAGCGCGGGTGGGACGACTACTG
Organism: Pseudarthrobacter ribosi; assembly: GCF_055412865.1. NCBI lineage: Bacteria > Bacillati > Actinomycetota > Actinomycetes > Micrococcales > Micrococcaceae > Pseudarthrobacter > Pseudarthrobacter ribosi. Next base: position 62,320 of record NZ_JBVAYZ010000019.1, on the reverse strand, counting down.
GAGCACGCTCACCAACGGCTTTGTTGGCGGCACCGCCCCGGACGTCTTCACCAACCACCTCGGACGCTACGGCGAGCTCGCAGAGAACAAGCAGCTGCTGGCAATCGACGACGCCGTCGAGAAGGACAACGTGGACCTGGCCGCGTACAACGAAGGCCTCGCCGACCTCTGGGTCGGCCCGGACGGCAAGCGCTACGGCCTGCCGAAGGACTGGGACACCATCGGGCTGTTCTACAACAAGGCCATGCTCGCAAGCGCCGGCGTCTCCGAGGAGAAGATGAAGACCCTCAGCTGGAACCCCGAGGACGGCGGAACCTACGAGGAAGTCATCGCCCACCTGACCGTCGACAAGAACGGCAAGCGCGGGGACGAGGCCGGCTTCGACAAGAACAACGTGGACGTCTACGGCCTGGGCCTCAACGGCGGCGGCGACTCCTCCGGCCAGACGGAATGGAGCTACGTCACCAACACCACCGGATGGTCCCACACGGACAAGAACCCGTGGGGCACGCACTACAACTACGACGACCCCAAGTTCCAGGCGAGCATGAATTGGTTCGCAGGACTGGCCGCGAAGGGTTACATGCCCAAGCTCGAAACCACCGTGGGCGCCAGCATGGCGGACACCTTCGCAGCGGGCAAGTCAGCGATCAACGCCCACGGTTCGTGGATGACCGGTCAGTACACCGGCTACAAGGGCCTCGACGTGGGCATCGCTCCCACCCCGGTGGGCCCGGAAGGCAAGCGCGCCTCTATGTTCAACGGCCTGGCCGACTCGATCTGGGCCGGAACCAAGAAGAAGGACGCCGCCATCAAGTGGGTTGAATACCTCGCCTCTGCCGATTGCCAGGACGTTGTGGCCTCGAAGGCTGTTGTGTTCCCCGCACTCAAGGCCTCGTCCGACAAAGCTGCGGAGGCCTTCAAGGCCAAGGGTGTGGATGTCACCGCGTTCACCGAGCACGTCAAGAACAAGACCACGTTCCTGTACCCCATCACGGACAACACTGCGAAGGTCAAGGGCATCATGGAGCCCGCCATGGACGCCATCGTGTCCGGCAAGGCGCCTGCCAGCTCCCTGACCCAGGCCAACGAACAGGTCAACGCCCTCTTCAAGTAGGCCCGTCCGCCCCGGATGCCGCCGCTACCTCCTCGCGGCGGCGGCATCCGGTATTTCCCTTTGCAGCTCCGCACCACCGCACCTCCGCACCACATACCGAGCGTCCCGGACGCGCCCCGAACCACCGAAAGAGACCGCCATGGAACCCCTGTACCTCCGCTCCGCCAGCACCAGCCTGGTGATCAGCTTTGACAGCGGAGAGGCCGAGGTCATCCACTGGGGCGCCGATCTGGGCGCCTCCCTTCCCGACCTGGCCATCCTCGGCGCCCCCGTCCCGCACTCCGCCGTCGACGCCGACGTGCCCGCCGGGCTCCTGCCGCAGGCCTCCTCCAGCTGGCGCGGCCGGCCCGCCCTGCGCGGGCACCGGATCGCCGACGGCGTTCCCGGCTACGACTTCTCCGTCCGGCTCCGGGTGGCGGAGGTAACGCCCGACGGTGACGGCGCCGTCGTCATCATCCAGGCCGACGCCGACGCCGGCATCCGCGTTTCATCCGTGCTCACCCTGCACGACGGCGGCCTGCTGGAACTGCGCCATACTGTCACCAACACCGGCACCTCGCCGTACCAGCTCGACGAACTGGCCACGGTGCTCCCGGTCGCGCCGGACGCCGTCGAGCTCCTGGACCTGACCGGGCGCTGGTGCCGGGAGCGGCACCCGCAGCGGCGCGCCATCGAACAGGGAACGTGGGTGCGCACCGGCCGGCACGGCCGCACCGGCCACGACTCCTCACTGCTGTTCGCCGCGGGAACCGCCGGCTTCGGCAACCGCCACGGCAAGGTCTGGGCAACCCACCTGGCCTGGAGCGGCAACCATGAACAGTTCGCCGACAGCGCCGCGGACGGCCGCACCATGATCGGCGGGTCCGAACTGCTCGGCGCCGCCGAGGTGATCCTGGCCCCCGGCGGCAGCTACACAACGCCCGCGCTGTTCGCCGCCTATTCTGACCGCGGCCTGGACGGCATCAGTGAAGCCTTCTACGCCTGGTTCCGGAACCGGCCGCACCACGTGCTGCCCTCCGCGGCAGCGCGCGCCGGCCTGTCCGGCACGGGCAAACCCCGCCCGGTGGTGCTGAACACCTGGGAGGCCGTCTACTTCGACCACAACCTCACCACGCTGATCGAACTTGCCGACTCCGCCGCCGAGCTCGGCGTGGAGCGCTTCGTGCTCGACGACGGCTGGTTCCGCGGCCGCCGGGACGACCACGCCGGACTCGGCGACTGGTACGTGGACGAAGCGCTGTGGCCGTCCGGGCTCACCCCGCTGATCGAGGCTGTGACCTCGCGCGGGATGGAATTCGGGCTGTGGGTCGAGCCGGAGATGGTCAACCTGGACTCCGACGTGGTCCGGGCGCACCCGGAGTGGATTGTTGGTCCGTCCGTGGCGAGCTACAAGGACGGCGGGCGGCTGCCGCTGGAATGGCGGCACCAGCACATCATTGACCTGGTCAACCCCGACGCCTGGCAGTACATTTACGACCGCGTGGATGCGCTCCTGCGCGAGAACAACATCAGCTACCTCAAGTGGGACCAGAACCGGGACCTGCTCGAACACGGCCATGCCGGCCGTGCCTCCGTGCACGAACAGACCCTCGCCGCCTACCGGCTCTTCGACGCGCTCAAGGCCGCGCACCCCGGCGTCGAGATTGAAAGCTGTTCCTCCGGCGGTGCCCGCGTGGACCTCGGCATCCTGGAACGGACCGACCGCATCTGGGCCTCGGACTGCAACGACGCCCTGGAGCGGCAGAGCATCCAGCGCTGGACCGGGCTGGTGGTTCCGCCGGAACTGGTGGGCGGCCATGTCGGGCCCACTACCTCGCACACCACGGCCCGCACCCATGACCTGTCCTTCCGCGCCATCACCGCCCTGTTCGGGCACTTCGGGATGGAATGGGACGTCCGCCAGGTCCAGGGCGTGCAGCGCGAGGAGCTCAAGCGGTTCATCGGCATCTACAAGGAGCACCGGGACCTGATCCACTCGGGCCGGATGGTCCGCGCGGACCTGGCCGACCAGTCCCTGATGCTACACGGTGTGGTGGCTGCCGGTGACGTCTCCGCAGCCGGTTCGACGGCGGCGCTGTTCACCCTGGTCAGCACGCGGACCTCGCCCGCGGAGCAGCCCGGCCGGATCGGCATTCCCGGCCTCGCCGCCGACGTCGACTACCGGGTGGAGGCGGTTTTCCCGGCCCCGGGCGATGCCGACTACGCCCGCACGTTCACGCAGGTCCAACCCCCGGTGTGGCTGGAGTCCGGGGCCACGGCCAGCGGCCGCTTCCTCGCCGAGGTGGGCCTGCCCATGCCGGTCCTCAACCCGGAGCACGCCCTGCTGCTGAAGGTCACCGCCGCCTGACCCCCCTCCGCACCCGTCGACTGCTCCGCAACGGCCCTTTTGAACCCTCAAAACGGCCGTTGCGGAGCAGTCGATGCAGTCCGGGACCTCAAGAGCGGAGCCCGCGGGGGCGTGTCCTAATGCTGCAGCGGCAGGAACAGCACCGTGAAGATGCCCAGTCCGGCCAGCACCACCACGCTGCCGGCGATGGCCGCCGTCGCCCTGACGTTCGCGGGCATCGCCGCTCCGCCGATGCCGCTGGCGGCGCGGTGGTAGCGGCGCCGCTGGGTGAGGGCGATGCCGAGGGCGACCAGCAGTGAAGCCGCCACCAGGGTGCCGACAAACCAGCCGTAGTGGGGCATCCAGCGCAGGAAGATGCAGGCCGCCGTGATCAGCGTCAGGGCGGTCCGGCGCCAGGCGAGGTCCGTGCGTTCGGGCTGGAGTCCGGGGTCGCCGTGCGCCGCCGCCCTGGTTTTTGCCACGGCTAGGCCGGCCGCCCGATCACGAAAACGATCAGCACGGCCGCAACGACGGCGCCGCCGGCTGCCAGGATCGGCGCGATCAGGGGCAGCGGCAGCGGAGCCTGGCGGCGCATGGCCCGTTCCACATTGAGCCAGCGGAAGAACGAGCCGCCCGCGGTCACCAGCCCCAGCAGGAGCAGCAGCACGGCGACGGTCTTGCGGACTTCCGGGACGAAGAGCCCCGACGTGAAGGCTTCGACGGCGATGCCGCCGGCCACCATCGCCAGCGACGTGCGGATCCAGGCCAGGAACGTGCGCTCGTTGGCCAACGTGAACCGCGGATCCGGTTCGGTCCCGCCGCCCAGGGCCCAGGCCGAGATCCCGCGGCGGCTCCGGGTTGCGCCCGCGGCTGCCCGGGTCACCGCCGTTCCGGTGCCGCCCGCGGCCGGAACCTCGCTGGCCGGTGCCTCGCTGCCGGTGTGTGACGTGCCGGGTGCCTCTTCGTGTGCGGTCATGATGCTCTCAGGATGCCATCCCGCGGGAGTATTCCGCACACTCATTGCGTGCCCGTCAGTTGTTCACAGCGGCGTACAGGTTCAGGCTCGCCGAGAACACGAGCCAGGAAACGTAGGGCAGCATCAGCAATCCGGCAGGCCTGCTGATGGGCCCGAAGCGGAGCACGGTCAGCGTGGCCGCCACGGCGTGGGCTCCAATAACGAGCAGCGCCAGCCACAGTGCGGCGGTTCCCATCATCGGGTACATGCCGAAGAACGTCACCGGCCAGGCCAAGTTCAGCAACAGGAGTACCCCATAAACCCTGAGCGCAGCCCTGCGGGGGAGCCGCCGCTGCCGCCACACCAGCCACGCGGCTACCGCCATGGCCGCGTAGAGGCTCAGCCACACCGAGCTGAAGACCCACCCCGGCGGTGTCCACGGTGCTTTGTCGGCCAGGGCGTACCAGCCGGCGTTCATCCGGATCGGCACGGAGCCCAGCAGCGACACGACCCAGGACACCGCGAGAAAGCCGGTCAATGCCGCGGCCTGCCGCCGCCAGGGACGACCGCCCGTTGGCGCGGGGCGCGGGGGACCTGTTTCAGCGTTGGTGGGCACTGACTCACTGTGGACAGTTGAGGGCCGGTCCGTCAAACCGTGACCGCGGAGCCGCTCAGGCCCCCGGCACGCGCAGTACCTCGACGGCAGCCAGCAGATACGGCACCGGATCCGGGTCCGAGCCCGCGGCCCACCGCATCCACGCTTCAAAGGTCGCAGCCAGATAGGCCGCGCTCAGGTAGCCGGCTGTTTCCTCGGGAACGCCGAGGGCAATCAGGTGCCGCCGGGCACGCTCGCGCTGGGGTGCCAGGGACTCGTAGCTCCGGCTGGCGAGCTCGGGATGCACGGCGATCAGCCGCAGCCGCCCCCGCGAGACCGAAAGATCGGGAATGACGGCCACTCCGGCGACGGCCGCGGCGCGCAGCCCCGCCAAGAGGTCCTCGCTGTCTTCTCGAGCGTCGAGGGCCGCTTCCAGGGCCCGCCCCGAGGCCGCAACCACCGGTTCCATGCCGCCCCAGATGAGATCGGCCTTGCTGGAAAAATACCGGTACAGGCTCTTGCGCCCGATGCCTGCCCCGCGGGCGATGTCCTCCATCGAGGTCCGCTCGTAGCCGTTCTCGGCGAAGAGCCGCAGCGCGAGGCTGGCGACGGCGTCCGGATCGATGGTCACTGGGCGCCCGGCGGAACGCACGCCTGGGGGCTTGGGATCTTGCGGGGGCATCCCACCAGTATTCACCCTTTCATAATGACACAGCGTGTCATAAGCTGGAAAATGTCAGCACTGGAAACGTTCGGAAGGACATCATGGGCAACGAAGCTTTATGGCAGGGATCCATCACGGCGGGCCGCTTCGCCGGCAAGACCGTCATCGTCACGGGTGCCGGTTCGGGCATCGGCCTGGCGACGGCCCTGCGCGTTGCCAAGGAAGGCGGCCGGGTCATCGCCGCAGACATCAGCCCCGAGCGGCTGGACGCTCTGGTTGCCGGTTACAGCGGCCTGGACGTGGTCCCCGTGGCTGGTGACATCTCCGACGAAGACACGGTCGCCGCCGTCGTCGCCGCCGCGGGCGGCAGGGTCGATGCACTCGCGAACGTCGCCGGCATCATGGACCACTTCGCCCCGATCCACGAGGTCGACGACGCCACCTGGGAGAGGGTTTTCAGGATCAACGTCACCGCCCTCATGCGCCTGACCCGCGCCGTGGTGCCGCTGATGCTCGAGGCCGGGTCCGGATCCGTGGTCAACGTCGCCTCCGAGGCCGGCCTCCGCGGTTCCGCCGCCGGCGCAGCGTACACCGCGTCCAAGCACGCCGTCGTCGGCCTGACCAAGAACTCCTCGGTGATGTACGGGCCCAAGGGCCTGCGCTTCAACGCCGTGGCCCCCGGCGCCACCATCACCAACATCGAGGCCACATGGGGTTCCCAGCTCGCCGCCGAGCGCCTCGGCCCGCTGATGGGGGCGAACATTCCGGCCCCTGCCACCGCGGCCCAGTTGGCGGCCTCGATCACGTTCCTGCTCAGCGACGACGGCACGAACGTCAACGGCGCGATCCTGGCCTCCGACGGCGGGTGGTCCGCAGTCTGACCGCAGTCGGGCACACGCCGGCTCGTTCGGCGACCTGCCAGTCCGGTGCCTCCCGGTGCTCGGGCCGGCCGCTCGGGCGGTTGCGCCCGGAAATTCGCTGGGGCAGGCGGTTCACGGCAAGATGTGAGCATGGAGCACACTGACCAGCAGCCCTGGGTGAAGAACTACCAGCCGGGGGTCCCGGCCGACATCGAACTGCCGACGGAGTCGCTTGTTGCGATGCTGGAGCGGTCCGTGGCCGAGGCCGGCGCCGCCCCCGCGCTGGAGTTCTTCGGCCGCCGTACCAGTTACACCGAACTCGGAGAACAGGTCGACCGGGCAGCCGAGGGCCTGCGCCGGCTCGGCGTCCGGGCCGGCGACCGCGTGGCGCTGATCCTGCCGAACTGCCCGCAACACGTGGTCGCGTTCTACGCGGTGCTGCGCCTCGGCGCCGTCGTGGTCGAACACAACCCGATGTACACCTCCCGGGAACTCCGCCACCAGTTCGAGGACCACCAGGCCAGGGTCGTCATCACCTGGGACAAGGCCGCCGCTGCCGTCCGCGACTTCCCGGCGGACATCGAGATCGACCATGTCGTTTCGGTCAACCTCCTGGCGGCGTTCCCCGCCGTCAAGCGCCTGGCCCTGCGCCTGCCCTTGAAGAAACTGCGTGAGTCCCGCGAGGCGCTGACGGCCCCGGCGCCGGGCACCACGCCGTGGAAGGACCTCCTCAGCCGCGGGCGCATCGATCCGGAACACCCCCGCCCCGCGGTGGATGACCTCGCCGCCATCCAATACACCTCGGGAACCACCGGCCGTCCCAAAGGCGCCATGCTCAGCCATTTCAACCTGTACTCCAACGCCCTGCAGGGTGAGGCCTGGATGCAGGGGGCCGAGTACCGCAAGGAAATTCTCTACGCCATCCTGCCCATGTTCCATGCCTTCGGCCTGACGCTCTACCTCACCTACGGCATCCGCAAGCAGGGCCTGCTGGTGCTTTTCCCCAGGTTCGACCCGGACCTGGTGCTGGACGCCATGAAGAAGTCGCCCGCCACGGTCTACTGCGCGGTGCCGCCGATCTACGAGCGCACCGCGATGGCCGCGAAGGAGAAGGGCATCTCGCTCCGGTCCTGCAAATACTGCATCTCCGGCGCCATGAACCTGCCGGACCACGTGGTGGAACTGTGGGAATCGGTCTCCGGCGGTCTGCTGGTGGAAGGTTACGGCATGACCGAGTCCTCCCCGGTCGCGCTGGGTAACCCCTTCCACCCCACGCGCCGCAACGGCACGATCGGTGTGCCGTTCCCCTCGACCCTGATGAAGGTTGTCGACCTGGACGACCCGGCCGTCGAAGTGCCGCCGGGCCGGCCGGGGGAGCTGCTGGTTAAGGGCCCGCAGGTGTTCCAGGGCTACTGGAACAACCCGGAGGAAACCGCGAACACCCTCACCGCCGACGGCTGGCTGAGGACCGGGGACGTGGTGACCGTGGACGAGGACGGGTTCACCACGATCGTTGACCGGGCCAAGGAGCTCATCATCACCGGCGGTTTCAACGTCTCTCCCACCGAAGTGGAGTCGGTGCTGCGCCTGCACCCGGACGTCAGGGACGCCGCCGTCGTCGGCAAGCCGCTCGAGCGCGGCGGCGAACTGGTGGTCGCCGCCGTCGAGCTGGAACCGGGCGCCACCCTGCACGAGAATGCCCTCCGCGGGCACTGCCGCGAGCACCTGGCCGGCTACAAGATCCCCAAACGGGTGGTTGCCATCCCTGACATGCCGCGCTCCATGCTCGGGAAGATCCTCCGCAAGCAGGTGCGCGAGCAGGTGCTGCCGACGCTCTGACCTTCCCGGGGCGCCGGCGCGAGTAGCATTACCTCTCTCGACGAAACGGGGCTGCCCAGGGTTCTGCTGCACGGCGACGATTCCGATTGCTGTCACGTCCGTCCTAACGTCCTTGGCCGCCGGTACTTTGCTTCGCATACTGGAAACAGGGTGCATTTATGTCGCGCAACCAAGAAAGGGCGGGGAGCCATGAGCGGCGGGTCAGGCGGGTCGTTCCGGCGACGGGTGGAGCGTGCAGCGGAACTCCGCTCCCTCCGGGCCAGCGGAATGACGGTCCGGGAAGAGGAGGAGCTCGCCGCTGCCGAGGAGAAGGAACGGGAGCTGCGCGCAAAATTCGACGACGCCGCCAGGGCCGAATACCTGATCCGCGATGCCATGGCGCAGGGCAAATTCGACCACCTTAAATACGCCGGAAAACCCATCCCCGGGCTGGGGGAGAAATACGACCCCGATTGGTGGGTCAAGGGCCTGATCCAGCGCGAGAATCTCACCGGGATGGGGCCCAAGGCCATCATGCTCCGCGCAGAGGACGCCGGGCTCGACGCCCGGATCGACGAGCAGCCCTCCGAAAAACAGGTTCGCCAGCTCCTGGAAGATTTCAACGCCCGCGTGATTGATGCCAGGCGGCAGCTGCAAGGCGGGCCGCCGGTCGTCACCAAGACCCGCGACGTCGAGTCCGAGGTGCGGTGCTGGGTGGAACGCCGCGCGGCCCGCGCCGCCGTCGCCGCTGAACTGGAAGCGCAGGAACCGGGCCAGATCCGCCGCCGGTGGTGGCGGCGGATCTGGCCCGGTACCTAGCGGGCAGCGGGGCTTGGCCCCTACTCGGTTCCGGAGCGCTCAATCTGGGTCAGATAACCGTAGTACTTCCCATCCAGCGGCCGGAGCGGGTCGCCCTCGAAGCCGAACCCGCGGTTTTCCTCGTTGTACGAGGCGGTGATGTCCAGGAACTGGGACATCACTGCCGCACCCGATCCCTCGCACACCCCGGTGCCGATGCATAGCGCCACGGATCCGGCAACGGCAGGGCTGGCGAAGCTGGTTCCGTGGGCCACGGAATAGCCGCCCGGCGCCGTGGAGGTCACGCAGACGCCGGGGCCAGCGATGGTGTGGGCCTGGTCCCCGGACTCGCTGGCGTAATTGGAGAAGAACGCCGGACGGTCATCCAGCTGCCCCACCGCAGACCAGTCCTCGGCCCCGCACACCGGGGCCTCGAGGCCAGCAGGCTTGCCGTCGAAGTCCGCCATCGCCGTGGCGGTCAGCACCTCGTCGTACGTGGCAGGCACGGTAGTGGCAATGTCCTGACCGGAGTTTCCGGCCGCGACGGCGTACACGACTCCGGCCTCGATCGAGCGACAGATGGCGTAGTGCATCGGATCCGTGCCCTTGCCGCAGTCGCCGGTTTCGGTGCCGGGGCCGCCGATGCTGATGTTCGCCACCTGAATGTCATTATTCGGGTCGTCGTCCTGGCGCGTCGCCGTCACCCAGTCAATGGCGCAGATCAGCATTTCCTCCGTGATGACACCGGCGTCGTTGACGACGCGGACGGACCACAGCGGGGTTCCCGGTGCCGCCCCGATGACGCCTTCGTTGTTGTCCTTTGCTCCGATGACACCGGCCACGAAAGTCCCGTGCCCAACCCCATCCGTGGGGTCAACCTTCACCGGCGACCCGGTGGAGCAGTCGATGCCTCCGCGCACGTTGAGGTCCGGATGGCTTCCGTCGATGCCGCTGTCGATCACGGCCACATTGACGCCCCCGGAGTCCGACTCCCCGGGCTCCGTGTCAGCGGAGGCAGTGCCGCCGATCCTCAGCCACCAGAACGGCGCCAGCTGGGTACTCGGCTCGAGGGCCTGGGGCTCCTCGAAAACCCGGGCCACGGTGACGAAGTCAACGCCCGGGTCGGCAGCGAGGCGGGCCGCGACGGACGCCGTCATCGTGGCGGCGTACCCGCTCACGGCGGCCCGATAAACCGTGGAAACGGAAAGACCGTAGCTGCCCCGCTGTGTCGCGGCCGCTGTGCCGGGGTCAACGACGCCGTCCTTCAACACCACGATGTAGCGTTGTTCCTTCTCGGCCCCGGCTGAAGGGGCGGCTGCGACAAGGCCTCCGGCCATGGCCAGGCTCAGCGCTGCGAGGCCGCCCACGATTCGCCGGAACCTTGACGTCATTTTCGGCGGTGGCGCGGCGGTCCCGGTATTCCGGTGTGCCCCCGCGGCTACACGCACTGGTCCCCGTGATGATCCTGGACGGCGGACGTGGCTGAACATAGTGGCCTCCCTAGAGCGTCTACGCTGCTGAACGCCCCCCGGTCTTAGCTTAGGCCCGCGATTGTCTCTTGGACACGGACCTTTGGCATTAGTTGGAAAAGGACAGCGGCAGGTCCCTAGGCGCGGAGCCAGTCCTGATCGAAGTCCGGGTGGTCGTAATAGGGCAGGGCCAGGGCATTCAGCGACTGCTCAAGCCATTCCAGCGATTGCGGGATCCAGCCGGCGTCCTGGACCGTGTCGCTGACCAGAGACGCGAGGGCCGCCTGCCGGGCGGATTCCACGATGCGGATCAGGCGCCGCTTGGCCTCGCATTCGAGCAACAGGCGTTGTTCGTACCAGGCGCCGGATTGCGAGACAGTCCGGTCGGCGAGGAGGGTCCGCGCCACGGCCTCGTCCTCGGTGATCCGCTCGGACAGGAAATCGACAATGTCCACACCGCGAGCGTACGCGCGGTGCTTGGCCGGCAACCAGCCCCCGCCGGTGCAGCCGCCCCGGTGCTTAGTGCACTGTCAGGTTTTCCGCTTCCTCGGGACCGACGAAGTGGCAGGAGCCCTCGTGCCGCTCGGGCACATCGCAGGTCCGGCCGGTGGGCAGGTGGACGTTGCCGCAGAGCCCGGTGATGGCCACGTCCTCGCGGACGTGCAGGCTGCTCAGGTCGGGGCGGCCCTGGCTTTCCTCGTGGATTTGCCGGGGGCCGGGGAAATTCTGGTCTGGACTGTTCATGTCTGCTGCTCCTTGGAGGATCTGCTATGCAGGGAAGTGCCAGTCTCGATTGAGTCCGATGCCCCAGTCTCACACGGGGATGTTAATACCGGGTTACCGCCCCGCTAGATAGTTGACTCGGGCCCGGTACCGGTGGCCTTCGCCGAGGTATATTTCGAAGGAGAGAGCAACGATTCAACCACGCAAAAAGGGGTGCGCCATGATGGTGCCAAATTCAGCGGACATCGGTGACCGGACACAGGGCGCGCACGGCGAGACACCGATCACCGCAGACGCTCTTGCCACCCGGCTGGGTGACATCGCCCGGGAACTCCAGCACGAGGACGACCCTGACTCCGTGCTGGCCGGGATCGTGCACGCCGCCCTGGAGCTGGTCCCGCATGCGGCTGACGCCTCCGTCAGCCTGGTCACGGGCCGCCGGACGATCGACTCGCGGGCTGCTTCCAGTGATCTTCCGCGCCGGGTGGACGCCCTGCAGAGCGAGACCGGGCAGGGGCCGTGCCTGGAAGCCTCCTATGAAAAGCGCGTTGTCAGCGTTCCCGACCTCAGCTCGGACCAGCGCTGGCCGGATTTCTCGCGGGAGGCCTTCAAACTCGGAGCACGGAGCATGCTCTCCTTCCAGCTCTTTGTGGACGGTACCCACTTTGGAGCTTTGAATCTGTTCGGTAGGGAGGCGGGGGCCTTCGACGCCGAATCCGAGCGGATCGGGGCCATGGTGGCGGCCCACGCCGCCGTCGCCGTCGCCGGCAGCAAGCAGGTCAGCCAGCTCACCCACGCACTGGACACGCGGGACCTGATCGGACAGGCCAAGGGAATCCTGATGGAGCGCTTCAAGATCACGGCCCAAGAGGCGTTCCTGCTGCTCTCCCGGGCCAGCTCAGAGCTGAATATCAAGCTGCACGACGTGGCGGAGCAGCTGACCGTCAGCGGGGAAATGACCAAGAAGCGCTGACGCCGGCCGGGCTCGCGCTCGGCTCGGGTTCTCAGCTGCCGGCAGGTATCTGCGCGGCAGCGATGAGCACGGAGCACACCACGGACAGCGGTGTAGCATCAGCCCGGGCGCGGCGCAGTAACTCCCTCAGGGCCTGCTCCGCCGACAGTCCGTGGCGTTCCATCAGGATCCCGCAGGCGCGGTTGGTGTTGTCCCGGCCGGCGAGGGCGCCCTTGAGCGGGCCGCTCAGGTGCCGGGGTGTGTCGGAGTCTTGGACATGGGCGAGCAAGGTCGCCGCGGGAACCGCGAATTTCTCGAGCAGATGCCCGGTGGCGGCGGTATAGGCCGCTGGCAGGGCGGCGTAGATCTTCAGCGTTCCGATGGGCCCGCCGGCGGCGGCCAGCGGCGTGCTGACGACGGAGCGGACGGGCAGCGGCGCGACGGCCTCGCTCCAGAGCGGCCACCGGTCATCCGCGGCGGTGTCGTGGACCAGGACCGTTGTCCCCTCCGTCCACGCATCGACGCACGGCCCCTGCCCCAGATCGTGTTGGGCGGCGTCCGCCTGTCCCACGAGCTCTGCTGTCGACGCGGTGCTGCTTCCGCGCCCTTGCTCGTCGAAGAGTGAGATTCCGGCCCCGGCTGATCCCGGAATGGCATCCCGGACGGCCTGGACGAGCAGCTGCAGCGCACGGTCTACCTTGTCCTCGGTCAGGAGCAGGCCTTTGATGCGCGCGAAGACGGCGGTGAGTTCATCGAGCGGGAGCGGATTGAATGGCTGGTTGAGCACTTGCGGGCCTTACGGCGTGAGGGCACTATTACCCTGTGTGTGCCCCCTGCTGAGCCGGGACGCCATGAATGGCGGTCCACTCCAAGCATAACCCGCTCCGCTGTGCGGTGGGTAAACGCCGGTGGGTAAGCCACGGATGATGGTCAACCCGCGGCGGCCAGCGGAATTTCCAGGTACCCGCCGGCGGCGTCCCAGCTGCTCGCCGTCCCTAGGTGCCGGCTGAGCCGCTGCATCCGTTCCGCGATCTGCCGGGAACTAGGGCCTGCCATCCGGGCCTGGAAGTCGGTGATCAGCGTCGGGTACAGGCGCAGACCCAGCGGTGTGCCACCATCCGTGGCGAGCAGGAAGATGAACGACTCGTCATTGCGCTCCAGCGGATCCACGGCGTAGTCGTCCACAAAGTCCCCGGCGCTGTAGATGATCGGCCGGTTCCGGAACACCTCGATGCCACGGAAGATGTGCGGCGAATGCCCGTAGACGACGTCGGCCCCCGCCTCGATGAGTGCGCGCGCGAGCTCGCGGTGCTCGGACGGTGCCCCGGAGCCCCAGTTTGGCCCCCAATGGGCGGAGACGATCAGGAGCTCGACGCGGGCCTTTGTCCGCCGGACCAGGGCCAGCAGTTCAGCCACTCTGCGGTCGCTGTCCACCACCGGCACGTAGAAGACCCCGGGGCCGACGTCGGCCTCCCAGTCCGGCTGGTTGTCGGTGAAGGCAATGAGGCCGACGGCGGTCCCCGCCACGCGGCGCACTGCAGGGCGGCGTGCGGCGTCCCGGTCCAGGCCGGCGCCGGCATGCAGCACGCCGGCCGAGTCGAGCGCCGGCAGCGTTTCGCCGAATGCGCCGGCCCCGAAGTCCAGGACGTGGTTGTTGGCCAGCGACACCATCCCAATCCCCGCGGACCGGAGGCTTGCGACGTTCTTCGGGTCCGAACGGAAATGGAAGACCTTCCCGGCCGCCGGCTCCCCGCCGGATGCCAGGACGCATTCGAGGTTGGCGATCGTGAGGTCCGCCTGGCGCAGCACGGAGTCCGTGTCTCCCCAGGGGTAGTCGGCGCCGACCCGTCTCAGCCGCTCGTTCACGAGCCGGCCCAGCATGACATCACCCAGCAGCCCAATCAACATCGGACACCCACCCGGTGCTCAGGACTCGTAGTTTTCCACCTGCTTGACGGGGCGGGGCTCCGCCTCGTCAGGATTTTCGCCGTACTGCAGCTTCGCCCGGCGCTGCCGCAGGAGGTCCCAGCACTGGTCCAGGTCCTCTTCGATGCGCTTCAGCCGGGTGTGCTCGGGGCTGTGCTCGTAGTCCGGCGAGGAGGACGGGGCCTTCTCGCGGAGCGCCTGTTCTTCTTCCACCAGCGCTGAAATGCGTTCCAGGATGTGTTGTTCGTCCATGACGGCCTTCTCTCGGGTAGCAGTTCTTCCGCCAGAGTAGCGAGGCCGTGATGCACTGGCCAGAGGACCGTTGACCGGAGGCGGCTCTCAATTCGGACGAGCGCGGGGAGGCCGCGGCGAAAAAAACGCCCTCTTTTACCGAGGACCAAAACCGCAACATAATCAGCTTGCTTATGAGTTTTCCGCTTCCTAGAGTGGATCCTGTAAGGCATCAAGCTCTCCGTGCGGAGGATCCCGGCCGGTCCACCGGCTGCGTGAGCCTCCCCGGGCACCAGAGGAGGACCCATGTCAGAGCACAACATTGCCGGTAAGAAAGTCGCCTTCCTGCTCACGGACGGTGTGGAGCAGGTGGAACTGACCAGTCCCTGGAGGGCGGTGAAGGAGGCCGGCGGCGTGCCCACCCTGGTGGCCCCCAAGGCCGGGAAGCTCCAGGGCTACGACGGCACCGAGAAGGGGCAGAAGTTCGACGTCGACCTCACCGTCGCGGAGGCGAACGCCTCCGATTTCCATGCGCTGGTGATCCCCGGCGGCGTCGTCAACGCGGACCATCTCCGGGCCGACAAGGGCGCCCAGGCCTTCACCCGGGCCTTCTTCGAGCAGCACAAACCGGTGGCCTCGATTTGCCATGGCCCCTGGCTGCTCATCGACGCCGGCGTCATCAGCGGCCGGAAGGTCACTTCCTACCACACGCTCCAGACCGACCTGAAGAACGCCGGCGCCAACTGGAATGACCAGGAGGTCGTGGTCGACCAGGGTCTCGTGACCAGCCGCAATCCGCACGACCTTCCCGCCTTCAACGACAAACTGCTGGAGGAAATCGAGGAGGGCGAGCACGCCGGCCAGACCGCCTAAGACGCGCGCCGCTGGGACAGGGCGCGCGGAGACACCTACCCTCTTGGGGGTGATCTGGGGCAGGATATGCGGTGTAACGTGCACCGCCGCGGCCGCCACACGGCACCCTGGCCAGCACCCCAGCCGCAAGGAGCCCCGGACATGACCACGCTCAACCCGTACCTGAGTTTCCGCGACAACGCGAAGGAAGCCATGACGTTCTACCAGTCGGTCTTTGGCGGAGAACTGACCATGAGCACCTTCGGCGAATACCACGCCAGCGAGGATCCTGCCGAGCAGGACAAGATCATGCACGCCATGCTGAGCACGGCCAAGGGAATGGTGCTGATGGGCGCGGACACACCCAACGGCATGGACTACAAGCCCGGCAGCAGCATTTCGGTGTCGCTCAGCGGCTCCGACGAGGCCGAACTGCGCGGCTACTTCGACAAACTCGCTGACGGCGGACAGGTGGCCGTCCCCATGGAGAAAGCACCCTGGGGAGACGTCTTCGGCATGTGCACGGACCGGTTCGGGACCGACTGGCTCGTCAACGTCGGCCCCGCGTAGGCCGGGCTCCGGCTGCGCGGAGGCCGACTTCTGCTTGGCCGCCCGGCTGACGGGCCGGGCGGCTAGGGGGCTGACTAGGTCCTAGTCC
The DNA here is from genome assembly GCF_055412865.1 of Pseudarthrobacter ribosi. Classification (NCBI taxonomy): domain Bacteria; kingdom Bacillati; phylum Actinomycetota; class Actinomycetes; order Micrococcales; family Micrococcaceae; genus Pseudarthrobacter; species Pseudarthrobacter ribosi. The sequence continues at coordinate 46,376 of NZ_JBVAYZ010000019.1, read as the reverse complement.
GGGCTGGAATCCGTGGTGAGTCCTCGGTCGTCGGCGGACTGCTCGTCCTGTTCCTCCGCCGGGCCGCTGGCCTTGTTGCCGTCCCTGGCCCCGGCTGCTGCCTGGGCCTCGGTGGAACCCGACCCCACCGGATTCACGTCCTGGCCCTCCTCGCGGGCCACCGGTGCTGCACCCGCCTGGCTGGCGTCCTCAACGCCGTCCTTGATGATTTCCTCTGGGTCCTTGCGTTCGCTGCCCATCGGGTCCTCCCCGCTCCGGTTACTCCGGTCCGATTGACTGGGCCCGGCAGTGGGCCCTGAATGCCCAAGATACACCGCGACCGGGGCCGCCGTATTCCACTCTTCGCTGGCCACGGCTATTCTGTAGGCGGCCGGGACGCAGAAATTCGAGTCCACTTCCCCTGCCCAGAGAGGCATTGACATGACCGAGAAGTTGCACCTCACGCCGGAGGATGAATTCCCGGAGGACCTCACCAAGGTGGAGGACAAGGATCTGCAGGTCCTCGACAGCCAGGTCCAGCGGCAGCTGGACTACGAATACGTGGCAGATGGCGAACCGAACCCAGAGACCGAATTCAGGCACTTCGACCTCGATGAGGAGTTCGGCGAGCGCGACAAGCGGAAAGACTGACTGGCGGGTTCTGTCAGTATGCTTACTAGACGCTGACGAGTGCAGCGGACCAAGCGCTGAACAGAAAAGAGCACACCATGAGCAGCCCCGACCGTATCGAGATCGAGGCTGCAGGTCATCTGGGCCACGTGTTCGCCTCCACACGGCCCGCCGGCCCACCCGGCGCCGGGGAGGCCCGTCCGGCCGTCGTGCTGATCCACGGGATCGGCGTCTCGCACCGCTATCTCAGCCGGCTCCACGGGCTGCTGGCGGAATCTGTTGACACCTACTCGATCGACCTGCCCGGCTTCGGTGCCACGCCACGCCCGGAGCGCACCCTCACGGTCGCCGACCACGCCACCTACATCCTCGGCGCCCTCGAACAGTTGGGGGTCCTGGAGTTCGTTCTGGTCGGGCACTCGATGGGCACCCAGTTCGCCATCGAGGCCGCGCTTCAGCAGCCAGGCCGGATCTCCCAGCTGGTCCTGATGGGACCGGTGGTCGATGCGAAGCGCCGCACCGTGGTGCAGCAGGCCCTGGCGTTGGGCCGGGACACCATCTTCTTCGAAAGCCCGTCCTCGAATGCCCTCGTCTTCACGGACTATTTGCGCTGCGGGCCCACCTGGTATCTGAAGACCCTGCGCGTCATGATGGGTTACCCCACGGAGCAAAAGATCACCGGGGTGTCTGCCCCGGTCCTCGTGGTGCGAGGCGCCAACGACCCCGTGGCCTCCGCCGACTGGTGCCGCCGGCTCGCCGCTCACGCGGGCCAGGGGCAACTGCTCGAAATCGCAGGCACCGGACACGTCGTGCAGCACAACAGCTCCGGGGAAGTGGCGGGCGCCATCCTGGACTTCGCAGGGCTCCGCCGGATGGCCGGAGAGGCTCCCCAGGGGCGCCCGGCATGAGCGGGGTCCTGCAGGCCGCCCGGTGGTGGGCCCAGGACTACCTATATGCCGCCGGCCGGCAGGTCCTCAGCGCCGTGTCCCGGACCAAGCCGGAGGATTTCCTCGGCGGGACCGGACGTCCCGTGGTGGTAATTCCCGGGGTTTACGAGGATTGGCGCTTTATGCTGCCGCTGGTTAAGCGGCTTCATGAGGCCGGCCATCCGGTGCACGTGCTGACCCTGCTGCGCCGGAACCTGCTCGCGGTGCCCAAAGCTGCGGACCTGATTGCCGGATACATCCGGGACCGGGACCTCTCGGACGCGGTGATCGTGGCCCACAGCAAAGGCGGACTGATCGGCAAATTCGTGATGATGCAGCTGGATCCGGATCGCCGGATCGCCGGCATGGTGGCGGTCTGCTCACCGTTCTCCGGCTCACGTTATGCCTTGTTCATGCTGCTGCCGAGCCTGCGCGCCTTCTCGCCACGGAATGCCGTCACCATGCAGCTCTCCCGTGAAGAACGCATCAACGAGCGCATCACCTCGGTCTACGGGCGCTTTGACCCGCACATCCCCGAGGGGAGCATCCTCCCCGGCGCTCGGAACATCCAGCTCGAGACTGCCGGCCACTTCCGGATCCTGGCCCACGAGGACACGATCCGCACCATCCTGGACGTAGCGGCCGCGCCTCCGCGCCAATAGTCGCCCCCGCCAGCCCGGCCTAGACGTCCGAGAACCGGGAATTAGGTCACACAATTGGGTCTTTTTCATTGCGTAATTCGGGCCTACCTTGGACACAAGGAGCAGCCCCGTCCGGGCAGCCGAACCACGGAGGATCTTTCCCATGAGCACACATGTCGCAGACTGCAGTGTCGCCAATTGTTCCTTCAACGACCACTCCCACTGCAACGCCGCCGCCATCACTGTGGGCGGAACAGAAGACCACGCATCCTGCGCTACCTTCATCGATATCGGTGTCCACGGCGGCCTGCCCAAGGTCCTGGCCGATGTCGGGGCCTGCCAGCGCACCGAATGCGTCCACAACGAGCACCTGATGTGCAATGCCTCTGAGGTTCACGTGGGCCCCGGCGCCGACAATGCAGACTGCCTCACCTACGCCCACCGGTAAAGCGGCCGCAACCTCCCGGGACGCGTTATGCCACGTCGCGGCGGCGGAGCACATCAGGACCGCCAGAACAACGAAGCCTTAGACGTGCACGATCGGCTTCCGGTTTGAGGGCTGGACCTGCACATCATGGGGCGTTGTCCCCGGAGGATTCGCCAGCGGGTTTCCGGTCCGTGACCGAAGGGCGGGACACGGGCCTATGGGCACGGCGAAACTGACGATTACGGCCGCGTTCGCTCAGCTAAAGCGCGACACGATGATCGAACGCACCAGGGGCCGGCCCCGCTGCGGCAGCGGCCAACAACCGCCACGGCGGAAGGCCCCGCAAAATAGCGGCCAACGGTGCACCAAATGCTCCAACCGTGACGGGTCATGGGAACGGGACTTGTGGAACAACTTGCGGGACAGTCAGGTTACGCCGCACTCCGCGGATTCTTGCAGAGGGGGAGCGTCCCACGCCGAGTGGCCCGGTTCCAAGGAACTGCGACGTCGCCCTGGTCTAAAATCAGTCGGATTGCAGATTCCGGAACGACGGTGAAAGACGAATGGACAAGCATCACCCTCATCATGCAATGACGCGAGGAATGTCAGCCCGTCGGCTCATACTGCCATCATGGTCGAAGTACATCCGCTCTACCCGCGCAACTGGGAGCCCTCGGACCCCCTGGTCGCGTTCAACAACTCGGACGGGCAGGTTGTCGCCGCGGAGGCGATGAGCCGCAGGAACAGCTCGTACTACGACCTCTTCGGGTACCAGGGCTCCAGGATGTGCTCCAAACTCAGAATCGGTGGCCAGCGCCTAGAAGTTAGTCCGGCGCGGTTGGCGGAGTCATCGCGTCAATGAGTTGAAGTCGGACTACCAGGTTTCGTTGGGCGGCCCGGTTTGAAGCGGGCGTATGAGGGAAATGGCCGCTTCGTTGAGGTGTCGGCGACGAACATCACGCGGTTCGCATGATGCGACGGCGTCGGGTGGTCCGGGATGCTGGGGGCCAGAGACTAGCGTCCGGCGTTGCCCGCTGCGAACGGTGCGAGTGATGTGTACCAACCGGAATTCGGAGGTGCTTGATGGTCATAGCGCTGTTGGTCATCCTCGGCGTCGACCTCATCGTCCTCGTGGTTTCCCTCGCTTTCGTGTTGGGGCGGAAGCGGTGGGTCACCCGCCAGCCGGGCGTGTCCCACGGTGGGATTCGCGTCACCAATGGCGCGGTCGACAGGTTCCGGCCGAAGTGGACGCGAGGCTACCGTCGTTGGGTGCGCGACGTCCTCGTCTGGACCAAGGCCCCAGTCCTCTTCAGGAACGAGCTCATCCCCATCAACAGCGTCGGCGAACCTCGGTCCGCTGCGCCCGGGCATGTCAAGCGCCTCGGCTCTGATCCCATCATCGCCGTCCTGAAAGCCGGCACCGCCACCGTCGAGATCGCCGCGCACAGCGACGACCCGGATCGGGTGACTGGACCATTCCGACCTGCCGAAGCTGGGCATGTGTGATGCCGATGGTTCAGCCGCCGGTGAACCGATTGATGCGGGCCACCGTGCGCTCGGCCGCCGGACGGTTGGTGCTGCGTGCTCTCCGCGACATTCGTGACCTCGAGCTGTTCGATCGAGCGATGACACTCGCCGCGCAGGCGTTCACCTCGATCCTGCCGATCCTCATCGTCGCCAGTTCCGTGCGGGGGAGCCTGAACCCCGAGGCGGACTCGCTTTTCGCTGAGAACCTCAGCCTCGATGATCACACCGCGGAACTTGTGAAGCAGTCGATTCCCCAAGAGACCGACGGGGTGACGTTCGCGCACGTCATCGGCGCGCTGCTGCTCATCCTCGCCGCGACCGCCTTCGCCCGCGCGCTCGAGCGGTGCTTCCGCAAGATCTGGAAGACACCGAAGGCCCCCATCCGCTTCGCGTGGCGCTGGGTCGTCACGATTGTTGCGATCCTCATCGGGTTCGCCCTCGTGGTCATGACCCGCTACATCGTGCGCGGCACCGGTGCCTTGTCGGTGCTCGAGTTCATCATCGAGGCGGCGATCTGGTCCGCACTGTGGTGGGTCGCGACTTGGATGGTGATCAACCGGACCGTCAGCCTGCGGGCACTGCTCCCGGGATCAGTGCTCGCCGGACTCGGATTCGCCGTGGGCACGGTGGTGGGGCGCGTGTATCTCCCGCGGGCGTTCGCCTCCTCCGCCGATCAATTCGGCGTCCTCGGGCTCGCCTTCTCGTACATCGGGTGGCTGTTCGTGATGATGTCCGTGCTCCTCGTCGCAGTGACCATCGGCCGCGTCATCCACCTCACGGTGATCGGGCAGCTGTGGAGCCGCTCAGGCGGGACCGCCGCAGCTCCAACCCCACCGAGAAGCCTGCGCTGAGACGGCTGATCGCGCCAGCTGACGCTCTAAGGTTGCTGGGTCGTCCTGTCAGACCGGCCCTACGTCTGGCAGGATCCAGGTGCCGTCGAACAACGGAGCGGTGGGGCTGTAGCAGCGGAACATCGGATCGAAGCCTCGGCCCGGCGCTGTCTCGATCCAGTTCCTCGTGGAATCTCCTATCGGTTCAGGGCCAAAGTACACATCGAGCGGACCGTCGCTGTTGTTCGCGAGCTCGTCGTCTCCGGCGTTCTGGCGGCAGAACGCACCGCGCCGGATGCGACGGTCCCGGATCATGACCGGATCTGCCCGGGACAGGTCGATCGGGATGGCAGCGAGTCCGACGCTGCTGGAGGCGGCGGAGATCAGGACAGCGTCATCCCTGCCAAGGAGGGCAATATTGATTAGGGCCCCCGTAGGCGGTAATGAACATCATCCACACCGACGCGGCCTCTTCGAAGGACAGGTTCTCGGGGTGGGCTACGACGGCGTGAGCGGGCGCCAGGACGTGCTCACCGTGCTTTCGTACAACGAAACGCATGATCGCGCAGCGATCAAGCACGGTGCGGTCTTTGTACGCATAGGAGTCGAAGTTCACCGGAGGGCATCCCCGGCGCGGCTGCCCGCCAGGGCTCTTCCCCGAAACAGTGTCATACGGCCCTGCCGGTGCGTGCCTGTTGTGGCAAGAGTTGGACCTACACGACGACCGCTGTACGTACCGCCACAGGCCGGGACAGGCCGCCCGCCGTTATGTCCAGCACCGTACGGACCGACAGCGTCGAGTAAAGAAGCGGAGTGGCCGCTACGCGGCCGGAACCGAGTGGAGGCACACCATGTCAGATCACAACTACACCTTGTTCGTGTCGTCGTACACCGACACGGGCTCGGCGGCAGAGGATTTCAAGGCAATCAAGAGCCTGGACGACGCGGCCGTGGCGGCTGCGGTCGTCCTGACACGTGACGCCTCGGGCCAGACCGAGGTCAAAGAACACGGTGGCGGGCTGGTCGCCGGCGGCACCACGGCCGGCGCCATCGGCGGGCTGGTGGTCGGACTGTTCGCTCCGCCGCTCCTGTTGTCCGGCGTGATCGGTGCCGGGATCGGCGCAGGTGCTGGCGCCATCGCGAAGCGTCACGAGGAGAAGTCCATCGGCGTGAACGCGGACGAGTGGCTGCCGCCGGGCTCCTCGGCGCTCGTTGCCGTCGTCGACGACCTCTACCTCGACCGCGTCGACAAGGCCGTGGACAAGGCCACCAAGAAGGTCAACAAGGCCGTCGACAGTGGTGACTACGACGCCGTGGTCAAGGCCGTGAACGAGGGCGACGAGAAGATCATCGAGGCCGCTTCGTCCTGATCGGCCGTGGACACGGTCTACGCACACGGCTGTTCGCAAGTCGTCGCCGTGTCGGCTATCTGGCACTGGCCCTGTTTATCCTCATCGTCCCGCATGACCGACGCGGTGTTGGGCCGATGCGCGGGCCTCGCATCCTTGTGGCACCAGTGGCAGTGGCGGGCAACATCAAGTCCTGGATGCGGTTCGTCCGACGGAGAGTGAGGGGCTGTGAGCGACGTGACTGAGCAGCGAGTGGGTGCGACCGGGGTCGTGCTGTTGACGTTGGCGATGGGGCAGTTCGTGATGGCCCTGGACACCACCGTGATGAACACGGCGATCGCGACGGTGGCCAACGACCTCGGGACCACGGTGACCGGCATTCAGACGGCGATCACGCTCTACACGCTGGTAATGGCGTCGTTGATGATTACAGGCGGCAAGATCGGCGAGATCATCGGCCGGAAACGGGCGTTCACGATCGGGTGCGTCGTCTATTCCGTCGGATCGATGACGACGGCACTGGCCCCGAACCTGACCGTGCTGATCATCGGCTGGTCATTCCTGGAGGGTCTGGGAGCCGTGCTGATCATGCCGGCGATCGTGGCGCTCGTCGCGTCGAACTTCGGCAAGCCCGAACGGCCGCGAGCCTACGGGCTGGTCGCCGCCGCCGGCGCCATCGCGGCGGCGCTCGGGCCGCTGATCGGCGGCGCGTTCACCACCTACGCCTCGTGGCGCTGGGTGTTCGCGGGCGAGGTCCTCATCGTCGTCGTCATCCTGCTGCTCGCGCGGCGCGTGAACGACACGCCCGCTGCGGAGGGTGTCCGCCTCGACCTCGCGGGCACGGGGCTGTCAGCGCTCGGTCTCACTTTGATCGTCATGGGCATCCTCCTCTCGGGGTCGTGGGGGTTCGTGCAGCCCAAGCCCGACGCGCCTGAGTGGCTCGGGCTGTCTCCGGTCATCTGGCTCATCATCGGCGGCGGCACGGTGCTGGCCCTATTCATCGCGTGGGAGAACCGGCGCATCGCACGCGGTGAGGGCGCGCTCATCGACCCCGCGATACTCCGCAACCTCCAGCTGCGCAGCGGCGTCACCTCCTTCCTCTTCATGTACCTCGTCCAAGCAGGCCTCTTCTTCGTCGTCCCACTGTTCTTGTCCGTGGCACTCGGGCTTTCGGCGATCGAGACCGGCGTGCGCCTGTTGCCCCTTTCCCTGACTCTGCTGCTCTTCGCCATAGGCATACCGAAACTGCGCCCGAACGCATCGCCACGACGTGTCGTCAACGCCGGCTTCGTCGCCCTGTTCACCGGTCTGGTGCTCCTGGTCGCACTGCTCGAGGTCGGTGCGGGTCCAGAGATCGTGACCTGGCCGCTGCTGCTCGCAGGTTCCGGACTGGGAGCGATGGCCTCCCAGCTCGGCAGCGTCACCGTGTCCGCCGTGCCCGACGAACAAAGCGGTGAGGTCGGCGGTCTGCAGAACACCGGCACCCAGCTCGGCGCCTCGATCGGAACCGCACTAGCCGGCGCTGTGCTCATCTCCGCGCTCAGTGCCTCGTTCTTCGCGATCATCCACGACAATCCGCAAATCCCGGCCACCCTCGAGTCGCAAGCGCAAACACAGCTCGCCGGCGGGGTCCCGTTCGTTTCCGACGCGAACCTGAAGGCCGCACTCACCGCCGCGAACGTTCCCCCCGCGACTATCGACGCGGTCGCGGAGGCGAACGCGGACAGCCAGGTCCAAGGGCTACGCACCGCCATCTCCATCCTTGCCCTGATCACATTGCTCTCCCTGGCCTTCACCCGCGGCATACCAACCATTCAACCCGGAACCCAAACCAAGCAAGACTCCCAACGGGCGCCATGATCCTCAACGGAACGCAAGCACACCAGAGCGCCGGTGAACGGTGCCGGGTCGATGAATCCGGTGATATAGCTCCCGGCGTAGATCGTGGCGGCGACGTGAACGAGTCCGCAGGCGACGGCCTCATGGCGTCTTCGGTAGCCACTCGGCCCGGGACGAGCCGAGTGGCACGAGAATTGGATCGGCCCAGGATTCGGGCGTCTCGGACATCTCCACCTGCGAACCGCGTCGCGTGAATTCGCCAAACGGCGTCATCCTGGTAATCAGGTTCGGCTTCTGGATCTGATGCTCCGGCCCAAGGTCGGCAATATGAGCCAACTGCGCCTTGTCGTTGAGCCCCAGACTCAATTCGAACATCGTCGCCTGCGCGAGCGTGCAGGTGACGCGGTAACTGCCGCCTTCCTTCGCCCGGCGGATCAGGGCCGCCTGATCCCCGGCAGTGGCCAGCATGCCGCACAGGAAGTCAACCACCACGTTGACGCCACCCGGAGTCCTCGGCTGTTCCATGGTCCCTTCAGCGGCGAAGAGCCCCGTGAAAGCGCCGGCACTGAAGTCAAACCCGAGCCAGTCCGCCCACGGACCTGCCGATTCGGCATTGGCCTGCCGTGTCCCATCCCATGGACTTTGGTCTACTCATTCGCCCCCGCGCTGGCAAGGGCCTCGGGCGCCGCTAGCCTGAGTTTCCGAGGATCGTGGATTTTTGGGCGCCGTTCGCTTTCCCTTGTGACAGGCCGGTTTGGTGCGTGATTCTCGCCCATCACGAACAATGGAACAGGATCCGGCGCTAACGGGCTCGGACTTGTTGGCCTGGCCGCAAGGACAGCGGCGGCGAACCTCGCCGGGCGATGCCTGGAACGCCTGTAACAGTTCTGCCGTTCTGTGAAGTCTGTCCGATCTTGGCTCTATGTTGGGGTTTATGCCGGTTGAGTTCCTCACTGACACCGGTGTTGAGTGTGACAGCCGAGGATTTCGGCGTGCTTCTTGGCGGCGTTGACGTAGTTGATGAACGCCTGCTGCGTGTCGGGCATGGCCTTCCAGAGCAGCCGCCGCAGCGGGCCTGTGAACTCTTCCTTCACGCGCGTTGCGGCATCCCGCCGTCGGAGTTAAAGCGTGAGGGCGCGCACGCAGGACGGCAACGCCGTCTGCTGCCACCTTAGGGACCAGGAGGCTGGCGGCCAGACCGCCTGAGAACGGGCTCGTCGTCAAGAAGCCGAAGAGCCGCAAAAGGTCACGGGCAGACGGGATCCAGTACCTTTCCTGGACGCCATTTTCTGGAAAGGTCAGGTCAACGAGTCGATGGCGACGGTGATCGCGAGGAGGAGCGGGACGTCCTCGCCCTGCACGATTTCGACGCCGTAGGACTCACGCACGCGGAACCACTTCTTGGAGATCGTGGCGACCGTGTGGCCGTCGCGCTCGATCTCGTACTCGTGGTCGACGATGTTCCCGTGCGCCTTCATGTCGTCGCCGTCCTTCACATCGATGGCGAAGCGGTCCCGGAACCCGATCAGCGCCTTGTGGACCGTTGCGGCGGTGTCGCCGCCGCGCTCGATGGCGACCTTGTCCCGGACCGAGAGCTTGCGCTCCTGGATGCTCGCCACCTCGTTTCCCGAGGCGTCCTCCAGAACGAACGTGTCCCGGATCCGGACCGCCTTTCCATTGACCTTGTAGGCGCGTTGGCCCTGGTCGTCCTCGATCCAGAAGTCGTCCCCGATGGACAGCAGTTTCTCGCGCATCTGAAAGCGTGCGCCTGCGGGTTCGTCAGGGTGGTGCCGTAAGAGTCCCATGTCCTGACCCGTTCAGCCTTCGGCTTCGGCTTCGGCCTCGAGCTCGAGGGCGTAGCCCAGCGCCTTGCCGAGGTTGACGGTGGCCGCCACGACCCGGGTGGTGCCGACGATGGGTGCAATGGAGACGAGGATTCCCTGGACATCCTCCAGGGTGATGCCGACGTCCACTGCGGTGCCGGCGTTGAGCAGGTAAGAGGTGGGCGGGGCGTCGACTGCCACGAGTGCCGCAATTCGGGCCAGCATCAGCTCGCGAGGTCCGAGGGTGGAGCGTTCGAGCGATACCGCGGTGATGTCGGCGAGGGTGTCACCGACCACGTCTTCTTCATCGGCCATGACTATGTCTCCATCTCGTTGCGGGGGTTGAGGGCCGAGGGCGCGATGAGACCGGATCGCCACGACTCTACCTGTAACCTAATCCGCCACAGCGGAGGACGGCATCACCCGAAGGGGGTGACCCTTTTCCTCTGTCACCTGGCTCCTCTTGAGCTCGCTCCACGCCACTGGTGCAGCCTTGGCAGCCGTTGCGGCCGCGCCGATTTGGTGGGGACATCAGGGGGCAAAGTCCTAGCATTCAGCTATGAGGCAAGAAACCTGGCAAAAGCATTCCGAGTTACCCCTCGTCGGTGCGGCTTTTCTCTTTCTGGCGGCCGACTCCGTCCTGGTCATTGTCGAACCGCCGGACCCATATGCCGCCGTTCTGGCATTCGTCATGGGATTAACGTGGCTTGCCTTCGGCGTCGACTACATCGTGAAATTGCTCCTGGCGCCCCAGCCGGGCCGATGGTTCATTCGCCACCCTATGGACCTGTTCATGGTGGTGTTCCCGGTGGCGCGGCCATTGCGGCTGCTGCGGCCATTCAAGCTGCGTCAAGTCATGGGCAGGGCCCCGGGCAATGCCATCAGGACCCGTGTCATGGCCTACGTCGTTGTCTCCGCCATCCTGCTGATCTACTCCGTCGCCCTGAGCGTCCGCCATTTCGAAAGGAGCGCCCCGACCGCGAATATCACCACGATGAGCGACTCGTTGTGGTGGGCGACGGTCACCACCACAACGATCGGCTACGGCGACTATTACCCCGTCACCGTTCCTGGCCGATGGGCTGCGGTCGCGCTGATGATCGGCGGGTTTGCCGCCTTGGGCATGGTCACCGCGACACTGTCTTCCTGGCTCGTTGAAAGCGTGGCCGCCGCCACCGATGAAGGGAAGCAATTTGCAGAAACCTCAGGGAGCGAGGAGCTCGCCCGCCTCACGGCCCAGATCGAGAGGCTCCAGGACCGGCTGGCCCCGGGACTGAGCGAAAACGAGAGTGGCCACGCCGGAGGCAAACCACACAAGGAATCAGGTTAAAGGAATAAAGCTCTCGATAAGCGCGGCATCTTTCTCGTTTCGTTGGACCACGCACGACTTTGTCTCGATGGCGTAGGCGTTCGCCGTTACGAGGCGGTCGGTCTGCAGGACTCGGCGAACTGAGTCTCAAGAACCGTGTCCGCAATCTACGCAAAGAAGCAGCTGGCGGCACTTTGCCCGATCGGGCATACCGTCACCACGTGACTCGTTGCGTTACCGGTCTGCCACCCGATCAAGTGTGTCGCAACAGCCGGCGCAAACTGCTCCAGCTCAAAGGTAAAAGTCATGCCCAGCTGCTCGTAGTTGCTGCAGGTAGTTGGTGGTTTCAGGCGCAGCGCTTTTTCCACGTCTTACTGTTGTGGCGGGCTAGGTCCAGGAACTTGGTCAGCGCCTCTTCCTCGTCCGGATATTCTTCGTCAGAGATCGTGCCTGCCTTCTCGTCGGCGTAGTAGACGCACCACCCGGATTCCACTTCCTGAATACCGGCTTCAAACTCATCCTGGTATCGATCCTCAAACCAGTTGTAGTGGGTCAGGTCCTCTGCATCGAGAAGGGCGCGGACGCCTTCTTTGCTTGGCTGGTGGTGAAGGTCCGCCATCTGGTCTGGTTGCGGGGCGCTGTCCGTGAGATCAACCGCTGGCGCCGGCTTGGCCTGAAGAGCGCAACGACGGTGGGGCCGAGCTGTCCGCCGGAGAGGAACGCGACCACCTCACCGCCGGTTTCGGCACACAGACGAAGTGTTGTTCCCGATGAGCATCCGCCACGCGGAGGCCACGGCCCAGGCGTGCCGAGAGCGTGGATTGCTGGCGCACGAGCTCGAACGGGAGCTCAGCAAGGGACCGAAATGGTGGGAGGTCCTGCGCGGTGAGGCGAAGGCCGGCAATGCCGAGCCTAAGTCGGCCTCCAGCGTGGCCGAAGACCTCCACGCAGTGGCCATGGAAGTGGCCCGGCGCATCGCCGTCGCAGAATCCCCGGAGGTCAACGCGTGAGCGCCGAACCGACACCCAGCCGCCCCGCACTTGGATTGCCCCCAAAGGCGGGCTCGCGCAGCACACGCACGACATGGGAATCTGTCATTCAGTCGGCAAAGGCCCGGTCCGGATCGAATTCCGGACCAGGCCTTTGGATTTCTTGGCAGTACCAACGCACTGATGTCCACATTGCTCAACGGCTTGTCACTCTAGAGGCGGTGCCCCGGCGGGACGCGGTTCATGGCTTCAGTTGCGGCAGGCACGGGTGCCCGAGTGTGTCATGGCCCCGGGTAGCCCTAAGCGCATCGGTGCCAGGGGTCGTCTCGTCATATTGTCCTAATTAGGGCACAAATACTTCACTTAATTGTCGGGTTGGGCTAACCTTCCTAAGGTTATCCTTACTTGGCTATCCGTGACCCGAGAGCACCAAAATGACCGCCAATTTCCTGATCGGCCTCCGCGAGGGCCTGGAAGCCTCGCTGATCGTCGTCCTCCTGCTGGCCTACCTCAACCGAACAGGGCGCCAGTATCTCGCACCGCGGATCTGGGCCGGGGTCGGCGCGGCGATCGCAGTCTCGATCGGGTTCGGGGCCCTCCTGACATTCGGACCCCGCGGGCTCACGTTTGAGGCCCAGGAAGCGATTGGCGGCGGCCTATCCATTGCCGCCGTCGCGGTGGTGACCTGGATGGTCTTCTGGATGGCCCGCACGGCGCGCAGCCTCGGCCAGGACCTTAAGGGCCGGATCGACAGGGTGGCGGACGGTGCGGCATGGGGTCTCGTCGCCGTGGCGGCCCTGGCAGTGGGGAGGGAGGGCCTGGAAACGGCGCTCTTCCTCTGGGCCGCCGCGCGCGCCACCGGGGAAAGCACGGCCCCGCTGCTCGGTGCGTTCCTCGGGCTGGCCGTGGCCGCCGGGCTCGGGTATCTCCTCCACCGGGGAATCCTGCACGTGAACCTGTCCCGGTTCTTCACCTGGACGGGTGCCGCCCTCATTGTCGTGGCGGGAGGAGTCCTCGCCTACGGCATCCACGACCTCCAGGAAGCCGGCATTCTTCCGGGGCTGCACTCCCTCGCCTTCGACGCCTCAGCCGCCGTCCCGCCGTCGTCCTGGTACGGCACCTTACTGAAGGGGACGCTGAACTTCTCCCCGGCCACAACCTGGCTGGAAGCCGGCGCCTGGGTCCTCTACGTCGTGCCAACGATGTCGGTGTACCTCCTGTCGTACCGGCGCGGTCAGCGCCGGGCCGCCAGGGAGGCCGCCGCAGCGTCGGGCACACCCGCCCCGTCCGCCAAGGCCTGACACTTTTCACTGCCGTACTATCCGGCCCGAACCCGCAAGGACCACCATGAAACCCTCCCACTCCTCCTCTCGCAGGTTTTCCTACAAGCTTGGTGCCGTGGCCGCGGTGGCTCTGCTTCCGCTGACGCTCTCGGCCTGCACTGACAACGCCCCTCCAACCACCTCCGAAACCGGGGGACCGATCGCCGTCGCCAGCACGAACAGCGAATGCAAGGTCTCGGCGGCGGAAGCGTCCAGCGGAAACCTCACTTTTTCCGTCAAGAACGACGGCGACCAGGTCACCGAGTTCTACCTTTTGGCCGAAGACGGGCTGAGGATCGTGGGTGAAGTCGAGAACATCGGCCCGGGCATCACCCGCAACCTGGTGGTGACGGCCCCCACCGGAAAGTACTTCACCGCGTGCAAGCCGGGCATGGTGGGGGAGGGCATCCGGGCCGGGTTCACCGTCACGGAATCCGGAACGACAGCAGCTGTTGACGCGGACCAGCAGAAGCTCGTGGACACGGCCACCGCGCAATACACGGCCTACGTCAAGGATCAAACCGAACAGCTCCTCGCAGGTACAAAGACCTTCGCCGAGGCCTTCGCAGCCGGGGACGCCGAAAAGGCCCGCAGCCTGTATGCCGCCACGCGGATGCACTGGGAACGGATTGAACCGGTGGCGGAATCCTTCGGCGACCTTGACCCGAAGCTGGACCTCCGCGAGGCGGATCTGCAGCCGGATGAGGCTTGGACCGGCTGGCACCGCGCCGAAAAGGACCTCTTCCCCCCGGAGGGCTACACGCCCCTGACGGCAGCCGAGCGCGCCGAGCTCTCCGGCCAGCTGGTCGCGGACACCGAAGAGCTCTACCAGCGCACCCGGACCGTGACCCTGACCGCGGACAAGCTCGGCAACGGCGCCAAGGAACTGCTCGATGAAGTGGCCACCGGAAAAGTGACAGGTGAGGAAGAAGCCTGGTCCCACACCGATCTCTGGGACTTTCAGGCCAACGTGGACGGCGCGCGAATCGCCTTCGAGAGCCTTCGCCCGATCCTGGACCAAAAGGACCCGGCGCTTGCCGCGGAGCTTGACACGAGGTTCGAAGCGTTGCAGGCGGAGCTGACGAGATACGTCAAGGGAGACGCGTTCATCTACTACGACGAGCTCACCCCGCAGCAGGTCCAAGACCTGGCCATGCTGGTGGATGCCCTGGGTGAACCGCTGTCCAAGCTGACGGCAGCCGTGGTGCTATGAGCTCCACGGTTTCCCGTCGGCGGCTGCTTTCGCTGGCAGGGGCCGGGGGTGTAGGTGCGGCCGCCGGCCTGACAGCGGGGCTCCTCGGTCACGATGCGATCGTCGCCGCGTCCGACCAGAACCAGCCGGGCCCTGAAACGGTGCCGTTTTACGGTGAGCGCCAGGCCGGCATCACCACACCGGCCCAGGACAGGCTCCACATGGCCGCTTTCGACGTGACCACCGAAAACCGGGAGGAGCTCATCCGCCTCCTCAAGGACTGGACCGAGGCAGCCGCAGCGATGACGGCGGGGCGTGAGGCCGGCGCCACCGGAGCCGTAAACGGGCCTTATGACGCACCCCCGGAAGACACCGGTGAGGCTCTCGGACTGAGTGCGGGACGCCTGACACTGACCTTCGGTTTCGGTCCGAGCCTCTTCGAAAAGAACGGCGCAGCCAGGTTCGGGCTCGAAGGCCGGAGGCCTGTCGCCCTAATCGACCTGCCGCACTTCCCGGGAGACCAGCTGCAGGAGCGGCGGACCGGCGGGGATCTCGTGGTGCAGGCGTGTTCGGACGACCCGCAGGTGGCCGTGCACGCCATCCGCAACCTCTCGCGGATTGCCTTCGGCCGGGCGCACATCCGCTGGTCCCAGCTCGGGTTCGGACGCACGTCCTCCACCTCCCGGGCGCAACAGACCCCCCGGAATCTCTTCGGCTTCAAAGACGGCACCCGCAACGTCAAGGCCGAAGACACGACCCTGCTGGACGACCATGTCTGGGTTGCGGCCGGCGCCTCACCCGCAGAAACCTGGATGGAGGGCGGAAGTTACCTCGTGGCACGGCGTATCCGCATGCACATCGAAATCTGGGACCGGACCTCGCTGCGGGAGCAGGAAGCCCTGATCGGCAGAACCAAATCCGAAGGCGCTCCGCTCTCAGGCGGCACCGAATTCACCGACCCCGACTTCGAAGCCAGCGGACTTGCCAGCGAACCGCTCATCGCCGCCGACGCCCACGTCCGGATCGCACACCCCTCGCACAACAACGGCGTTCACATGCTCCGGCGCGGCTACAACTTCACGGACGGCTCGGACGGCCTTGGGCACCTCGACGCGGGCCTCTTCTTCATTGCCTTCGTCAAAGATCCGCGGACGCACTACGTTCCCATGCAGACGGCCATGGCCCGGCAAGACACCCTGTCCGTGGAATATCTCGAGCACACCGGATCGGGCCTGTTCGCCGTCCCCCCCGGGGTGAAGCCCGGAGGATACATCGGCGAAGGGCTGTTCACAGCCTGAACGGACTCCTGCATCCTCCGCCATGGTGCCGCTTCCTTGGCGGGCGCCCCATCCGGCCCCCGACCGGGATGGGGCGCCGGCGAATCCGGGCACAAAGGCCCTCACATCCCAGGGCCTCCTGACAGATAGTGGGAGGGAGCGGCCAACTGGTCAATTTCCCAGCCTGCGGAGCGCACGCCTGGATGATGCCATGGCCGAGATCCCGATTGGAAAGCCATACCGATGACCATTTTCGAAGACAGGGTCGACGCCGGCCGGCAGCTGGGAAGGCGGCTCGCGGAGTTGCGGGGCCAGGACATCGTGGTCCTGGGCCTGCCCCGCGGCGGCGTCCCTGTGGCCTTCGAAGTCGCCGCCGCCCTGGACGCGCCGCTGGACGTGATCGTGGTGCGAAAGCTTGGCCTTCCGTACCAGCCGGAGCTTGCCATGGGAGCGATCGGGGAGGGCGGCGCCCGCGTGCTGGAATCACATGTCCTGGCCCATGCCCGGGTCAGTGACGCCGAGCTGCAGGCCGTCGAAGACCATGAACGCGCCGTACTGGAGAACCGGGTGATCCGGTTCAGGAAGGGCCGGACCCGGCAGGACCTGACCGGGCGCATCGCCGTCATTGTCGACGACGGGATCGCCACCGGATCCACCGCCCGGGTCGCCTGCCGGACCGCCCGGAAGCTCGGTGCCGCGAGGGTCATCCTGGCCGTTCCGGTCGCCCCCGCCGACACCCTCAGGAGCCTCACCGAGCCCGACGAGGTGGTCTGCCTCGCCACGCCGCACCCGTTCTCCGCGGTCGGCTACCACTACCGCGATTTCTCGCCCACCGAAGACGACGAGGTGGTCCAGCTGCTCGACGCCGCGGCCAAGCGCCTGCAGAACTCGCAGCCGGCGTCCCGGTCGCCTGCCACGGCCGCACAGGTCGCTGCGGAGCTCGATAATGAAGTTGAGATCCCGTCGCGCGGAGTCCGGCTCCAGGGCCAGCTGCACCTGCCGGTCCCGGCCCGCGGCGTGGTGTTGTTCGCGCACGGCAGTGGCAGCGGCCGGCACAGCCCGCGGAACCGGTATGTGGCCGGAGTGCTCCAGCAGGCCGGGCTAGGCACCCTGCTGCTGGACCTGCTGACCCCGGCGGAGGAGCGAAACCGGGCCAACGTCTTCGACATCGAACTGCTGGCCCGCCGGCTGTCCGCTGCCACGGACTGGCTCGCCATCCGGCAGGACACGGCCGACTGCTCGATCGGCTATTTCGGGGCCAGTACCGGTGCCGGCGCCGCGCTCTGGGCCGCCTCCGAGCCAACCGCCAGGATCGACGCCGTCGTCTCCCGCGGCGGCCGCCCCGACCTGGCCGGCCCCAGGCTGTCCGCCGTCCGGGCGCCCACGCTCCTCATCGTGGGCAGCTACGACCACGATGTGCTGGAACTCAACCGCAAGGCGAAGTCCATGATGCGCTGCCCCAACCAGTTGGCCGTGGTCCAGGGCGCCACGCATCTCTTCGAGGAACCGGGTACGCTGGCCGCGGCCGCCATCCTCGCCAGGGACTGGTTTGTCGACTACCTCCTGCCGGCCAGGACCGCTCCGGGTGCAACAGCATGAGCCACACCTACACGGCGTCGTCCCGCTGAGTTGGGTGGACGCCGTCGATAAGGCGCGTGCGGCGGCCGGACTGGCCGGGGGCAACTGATCCGTCAGGTCCGTGATCCCTCAGGCCCGGTGCACATTGTGGTGGCCGCCGGTGCGGTGGCGGTAGGCGTAGACCAGCAGCGCCACGCCGGCGAGCACCAGGAGCACCGGGACGAAGTACTCGCCCGCGGTGAGCCAGACCGAGGCCTGCACAGCGAAGATCAGCCCCAGCATGGCCAGGACCGCGGCCGGAATCAGGGGCCACTTCATCCTGGCCGGTTCCGAATCCCCAGGCTGGCCGGCGACGGCGGCCGGCTGGCCGGGGCGGTGTTCGGGCAGGACGGGAACCAGTGAAAGCACCGCGAACGTGGCAGCCAGGCCCAGGAACAGCACGGCGGCAACCGGCATACCTTCCCAGGCCGGAGGGAGGGCAACCACGAGGGCCAGCGTCAGCATCACCCCGCAGGGGATTAAGGCCCACCAGTTGGAGCGTTCGCGCACAAACACCGCACCGAAGCCTGCACCCATGAACAGGAACAGGAAGGCGCCGGCCCAATACGCCGCCGGCCCAGGCCAGACCTGGGTGATCAGAATGACCGCCGCCAGGCCCAGGAACACCGAGCCGGGGATGGCGGCCCACCAGTTGTCGCGGCTGCGGACGAACAGAACCACGAAAGCGGTCCCGACCGCAGCAAAAATCAGCGGCCACACGATGGCCGAGCTGTCCAGGATCCCGAGCAGATCCAGCAGCAGCAGGACACCGGCCGCCACCAAGACGATGCCGGCGATGATGGTGGTATTTGCCGATTTCACCGTTTGCCTCCCGGAACTCGGCGGCGGCCGCACACCGCCACTGGACTCTCAGGCTATTCCTGCGCGGGCAGCCGGCGTAGGGCACAAGGTCATGGAGGCCGTCGGTCGACCAGCCAGCGCCCAGCTACCGGCCAAGGCCCTCCGCCCGGGACTTGATGCTCAGGAGCATGCGCCGTTCCATGATGAACTGCAGGGGTTCCAGCACCGGCCGAAGGATCAGCCCCACGGGCAGCGGGGAATAGTCGTAGCGTGTCCGGGAGAGCAGTCGCGTGCTGCGCCCGTTGACAGGCTTCAGCACAAAGGTCCAGCCAAGCTCCACCCGCGGCCCCGCGGGAGCACCGCCGGACGGCCTGATCTGCCCGGTGCGCGGATCCATCGTGCCGCCGAGACCCAGCACCGACCCGGTCTCCACGCGCCGGACCGGAATTCCCAGATCCGGGCCCTTCCCGGACACTAGCGGGATGACATCGCCGACGTCGAGCTGCTGGTATTCGGGAAGGATCCGGTCGGCGCTGTGCATGCCGAGGCCCGCGGCGTTCTCCAGCAGGTCGTAGCTGTACATGCCGCCGCGTCCGGCCCCCAGCTGGACCAGCCAGGGCCAGACGCTCGCGGCCGGCGCGTTGATCGTGACGGCCCGTGTGCTCTGCATCCGGGGAGTCCGCACGAACTCATCGCCCGGGAGCGGGGCGGCGGTCTCCTGGGCGGTCGCACCCCAGTGCAGGATCCGGGGACGGACGGCGAGGACGTAGCCGGCGGCAACCGCTGCCGCTGCCAGGGCAGCCAACGGTCCGCGGAGCCGGAGGGAGGCAGGGGGCCGGGTCATCGGAATCGGCTTCCTTCGCCCGCGCCCGTGCCCGCGCCCATGCCCGGGCCGGGAACGGCGTCGGCATCCGCTGCTTGGGGTCGGGGAGTCCGGGTGCGGCGCGCCGCGCCGCCGCCGGGATTCAGGTCCAGCTTCCAGATGTGCAGCCCGCCCAGCACCAGGAACAAGGCCGAGAGCAGTACGGAGGACCACAGGGACAACGCGGACACGGGGATGTGGAAAAGCGGCTTGAACAATTCCCCCAGGGTCAGGGAAAAGATCAGCGTGAAGCCGAGCAGATACAGCGCGGGCAGGAACACCAGCCCGGGCCAGCGGCCCCGGAACGTCAGGACGGCGAGGATGAGGAACGCCGGCATGATGAAGCACAGGTCCAGGACGAAGACGGAGTAGAGGGAATCGATCTGATCGCCGGTCCGCATCAGCGGCAGCAGCATGGCGATCCACAGCGGATAGAAGATGAGCGGCTGCAGGAGCGCGCCCGAGGCGGACAGCACCCGGATTCCTTTGGGAAGCCGCGCCCGCCGCGGCCCGTCCGCCCGGAGCTCCAAAGCCGTGTAGACCATTCCCCAGAAGGACAGGGCAAAGACGGCCAGGTAGACGAGGTAAAAGCCGTTGTAGGTCCGCTCGATGGAGTAGATGCCGTAGGCGTAAAACAGGTAGCCCAGGATTCCCAGCGCCACGAGCTGCACCTTGGGAGACCCCCGCCGGTCGGCGAGGGCCAGGACCGGCAGGGCGACGCCGGCGACGGCGGACATCAGGTCCTGGGACACCGCGCCGGGCAGGAGTTCCGCTGCCACGACGCCCCGGTAGATCTCCGGGAACAGCAGCCCCGCCACGGCGGCGGGGATGGTCAGCACACCGGTGAGCGTCCAGAGAGCCCGCACCGGCCACCGGCCGCGGTTCATTCCCCCGCCTGGCGTTTTTCTTCCAGCGGAGCGTCCAGTCTGCCCGCCACGCGGCCGGCGAGGTGGAGCGCCTTCGTCGGGAAGACGGAACCGTCCACGCCCACGACTAACCGCTGATCAGCGTTCATGGCCCCAGCCTGACCGGTCCGCCCGGCCGAGCCTAGGGCCGAAAGTCACGCGCGGAGCCGCCCGCAGCTGGACTCGCCGCCGAAGGGGAGCCCTGTCCCGGGGCTCCGGTTTCGAGGGCGGGCCGGCCCGGGGGTGTGCACCGTCACCGGCCCCCTCTAGGGTGGAACACACCCCACACACCCCACGATGCGAGGAGTACTGATGAGAGTTGCTGTTACCGGAGGAAGCGGAAAGCTGGGCCGGAGCGTCGTCCGGCGGCTGGGCGAGGATGGGCACGAGGTCACCAACCTGGACCGCACCGGCACGCGCGGGCTCGGTTTTACCGAAGTGGATCTGCGCGACTACGGCCAAGTGGTGGACGTGCTCCTGGGCCTGGAGGACCGGCACGCGGGGTTCGACGCGGTGGTGCACCTGGCCGCGATTCCTGCCCCCGGCCATGCCCCGGATGCTGCAACCTTCGAGAACAACATGCAGGCCACCTACAACGTATTCCAGGCGGCCCGCCGCGCCGGGATTAAGAAAATCGTCTACGCATCCAGCGAGACGGTGCTGGGACTGCCGTTCGACGTCGACCCGCCCTATATCCCGGTGGACGAGGAATACCCGGCCCGGCCGGAAAGCACGTACTCCCTGGTGAAGCACCTCGAGGAACAGATGGCCATCCAGCTCACCCGATGGGATCCGGAACTGAGCATCACCGGCCTGCGCTTCTCCAACGTGATGGACCCGGAAGACTATGAGCAGTTCCCCGGCTTCGACGCCGACGCCAGGCTGCGCAAATGGAACCTCTGGGGGTACATCGACGGCCGGGACGGCGCGCAGGCCGTGGCCCGCGCCCTCGAGCACGGCACCCCGGGGTTCGAGGCGTTCATCATCGCCAACGCGGACACGGTGATGAGCCGCTCCAGCGCCAGCCTCGCCGCGGAGGTGTTCCCCAACGCGCCTGTAGTCAAGGAGCTCGGCGAGCACGAAACCCTGCTCTCGATCGACAAGGCCAAACGGCTGCTGGGCTACGCGCCTGAGCACAGCTGGCGAAACTACCACCCGCTGCGCACCACTCCCACCGAAGACTGAAGAGGAGTCCCATGCAATACCGCACCCTGGGCACCAGCGGCGCCGTCGTCTCCAGCTACGCGCTGGGCACCATGACCTTCGGCGCCGAAGCCACCGAGGACCAATCCCACGCGATCCTCGATGACTACCTCGCGGCAGGCGGCAACTTCATCGACACCGCCGATGTCTACGCGGCGGGAGTCTCGGAGGAGATCATCGGCCGCTGGCTCGCCGCGCGTCCGGAGGCCCGGGACCGCGTGGTGCTCGCCACCAAGGGCCGCTTCCCGACCGGCAAGGCCCCGAACGACGTCGGCACCTCCCGCCGGCACCTGAACCGCGCGCTCGACGACTCGCTGCGCCGCCTCGGCGTGGAGCAGATCGACCTGTACCAGCTGCATGCCTGGGATCCGGTCACGCCGCTGGAGGAATCCCTGCGGTTCCTGCACGACGCCGTCTGCAGTGGCAAGATCGCCTACTACGGCTTCTCGAATTTCCTGGGCTGGCAGCTGACGAAGGCCGTCCACGTGGCCCGCGCCCACGGCTGGAGCGGACCTGTGACGCTGCAGCCGCAGTACAGCCTGCTGGTCCGCGAGATCGAGTCCGAGATCGTTCCGGCCTCGCTCGACGCCGGGATCGGGCTGCTGCCCTGGTCGCCGCTGGGCGGTGGCTGGCTCTCCGGCAAATACAAGCGGGACCAGCGGCCAGACGGCGCCACCCGGCTGGGCGAAAACCCAGAGCGCGGCATGGAGGCGTGGCAGGCCAGGAACGCGGACCCGCGCACCTGGGAGATCGTGGAGGCGGTGCATGACATCGCCGGGCGGCACGAGGCAAGCGCCGCCCAGGTGTCCCTGGCCTGGCTGGCGGAACAGCCGGCCGTGACCTCGGTGATCCTGGGGGTCCGCAGCACGGAACAGCTCGCCGACAATCTCGCCGCCGCGGACCTCCTACTGACCGAGGGGGAGCTGATGCGGCTGAGCGAAGTAAGCCGGCCGCGCGTCGGGGCCTACCCGTACGGGCCGATGGCCCAGGAACAGCGGAGCCGGAAGCTCACCGGCGGCCGCTAGCCAATCCACCCCAATCCTCACAGTCACTCCGCGCCTATCCCACCGCCGGGGATGGGCGCGGAGGATCCCCGCGTTGAGTCCCGGGGGCGGACGCGGGTGCGGGGGCGGGGGGCTGCTGGTGGCGGGACCAGATGTCGCCCATCTCCTCCGTGGACTGCTCCACGATCCGGCTCATCGCGGCGCGTGCCGCGTTCGCCTCGCCGCGCTGGATGGCGCTGGCCACATCCACGTGCAGCTGAAGTGCCTCGTGGTCCGGCAGGTGCGGCATCAGGCCGTGCTCGGTGCGCCCGGTCAACACCTCGGTGACGAGGTTGTGCAGCTGGGCAAACATGGGATTCCCGGAGGCCTTGAGCACCGCGGCATGGAATTGGATGTCCAGCCGGAGGAATTCGTCGCGCTCCCCGCGCTGGCCCGCCGCCCAGAGCCGCGCGGCCTGGGAGACGAGATCGCTGCCGGCATCCCAGGAGGCGCGCTCGGCGGCGAGACGGGCTGCCTGTGGTTCGATCGCGCCGCGGAGTTCGTTGAGCGCCTGCAGCTGCTCAAGCCGTCTGGAGGAGGCAAGCCGCCAGCGGATCACCTGCGGGTCGTAGGCGTTCCAGGACTCCTCCCGCTGCACTACCGTCCCCAGCCGGCGTCGTGATTCCAGCATGCCCTTGGAGGAGAGCACCCGGGTGGCCTCCCGGACCACCGAGCGGGATACCCCGTGCTGCGCCTCGAGTTCGTCCAGGCGGAGGATTGTGTGCGGCGCCAGCGTCCCCTCGGCAATGGCGAGTCCCAGGTTGTGGACCAGCACGGAATGCAGGTCGGCTGCGGACTCCGCCTTTGGGGTTTTCATAAATAAATCATACGGGTGTGGCACAAGGGGTTGTTTAAGTCTGCTTTATTTACCTATGATCGCTTCCAGAGCAGATGTAAAGATGCATTTGCGGCTGGCTGGACAGTGCGCCCAGCCCCTCAAAGAACAAGGGAGTCGTAATGAAGCGACGTTCGATCATGCAGTACGCGGCTGTCGCCGCGGTCCTGTCGCTGGGCCTCACCGCCTGCGGCGGCGCCAGCGGCAGCAGCGACGCCAAAGCCGCCGGCACGGTCCGGGTCACCCTCGCGAACCACGTCTGGACCGAAGGCATCAAGGCCGCCATTCCGGAATTCGAGAAGTCCAGCGGCCTCAAGGTCGAACTGACCCAACTCGGCGAGGACCAGCTCTCGGACCAGTACAACGTCAAGCTCAACGCCGGCAGCGACGAGATCGACGTCATGATGTACCGCCCGCTGCAGGAAGGCAAATCGTTCGCCAAGAACGGCTACCTCGCCGACCTGACGTCCAAGGTGTCTTCGGACTCCGGCTGGGACTGGAAGGACTACCAGGACGGCCCGGTCAAGGCCACCACGGCCGACGGCAAAGTGGTCGGCGTCCCGATCATCACCGAACGTGAAGTGCTCTACTACCGCAAGGACCTGCTGAAGGCCGCCGGCCTCGAAGTTCCCAAGACGATGGAAGAGCTCGAAGCGGCAGCCAAGGCCATCAAGGCTTCCTCCCCGGACACCGCAGGCTTCGTGGCCCGCACCGGCAAGTCCGCCGCCGTCACCCAGTTCTCCAGCTTCCTGTACAGCTTCGGCGGCGACTTCACGGATGCCGACGGCAAGTCCGCCGTCAACTCCGACGCGGCCAAGGAGGCTTACGCCTACTACGGCGGCCTGATCCGGAACTACGGCCCGGCCAACGTCAGCACCGACATGAGCTGGCCCGAGGCGATGGCAATCTTCACCCAGGGCAAGGCCGCCTTCTACACCGAGGCCGACTCGCTCTACAAGAACGCCACCGACCCGGCCAAGTCCAAGGTCGCCGACACCGTCGGCTTCGCCGCACTGCCCGCCGGCCCGGCCGGCTCCAAGCCGTACAACATCCCGTCGTGGGGCCTGGCCGTCAACGAGGCCTCCGGCAACCAGGACAACGCCTGGAAGTTCATCCAGTGGGCCACCAGCAAGGAACGCACGCTGGAAGCCCAGAAGGCCGGCGTCCCCGGACCCCGCGCCTCCGTCTGGTCTGACCCTGCCGGCACGTCCACCTACCCGGCGGACCTGGCCGAGGCCATCGCCGCCAGTGCCAAGAACGGCGTCGGCCACGACCGTCCCGAGGTTGTCACGGTCGGCAAGGCCCGCGAAATCGTGGGTGCCCCGATCGTTGCGACCATCACCGGCGAGGACGCTTCCTCCGCCGCCGACACGGCCCACGAGGCCTTCCAGAAATTCCTGGACAGCGAAAAGAAGTAGCACGCCCGGCGCACCCTGCGCCTGAGTACTCAACCGCCCGGTGGGGCGTCGGCCCGTCCGTCGCCCCGCCCGGCAAGCTCTTCACTTCACCCCCGACTCCTTAGGTGAACCATGTCTGTACTGACCCCTCCCCGCAGCGCGCAGTCCGAGCCGCCGTCCGGCCGCAACGCCGGCCGCGCCCCGGGCGCCCGTGAGAACTTCTCCGCCTGGGCCAACCGGCACCGCAAGTGGCTGTTCGCCGCCCCCGCGATGATCTTCGTCGGCGTGCTGATCATCTTCCCGCTGGCCTGGACCCTGTACCTGAGCCTGACCGATTCGCAGGGCTCCGTCCGGGCCGCCTCCGAGTTCGTCGGCCTGGAAAACTACCTCACGGTCCTGTCCGACGGGGAACGCTTCTGGCCCGCCGTCGGACGCACGCTGTCCTTCACCGGCGTTGCCCTGGTCTGCGAGGTCGTGCTGGGCATGTGCATCGCGCTGCTGCTGTGGCGCCCGTTCCGCGGTGAAAAGTGGGTCCGCGTGGCCATCCTCCTGCCGCTCGTCGCCACCCCGGTGGCCGTAGGCATGATGTGGCGGCTGATCTTCGATCCGAACATCGGCTTCGTCAACCAACTGCTCGGCATGGTCGGCATTCCGCCGCAGCCGTGGCTCTCCGGCCAGGACACCGCGCTGGGCACCACGATCTTCATGGACGTGTGGCAGTGGACCCCGATGGTCGTGCTGATCCTGCTCGCCGGTTTGACCTCGCTGTCCGAGGAGCCCGACGAGGCGGCCCGGATGGACGGCGCCAACGCCTTCCAGCGCTTCTTCCTCATCACGCTGCCGCTCATGATGCCGACCGTGATCGTGGCCATCCTGCTCCGCGGCATCGATGCCCTCAAAACCTTCGACATCCTCTACGCCACCAAGGGCAAGGGCGGCGGGTCCTTCCACGAGGTGGAGACCCTCAACGTCTACGCCTACGGCCTGAGCTTCGACTACAACCAGTACGGGCTGTCCTCCGCGGTGCTGATCCTGTTCTTCATGATCATCATCGGCTCCATGTGGCTGCTGACCATGCGCAAGAAAGCGGTAAGCAAATGACCGGCCTGACAAAAGAAGCAGAAAACACCGAAAACACTGAAGACACCGAACCCCAGACCGCCGCGACCGGCCGGCCCGCGCCGGCCCCGCGCCGCCGCAAGCCCCTGGGCGTCCGCGCCTACAAAGCTTTCCGCATCGCCGCGCTGATCGCCGTCGTGGTCTTCCTGGTGGCCCCGCTGTTCTGGATGCTGCTGGCATCCTTCAAAACCAACGTGGACATCTACGACTCCGGCAAGTCGTTCTTCTTCACCCCCACGGGCGAGAACTACGCGAACGTGCTGCAGCGCAACAACTACTTCGTCTTCATCCTCAACAGCTTCTGGGTCGCCTTCGTCTCCACGGCGCTGTCCCTGGTCCTCGGCGTTCCGGCGGCCTACGCGATGAGCCGCTTCACCATGCACCGCTCGGCCCTCGTCGTGCTCATGGCGCGCGTCATTCCCGGTGTCTCGCTGCTGGTGCCCTGGTACTACGTCTTCTCCAACCTGAAGATGGTGGGCGGCTTCGAGGTGCTGATCCTCAGCCACATGTTCGTCTCGCTGCCGCTGATCGTCTACATCATGATGAGCTACTTCGACTCGCTGCCGCTGGAGCTGGAGGAATCCGCGCAGGTGGACGGGCTCACCCCGATCGGCGCCTTCCGCCGCATCACCCTGCCGCTCTCCGTGGCCGGCATGGCCACCGCGGGCATCCTGTCCTTCATCTTCTCGTGGAACAACTTCATGTTCGCCCTGGTCCTCTCCGGCTCCAAGACCAAGACCCTCCCGGTTGCGATCTTCGACTTCGTCTCCTACGCCAGCATCGACTGGGGCGGACTGATGGCGGCCGCCACCGTGGTTACCATCCCGATCATGATCATTGCGCTCTTCACGCAGAAGTACATCGTCTCCGGCATGACCGCCGGCGCGACCAAGGGCTAGGCAACAGATGACACTGATCAGCAGGATTGAAACGTTCCTCGTCGCGCCGCGCTGGCTCTTCGTCCGGATCGAGACCGACAGCGGGATCGTCGGCTGGGGCGAGGCCAGCTGCGAGGGCCGCAGCGAAACCGTCCGCACCGCGGTCGACCAGCTCTCCGAGCTGCTCATCGGCAACGATGCGCTGCGGATCGAGGACCACTGGCAGGTGATGACCAAGGGCTCCTTCTACCGCGGCGGTCCTATCCTGGCCAGCGCCGTGTCCGGGCTCGACCAGGCCCTCTGGGACATCGCCGGCAAGCACTTCAACACCCCCGTGCACCAGCTCCTGGGCGGCCACGTACGGGACCGGATCCGGATGTACGGCTGGGTGGGCGGTGACGAGCCCAACGAGGTCGCCGACCAGATCAGTGCGCAGCTCGAGGTCGGGCTCACCGCCGTCAAGATGAACGCCAGCGGCCGGATGAGCCCCATCGCCTCCGTGGCGGAGCTCGACGGCGTCGTCCGCCGCGTCGCCGCCGCCCGCGAGGTCCTCGGGGACCACCGCGACGTCGCGGTCGACTTCCACGGCCGCTTCAGCCTGGCCAACGCCCGGCGGGTGGCGCCGCTGCTGGAACCGTACCGGCCCTTCTTCCTGGAAGAACCCGTGGTCCCGGAAAACACCCACCTGCTGCGCGAATTCACTTCCTCCACCACGACGCCGGTCTCGACGGGTGAGCGGCTCTACAGCCGGCAGGAATTCCTGCCCGCGCTGCAGGCCGGCATCGCCGTGGCCCAGCCGGACCTCTCGCACGCCGGCGGCATCACCGAGGTCCGCAAGATCGCCTCGCTCGCCGAGATCTACGAGGTCCAGCTCGCCCCGCACTGCCCGCTGGGACCGCTGGCCCTGGCCGCCTGCCTGCAGGTCGGCTTCGCGACGCCGAACTTCCTGATCCAGGAGCAAAGCATCGGCATCCACTACAACCAGGGCGCCGAAGTCCTGGACTACGTGGTGGACAAGTCCCCGCTGAAGTTCGTGGACGGCCACATCGAACGCCTGACCGGCCCGGGTCTCGGCATCGAAATCGACGAGGCCGTGGTCCGCGCCGCGGACAAGCGCGGCCACGCCTGGCGCGGGCCCGTCTGGCGGCACCCCGACGGAGCCTTCGCAGAATGGTGAATGACATGACGGACGAGCTGACCACAGACCTGACACCGGAAGCCCTGCTGGCCGGAATCCGGGAGACCCGGCTGGTCGCCATTGTGCGCGGCACCGACGGCGGCGCCGCCGCGAAAGCGGCCCTCGCGGCCATGGAGGAGGGCTTCCGCTACGTCGAAATCGCCCTGACCACCCCCGATGCCCTCGCTGCGATCCGCGACGTCCGCGCGGCCGCCCCGGCCGGCTGTTTCGTCGGCGCCGGGACCGTGCTCACCGCGCAGGACGTCGAGCAAGTGGCCGAGGCCGGCGGGCAGTTCATGGTCACGCCGGCGCTGGCCGAATCGATCGAGGCTTCCGCAGCCCGCGGCATCCCGGTCCTGGCCGGGGCGCTGACGCCCACCGAGGCCTACGAGGCCATGACCCGCGGCGCCACCGCGGTCAAGCTCTTCCCCGCGTCCATCGGCGGCCCGGGGTACCTCAAGGCGCTGCGCGACCCGTTCCCCGGGATCCCCTTCATCGCCGTCGGCGGCGTCGGGCTCGACGAGGCGGCCGGCTACTGGCAGGCGGGGGCCGTCGCCGTCGGCCTGGGCGGACCGCTCTTCGGGGACGCCGGCTCCGGCGGCGACCTGGATCCCGTGCGGGAACGTGCCCGCCGGTTCGTGGCGCTCGCCGCGGACTTCGACCGCCGGCTCGCCGCGGAGCGCCGGCCGTGACGCCCGACCCTGTGCTTCCCGTCCCGGGGATTCCTGAGCTCCTGACCTTCGGGGAAACGATGGTCTCGCTGCGTTCCGCCGGACCGCTGTCCGCCGGCGGCTCCCTGGGCATGCACGTGGCCGGGGCGGAGTCCAACGTGGCCGTCGGCGTCGCACGGCTCGGGCACCGGGTGGGCTGGGCCGGGGTCGTGGGCGCCGACCCGCATGGCGAATTCATCCTGCGGCAGCTGCGCAGCGAGGGCATCGCGGTGCACCACCGTGAGGACGCCGGCCGCGGCACCGGCGTGATGTTCCTCGAGCAGCGCACCGCCGACGTCACCCGCGCCTTCTACTACCGCGCCGGTTCCGCCGGATCCACCCTGGACCGGGACGACGTCGACGCTGCCTTCCGGAACGGCGCCCGCGTCCTGCACCTCACCGGGATCACCGCAGCCCTCAGCCAGGAGGCGCGGCGGGCCGTCGAGTATGCGGCCGCCCGGGCGGCCGGCGAAGGCCTGGAGGTATCCCTCGACGTCAACTACCGCAGCAAGCTCTGGTCCAGGGACGAGGCCCGGGCCGTCCTCACCCCGCTGGCCCGGTACGCCAGCATCCTGATCGCCTCGGACGACGAACTCGGGCTGGTTGCCGCCGGCGGCCCTGCCGGTTCCGCCGGGGCCGGTCCGGCCGACGACGCCGAAACGGCCATGGCCGCCGAACTCCTGGACCGGGGGGTCCGGGAAGTCGTGGTCAAGCGCGGCGCGGCCGGCGCCGGGGTCCACACCGCCTCCGGCCGGTGGGAAACCCCCGCCGTGCCGGTCACCAGCATCGACACCGTCGGCGCCGGCGATGCCTTCACCGCCGGCTACCTCTCCGCCCTCCTCGACGGTGAGGACGTGGCCGGCCGCCTGCAGCGCGGCGCCCTCGCGGGAGCTTTTGCCGTCAGCACTGCCGGCGACTGGGAAGGCCTGCCCCGCCGGGGCGAGCTCGCCCTCCTCGGGGCCACACCCAGCGGAACCACCCAGCGCTAGGGCCCCGTCCGGCAGCGCTCCCCGCCTTCGGCCGACTTCGACCGAATCTTGAACAAACTTTGACCGATTCTTGACCAAACATAGACCAACACGGAAAGCCTGGACCAAAAGTGAAAATCATTGCCGCGGAAGTCTTTGTGACCAGTCCGTCCCGTAACTTTGTGACCCTGCGGATTACCACGGAGGACGGGGTGACCGGGATCGGGGATGCGACCCTGAACGGGCGTGAGCTCGCGGTGGCCGCGTATTTGAAGGAACACGTCGCGCAGCTGCTGATCGGGAAGGACCCGCACCGGATCGAGGACACCTGGCAGTTCCTCTACCGGTCCTCGTACTGGCGCCGGGGTCCGGTGACGATGGCCGCGATCGCGGCGGTGGATATGGCGTTGTGGGATATCAAGGGCAAGATGGCCGGGATGCCGGTGTACCAGCTGCTGGGCGGTGCCTCGCGGAACGGGCTGCGGGCCTACGGGCACGCCTCGGGCGCGGACCTGGAGTCGTTGTTTGATTCGGTCCGGGAGCACCTGGAACTCGGGTACAAGTCGGTGCGGATCCAGACCGCGGTGCCCGGGATCAAGGCCGTGTACGGGGTCGCGGCGCAGGCCCAGGCCTCGGGGGAGCGGTATGACTATGAGCCGGCCGGCCGGGGGGCGTTCCCGGCGGAGGAGGACTGGGACACCCGGGCGTACCTGCGGCACCTGCCTTCGGTCTTTGAGGCGGTGCGGAACGAGTTCGGCCCGGAGCTGCCGCTGCTGCATGACGGGCACCACCGGATGACCCCGATCCAGGCCGCGAAGCTGGGCAAGGCGCTGGAACCGTACGACCTGTTCTGGCTGGAGGACTGCACCCCGGCGGAGAATCAGGACGCGCTGCGCCTGGTCCGCCAGCACACCACCACGCCGCTGGCGATCGGGGAGATCTTCAACACCGTCTATGACTTCCAGACCCTGATCAAGGAACAGCTGATCGACTATGTCCGGGCCGCGTCGACGCACTTCGGCGGGATCTCGCCGTTGAAGAAGGTGATGGATTTCGCCGCGCAGTACCAGATCAAGTCCGGTTTCCACGGCCCTACGGACATTTCCCCGGTCGGGTTCGCCGCGCAGCTGCACGTGGGCCTGGCGATCCACAACTACGGGATCCAGGAATACATGCAGCACTCCGACGCGACGAACACGGTGTTCGAGCAGTCCATGACGTTCGTCGACGGCTACCTGCACCCGGGCGAGGCGCCCGGCATCGGCGTGGAATTCAACGAGGAAGCCGCCGCGGCCTACCCCTACCAGCAGGCCTACCTGCCCTACAACCGCCTCGTCGACGGAACGGTCCACGACTGGTGACCCGCCCCGCCTGAACCGGGCTGGCACCAAAAAGGTCCCGGGCGGGAGTCGATGCTCCGCCGCCCGGGACCTGGCTATTTGTGCTGCAGGCAGGCGCCTACGTCAGGCACCTAGGCTCAGCCAGGTTCAGTTAATGAGTTCCCGGGTCATGCCGAATGGCACCTGGTCGGATAGCGCCGCCGTGTAGTGGCCGGCCTTGTGCCGGGTGAGCAGGATGCCCTGCGTCCCGGTTCCCATGGCGATCTGCTGGAGCCCGCGGACGGCGTCGTCGAGCCGTTCGTCAAGGACCTGACGGCTGTCGACCTGGATCTCAATGCACTCGGTTGCTATGGTCATCGCTCTGTCCTTCTTGGGTTTTACTCGTCGGCCCCAATGATTGAAGCGACAATAACGTCATATTTATCGGCCCGTCAAATCACCGCTCTGGCCCTAAACGGTGTCGGTCCGCACCAAAAATTCGGTCGACGCGTACCGCACGCCGTTGACCTGCAGTTCCAGTACATGCGCGCCCGGATGATGGCGCCGCGTCGTCATCTGGCGGAAGGCATGGCGCTTCGAGAATTGCCTTGACTCGCCCGGCCCGAGGACGGACGTTCCGAGCTTGAATACCTTCTCCGCGCGGGTGCCGTTCGCCTTGGCATAGTGCACCACGTAGTCGACGGCGAGCCGGGCCTCCGCGGGCCCGATATTGGACACCTCGAAATCGAAGGCAAGCTCTCCGGGAAGCTCGACGACGGTGCGGTCCAGCCGCGGCGGCGTCACGGCGAGCGACGCCGGCGGGAACCCCAGCAGCTCCAGTGCGCCCGGGTGGGCCTTCTTGAGCAGGGTCCGCAGCCCGTGCCGGACCACCCTGGGCGTGTTCGCGTCCGGGGCAGCCAGCCATCGGGCCGCCGTGGCGACGACCTCGTCCGGGGCGTGGCGGGCCAGATCGTTGAGATGGTTGGCCACCGAGCGCCGGACATCTTCGACCGGGTCCCGGTACAGGGCATCGAGGATCGGCAGGGTCGCGGCGGGCCGGTCGGTGATCTCCGGGACGCGGATCGCCCACGGCAGGTAGGCCCGGGTGCCCTCGCTGGCGAGCCGGCGGACCTGCCAGTCCGGGTGGGAGCTCCAGCCCTGGATGACGGCCAGTGCGCGGTCCAGATCGGCCGCGAGGAGCCGCCGGATCGCGAATTCCGAGGTGAGCCGCGGCGTCAGCTCAGCGAGGAGCGCCAGGCAATCCTCGAAATCGCCGGTTTCCTTGCGGGCCAAGGCGAGGGTGGCCGCCGTCTCGGTCACGGGCCAGATCATCCAGCCGGTGAAGTCCGGATCATCCAGCGCCCGGCGGAAGATGACTGCGGTGCCGGAGTAGTTTCCCGGCAGGTCAGCCAGCAGGGCGCGGCTCAGGAGGTCGGTGCGTTCCCGCAGGCTCAGTTCGTCGAGTTCCCCGGCCGTTGCAGCGAGGCGGGTCAAGCTGCGGCCGGGAGCGGCCGCGGTGAGGATCCGCTCCAGCGAACGGACCGCACCCGGGTTGATCAGTTCATTCATAACGCCCATGGCTTCAGGCTACCGGGGCGCCCGGCACGGGGGCGGCCGGGAAGCCCCAGCCCCGGCGGCACCGGAACCGGGATATTCTTCAGGAAGGGACTAACCACACGGCGCAAGGGCGGGGACGGGAATGGCAGAGGAAAATACCGGGAAATCGCCCGGCCGGTGGCGGGTGTTCCACGACAAGTTCGTGGTGGAGGAACGCTACATGAGCGAGCGGGACCGGAAGAACCTGTACCGGATCGCCGTCGGCCTTGTGATTCTGGGCGCCGTGCTGTTCTTCTCGATCCTTGCCGGGGTCCTCCAGCACGACGGCCTCACGGCGGGCGACGAACCGGTCCGTTCCTGGCTCCTGACCCTCCGCTCCGAACCGCTCACGACGAGCATGATCATCCTCGCGATCGTCTTCGGCCCCGTTGCCCTGCCGATCATCATCCTCGTGGTGACGGTGGCCTGGGGCCTGCTGGCAAAGCACGCCTGGCGGCCGATGCTCCTGGCCGGCGCCATGCTCACCGGGGTGATCCTCGCCCAGATCATCGGGCGCACCATCGGGCGCCAGCGCCCGCCCGTGGACCTGATGCTCTTCGGCGCCGACTACACCTTCTCCTTCCCGTCCGGTCACGTCCTCGGCGCCTGCGACTTCCTGCTGGTCAGCACCTTCCTGATCTTCTCCCGCCGGAACAACCGCCTGGCCGCCGTCGCGGGGTTCCTGCTGGCCGGCGTCGGGATCTTCTTCGCCGCGGTGAGCCGGCTCTACCTGGGCTACCACTGGCTGACCGACGCGCTGGCCGCACTGTCCATCTCGTTCGTGATCCTTGGCGGCGTCATCGCCCTGGACACCTGGCGGACCGCCCGCATCCGCGGTGAGCAGATCACCGGAATGCTTTCCAAATCCGACACCAGCCAGACCTAGAACCCCCGGCCGCCTCTTGTCCCGCCCGGGCGCCGGTGCCACAGTGGGGCCATGGCCACCGAAGATGATGTCCGCCGCGCTGCCCTGGCCCTGCCGGGCGTGGTCGAACGGCCCAGCTGGGGCCAGCCGGCCTGGTTCGCGGCCACCCTGATGGCCAGGATCTGGGAAGAAGGCGTGCTCACGGTCAAGACCGAGGAACGCGAAGCCCTCGCCGGAACGGACTCGGACACCTTCTTCTGGACCCCGCACCACGAGCGTTCACCGCAGCTTGTGCTGGTGCGGCTGGACCGGATCGATACCGAGGAACTGGCCGAACTCCTCGAGGAATCCCACCGTCTCGCCGGGGGCCGGAAGCCCCAGGTGTAGTTCCTAGCCCCGTAGTCTCTGGCTCCGTAGTCCCTGGCTCCGGCGCGAGCGGAGGCGGGTCAGCTCGCCCTGCAGCCGGGCGTTGACCGCCTCCAGCTCCAGCACCTTGGCGACTCCGGCCAGGTTCAGCCCCTCCTCCAGCAGTTCGCTGATCCGCCGCAGCACAGCCAAATCCGCGTTGCTGTACTGCCGCGTTCCCCCGGCGGTGCGGTCCGGCGTCAGCAGGCCCTTCCGCTCATAAAGTCTGATGTTCTGCTGCCCGGTCCCGACCAATTGCGCCACCACGGAGATCGCGTACAAGCCCAGCTCCTGTCCACGTTCCGTCACAGTGCTCCCTTCGCAGACTCCAGACGCCGGTTCCGGCGTGCCGAGACTTTTCCTCTTGCATCAGTGTCGCACCGGTGTTATAAAAAATCTATATCCATCACAACAGATAATCAGGCTGGCTGGATACATGAAAAGGACAGAACTCTCGCATGAAGGAGTGGGAAATGATGTTGATGCGTACGGACCCGTTCCGTGAACTGGACCGGCTGACCCAGCAGGTCTTCGGAACGGCGGCACGGCCCGCTGCCATGCCGATGGACGCATGGCAGGAAGACGGCGAATTCGTCGTCGCCTTCGATCTACCCGGCGTCAACGTTGACTCGGTGGACCTCGACATTGAGCGCAACGTCCTGACCGTCCGGGCTGAACGGCGCGACCCGACCCAGCCCAACGTAGAGCTGATTGCCTCGGAGCGGCCGCGCGGCGTCTTCAGCCGCCAGCTCATCCTGGGCGACACCCTGGACACCCAGAAGGTCAAGGCGTCCTACGCCGACGGCGTCCTGACGCTCCGCATTCCGGTGCGGGAGCAGGCCAAGCCGCGGAAGATTGAAATCACGCACACACAGGACAAGATGCAGGAGATCGGGACGTAGCGGCGGCGGCGGACGCACACCGTCGAGCCGTCGATTAGCGCGGGGACCAGAGGGCACCGGCCGCAGCCGGCGTCCTCTGGTCCCCGTCCGGTCCGTCCATGCCCTGAATCGACGAATCGCGACCCCCGTGGCTACTACGCGGTCCTGCACGTGACGCCGGTTGCGACGGTGGCCGAGATCCAGCACGCTTCCGGCGCTGATGCGCCTCCGCCATCCCGACGTCGAAGCGGCCGCAAATTATCCAGCGACAGCGGCAGCGGCTGCCGCGTCAGGCACTGCCGGCACCAGGCCAAGCACCACAAGAGAAGGAGGGCGGCCATGAGCGCATGGCGCCGTTACGATTCGCACCTGATGCCAGTCTTCCACGAGCGTTTCGAGGTGCGCTGGGGCAAGGGCACAGCCCCGTTCCTTGACCCGGAAGCCCACGAAGCACCGCTGCCGCGGGCCCAGTGGATCAACATCGACACCGGGGCCGCGCTCGCCGTCGTCCCGATCTGGACCGCCGATGACAGCCAGCACCGCTCTTTCGGTGTCTTCTACCTGCCGCCCGGGGACGATATCTGGGTGCTGCGGCCGGGGTACACGAGTTATCTGGAGCCCACCGTGGGTGAGACCGAACCGCTGCTCGCGCTGCGGAACGATGCGTTCACAAAGGCCGTGGCGCACGCCAAGGAATTCCTGTTCGGGCCGGAGGCCGCGGCGTACTGAGGTTCCGCGGGAGCTGGTCCGACAGCGGTCCGGCCGGGCACGCGGGCGCCGGTCGTGGCGCGGGGCTGCGCCGCGGCCTAAAATCAGTCAACTGCCCGAAACTACATAGGGGATTCCACTGATGAAAGCATCAGCCCAGGACCTGGCCGCCCTGCTCCCGCCGCGTTTCACCCTCGGCGTGGCGACTGCAGCCTTCCAGATCGAAGGTGCCCTGGATGAGGACGGACGCGGCCCCTCGGGCTGGGACCACTTCGCCGCCAGGCCAGGTGCGATCGTGGGGGACCACAGCCCCGCAGTTGCCTGCGACCACTACCACCGGATGCCCGAAGACGTGGCCCTGATGAAGGAACTCGGGGTCGACTCCTACCGGTTCTCCCTGTCCTGGTCACGCATTCAGCCCGGCGGCAGCGGTCCGGTCAATCCCGCGGGCCTCGACTTCTATGACCGGCTGATCGACCTGCTGCTGGCCAACGGGATCGCACCGATGGCCACGCTGTATCACTGGGACACGCCGCTGGAGCTGGATGAGGCTGGCGGCTGGATGAACCGGGACACGGCCTACCGGCTTGGAGAGTTCGCCGCGATCGCAGCGGCCGCGTACGGGGACCGGGTAACCCGCTGGGTGACGGTCAACGAACCCGCCACGGTCAGCACCAACGGCTACATGCTGGGGATGCACGCGCCGGGCGAAGCGCTCATGCTGAAGGCCCTGCCTAGCGTCCACCACCAACTGCTGGGCCACGGGTTGTCGCTGCAGGCGCTCCGGGCCGCAAATGTGCCGGGCGACATCGGGATCACGAATGTCTATTCGCCGATGGTGCCGGCCTCGATCAACCCGCTGGACAAGCTCAGCGCCGGTCTCATGGACATGGCGCAGAACCGGCTCTACGCAGACCCCGTCCTGCTAGGCAAGTACCCCGATGCCATCCGGGCCGCCACCTTCTTCTCCTCCTTCAGCCCGTCCAGCGAAGACATGAAGCTGATCTCGCAGCCCCTGGACTTCTACGGGCTCAATTACTACATGCCAACGCGGGTGGCGTCCGGCCCGGGCGAGGGAGCGGTGCCCAAGGGGATGGCCGAGGCCATGGGCGATGACCTGAGCGGCACCGCACCCGGCTCCCCGTTCCACATTGTCGAGTTCCCGGACACCGAGACCACAGCGTACGGCTGGCCCATCAAACCGGAGTACATGTCTGTCGCGCTCGCGGAAATGGCTGAGCGCTACCCGACCCTTCCGCCGGTTTACATTACCGAGGGCGGGGCGAGCTTCGAAGACCTTGAGATCCGGGACCCGGACGGCCGACTGATCATCCCGGACGAACGCCGCGTGCGCTACTTGGCGGACCACATTGCCACCGCCATCGAAGCGACGTTGCCCGGGGGCGCTGCAGAGTCGGTCGAGCTGCGCGGGTACTACGTGTGGTCCCTGATGGACAATTTCGAATGGTCGGGCGGCTACAAGCAGCAATTCGGACTGCTGCACGTGAACCGCAAAACACAGGAGCGCACCAAGAAGTCCTCGTATTACTGGCTCCAGGAAGTCCTCGCGGCCCGGCACCGGGACGCCGTCCCGGAGACCCCCGATTCTGGCGCCGATTCCGAGCAGGTCGCGTCCGGTGCTGTAACGGTTGCGCCCGACACCGCCGACCCCCAGCCCGCAGGCTCGTAGTCGATCATGCAGAATTCGTAGCTGATCACGCAGAAAGGAGCGGGAGGCTTTCGGGCTCCGTGTTCGTGTTCGGGGCCGGGAGGTGGGGTGGCCGTCCATGGCCCGGGCCCTGATCGCCCCGAACTCGACCCGCCGGTCCGCGGCGCTCTTGGTGTGGCGTGCTTCGATGCTGACCGGGTGGTGGCGTTCGCGCCAGGTGCGGGCCTTGGCGCGGAAGCGTCCCGGGACGAGTTCCCCGGCCGGGCATCCGCGGGCCGGGTTGGGCGCGTGGGGTCCAGGAAGTGCGCCTCCAGTGCCGCCGCCCCGGCCGGGTCCAGGTCACCGGTTTCGTCGACCATGATCCGGGCGTGGGCCCAGGAGATCGTCCTGGCCTGCAACGCGTCCAGGGTCAGCGGCAGCGAACTTGTCATCGCTTGGCTGTTGCCGAGCAGGGCTCCGGCGGCGTGTTCGCTGACCGTCAGGACACACGCGAGCTCGGCGACAATCGCCATCTCCCGGACGGTGCGGTCCCGCAGGGATGCCGTCGGGGACGCCAGGGCCCTCGTCGCCGCCGCGTACTCCGCGGTCAGCCGCACCTTCAGCGCCGCGGACCGGGCCTCCTTCCGGGCTAACTTCCCGAGCCCGTGGATCAGCCTCGGACTCCCGGGACGGACCGGCATGGTCCCGGAAGGGATCAATGCCGGACGGATCAATGCCAGACTGATCAACTGGGTCATCCCCGGCGCTGCTGATTGCAGCCAGCTCAGCAACGGAAGCCGCGACGCCCGCCAGCGCCTCCCTGCTCTCCACACTCCAGACTCTTCCGAGATCCATAAGAACATCTCATCACGAGCCACCGACATCAATTATGAAACGTGTTGGCAGGCGGAGCCGGCACCGGCTGACGCGCGGGTGACGGCCGGCGCTTAGAGAATCTCCAGCTCCTGCAGGCTTTTTGCCATGCCTGCACCGTCCGGGGAGTAGATCCACGGAACGTTGGAGCCTGTATGGTCCCCGGTCTCGGAGTGCCCGCCGGCCAGGACAGCTTCGCTGGCGGAGAGCTGCCGGATGCCGATGGCGGCCACCAGGTCGCCATGCTGCTGGGCGAAGTGTGAGTAGATCGCTTCATCGTGCTGGCCGTTGTCCCCGAAGAGCAACCAGCGCATGTTCGGGAACTCCTCGGCGAGCAGTTCCAGGTTGCGGCGCTTGTGCTCCTGACCGCTGCGGAACCAGCGGTCGTGGGTGAGGCCCCAGTCGGTGAGTAGCAGGGCGCCGGAGGGATACATGTTGCGGGTGATGAAGCGCGCCAGGGTGGGGGCGGCGTTCCACGGCCCGGTGGACAGGTAAATAACCGGGGCCTCCGGGTACTCCACCATGATCCGGTCCATCAGCACGGCCATCCCGGGCGTCGCCATCCGGGCGCGCTCGTTCAGCACGAAGGTATTCCAGAGCGCAAGGAACGGCCGGGGGAGCGCCGTGACCATGATCGTGTCATCGATGTCGGACACGATCCCGAGCTTCGTGTCGGGGGCGATGATGAAAATCTTTGCCGAAGCCGGCTCTGTCCCCTCGGCGCGCAGCACCGCGGTGTGCCAGCCCGGGGTGAGCTCCACCTGCACGACGGTGTCCACGAGTCCGCCGCGGTCCGCATGCACCCGCGCGGTCACACCGCCGATCTCGATCTCCACCTCGGAGTACTGGATCGGGACGGACGTGAACGCCCGCCAGCCGCGGATGTTTTGGTTGCCGTTTTGCGCTGCCCGCTCACCTCGGCTGCCGGGGTTGGGCCTGGTGGTCAGAACCACCCGGCCGAGGACCCGGACCCACGTGGTGGATCCGTAGCCTTGATAGGCAACGGTCGTCGGGACAAAGTCCCAGCGCCGGGCCGCTTTCAGACGGGCACGGTTAACGGTGTCCGAGACCAGGTGCGCCAGGCGAAACGCCCGGTTGCCGGTGATTGGTTGCTGCCGGGGAGATTCCTGTGACGCCAATTCCATGCCTCCACTCTCCCACAAGGGTCAGTCCCGCCGCGGACCGTGTCCGGAAACGCCACGTTTCAGTCGACGCCCAGCACATCCCTCAGGACCGTGGCGTTACGCACGGCGTTCCCGCCGCCGTCGTTGTTGAAATACACAAAGACCTCCTTGCCGGCCGCCTGCCATTCGCGGATCCGGTCCGCCCACCAGCGCAGCTCATCGTCCGAGTAGGAGCCGCCGTAGAGGTGCTCCCAGTCCGGGCCATGCAGCCGGACGTAGACGAATGCCGCGGTGGCACGGAGGATGCACGGCAGTCCGGCTCCGCTCATGACGCAGTAGGCCGCGCCATGCCGTTCCAGCAGCGTGTAAACCTCCGGCGCATCCCAGCTCGGGTGGCGGAATTCCACGCTGACCCGGATCCAGTCGGGCAGCGCCGCCAGGAAGTACTCGAGCCGCGCGTCGTCCCGGGCGAAATCCGGCGGCAGCTGGACCAGCAGCACTGCGCGTTTCTCCCCGAGTTCGTGCCAGCAGCGGGCGATCCGCTCGATCCAGACCTCT
The DNA here is from genome assembly GCF_055412865.1 of Pseudarthrobacter ribosi. Classification (NCBI taxonomy): domain Bacteria; kingdom Bacillati; phylum Actinomycetota; class Actinomycetes; order Micrococcales; family Micrococcaceae; genus Pseudarthrobacter; species Pseudarthrobacter ribosi. The sequence continues at coordinate 6,824 of NZ_JBVAYZ010000019.1, read as the reverse complement.
GGGGCGTAGAGCTTCTTGCCGTGGGTCAACCCACGGGGGGCCTTGACGGTCAGCAGGAAGCCCGGCGGAAGCCGCCGGCGCCAGCTGGCGAAGGACGTGTCCCGGGGCCACCGGTAGAAGCTGGCGTTGAGCTCCACCGTCGTGAAGCGCGCCGCGTAGTGCGCCAGCCGCTCCCGCGCCGGCAGCCCCGGCGGGTAGAGCACGTTCTCCCAGTGGTCATAGCTCCAGCCGCTGGTGCCGATGTGCGCTGGTCCATACTGGGTCGCGCCGTGGTCCATCCAGCAATCCCCTTTCCCGGCCCTTCCTAGGCTTCCCCCGCCCGCTCGGCGGCCTGCGGGGACGTTATTCCGAAGTTCCGTTACAGCATCTATGGATCCTAGTCCCGGGGAAACCGCTGTGGCACTGTGAGTCCATGGCTCGCATTGAGGATTACGCACTGGTCGGCGATCTGCACACTGCCGCCCTGATCAGCACCGAGGGTTCGATCGATTGGCTCTGCCTGCCGCGCTTCGACTCGCCGGCCTGCTTCAACGCCCTGCTCGACACTCCCCGGGCGGGGCGCTGGCTGCTGGCGCCGGAGGACGGCGGTGAATGCACCCGAAGGCACTACCGCAAGGGCACTCTCATCCTGGAAACCGAATGGGAGACCCCCTCGGGAAAGGTCAAGGTCATCGACTTCATGCCGCCCCGCGACGCGGTAGCGGATATCGTGCGGATCGTCGTGGGCATCCGCGGAACGGTCAGGATGCGCGGTGAGCTGGTCCTGCGTTTCGACTACGGCCACATTGTGCCGTGGGTCCGCCACGACGATCAGGGCATCCACGCGATCGCCGGTCCCGATGCCGCGTACCTCGTGACCGAGGCGCCGCTCCGGGGCGAGCGCCTGCGTACCATCAGCGACTTCACCGTCACGGCAGGGGAGCGGGTGCCGTTTGTGCTGACCTGGGCGCCGAGCCATCTGGGCCGACCCCGCGCCGTGGACCCGGAGCCGGTCCTCGCTTCGACTGAGGATTTCTGGCGGCACTGGTCTGCCAAGTGCACGGTCACCGGGCCCTACCGCTCGGCCGTGCAGCGTTCGCTGATCACCTTGAAAGCACTCACATTCGCCCCTACCGGAGGGATCGTGGCGGCCGTGACGACCTCCCTGCCGGAGCAGCTCGGTGGCGAACGGAACTGGGACTACCGGTTCTGCTGGCTCCGTGATGCCACCCTGACGCTCCAGGCGCTGCTCGCGGCCGGGTACACGGAGGAGGCCGCCTCCTGGCGCGACTGGCTGCTCCGGGCAGTCGCGGGTGACCCCAAGGACCTGCAGATCATGTACGGCATCCATGGCGAGCGCCGCCTTCCCGAAGTGGAACTCCCCTGGTTGAGGGGGTACGAGAATTCCGCCCCGGTCCGGACTGGCAACGACGCGGCCGGGCAACTTCAGCTCGACGTCTGGGGCGAGGTGCTGGACTGCCTGTCCCTGACCCGGAACTCGCTGCTCACCAGCACCGACGAATCCTGGGACGTGCAGCTCGCCCTGATGGAACACCTCGAGACCGCGTGGGACCGGCCCGACAACGGGCTCTGGGAGATGCGCGGGCCCCGAAGGCACTTCACCCACTCCAAGGTGATGGCGTGGGTTGCGGCGGACCGTATGGTGAAGGGCGTCCGCGACTTCGGCCTGACCGGCCCCGCGGACCGCTGGGAGGAGCTCCGGGACACGATCCGCGCCGACGTCATGGCCAAAGGGTTCGACGCCGACAGAAACACCTTCCTGCAGTCCTACGGGCGGCCGGAGCTCGACGCGAGCCTGCTGCTCATCCCGCGCGTCGGGTTCCTGGCCCCGGATGACCCGCGGGTGATCGGAACGATCGATGCCGTCCAGCGGGAACTGACCCATGACGGCTTCCTGCGCCGCTATAAGCCGGAAGAATGCGACGACGGGCTGCCGGGCGGGGAGGGAGTGTTCCTGGCCTGTTCGTTCTGGCTGGTCGAGGCACTCCTGGGGGCAGGGAGGCACCGCGAGGCGCGGGAACTGTTCGAGCGGCTGCTCGCGCTGCGCAACGACGTCGGACTCCTCAGCGAGGAATGGAGCATCGAGGCCGGGCGGCAGCTGGGAAATACGCCGCAGGCGTTCAGCCATTTCGCCCTCGTAATGAGCGCCCTGGAACTGCACGAGGACGGTGTGCGGCGCAGCGACTCGGCGCCCCCGGGGCGCTGATCAACAACGCGGCAAGGGCGAAGCCGTCTCTCAGTTACCGCGGGCCAAGGTTTTCGTCCAGACCTTAGATAAGTATACTTACTAATACCCCGGTGTGGGGGTGAAAAACATAAGGAGTGAGCGATGGCTGGATACTTCGAGCTCGTGGACGCGCCCGACGGCGGCTACCGGATTCGGATGCTTGACGGAGCAGGAAGCCTGATGGCTATTTCGGTCACGTTTCCCACAAAGCGGGCAGCTGTGGCCGGTATTGCCCAGGCCCGCGAAATTGCCGGCACCGGGCTCATCCGGGACCGCAGCGCCGGCGGGCAGGCCGCGCCGGTGGGACCACTCTCCAGGGCCTCCAGGAGGACCGCCGGAGGCGCCGGCCGAGGAAGCTCCCTGTCCGGCGGAGCGCTGGCCGCCGGAAAACGATCACGCGCCCACCACTGATGAGAATCCCGTCAGCCACCCCCGCCCCCGCCCCGCAGACCGCATGACCGCCGCCCCGCTCCCTGACCGGCGCCGTGCCGCTGTCCTGTTCGACGTCGACGGCACCCTGGTCGACTCCGCCTACCTTCACACCCTCGCCTGGTGGCAGGCGTTCCGGCAGGCCGGTCATGACGTTCCGATGGCGAGCATCCACCGCAGTGTCGGCATGGGCGGGGACAGGGTCCTCGCCAGGCTGCTGCCGGACGACCGGGACCGGAACGAGGACGGCACCATCATGGCCTCGCACGCCGCCGTGTTCGCCACCTTCTGGCCCGCCCTGCGCCCGCTGGATGGCGCCCGCGAGCTGCTGGCGCGATGCCACGAGGGCGGGTTCGCCGTTGCGCTCGCCTCCTCGGCCCGGAAGCGCGACCTTGAAGTGTTGCGGGCCGCGATCGGCGCCGACCCCTTTATTGACGCGGCCACGAGCTCGGCTGACGCGAAGGAGAGCAAGCCGGCGCCGGACATCCTGGTCGCTGCCCTCAACGCAGTGGGTGTGCAGGCATCCGACGCCGTCTACGTGGGCGACGCCGTCTGGGACATCTACGCCGCCGGGAAGCTCGCCATCCCGGCCATCGGACTGACGTGCGGCGGCACCAGTGAAGCGGAACTCCGGGAGGCCGGCGCCGTCGAAATCTATACCAGCCCCCGGGAGCTGCTGCAGAACCTCGGGGATAGCGCGATCGGGCGGCTCGCCGCCCGGGTCCGTCCGGGCTAGGAGCCGGGAGCGGGCCGCAGGCCGCGAATTCCGGCCGCGTCCACCGCCTTGACCAGCGGTTACAGTGTGTCCATGAAGCCATTCGGGGCGAAGGAACCCGGACCGTCCCCGCAGAGGCGGCTGATCTGGCTCGCGGTGCCGCTGCTGGGCGCGGTCCTGCTGGCGGCGGGGGCGGTCCTCCTGTCGCTGCCGGTGCGGCAGGAGGAGTTCGGCTGGTTTGCCTATGCACCGCTGTCCCAGCAGACCGTTGCCCTCCCGGGCCTGTTGGTCATGGATGCGGAGAAATGGGCGGGCGTCGTGCTGGTTGGCCTCGGACTGTTGACGCTCGCTTTCTGGTCCGGCGTCCTCGCGGGCAGGCGCTCCCGCCGACACCCCCACTGATGCGGGGAGGGCCGGCACTTCGCCCGGCGACACTTCGCCGCAATGTTGGCGCGGAACACTGTCCTGGTGCGGGATCTCGGCATACGCTAGCCGGATGACACGACATCACCTGCCCGGCCGAGTGGCCGTGGTCACCGGCGCAGGCTCAGGGATCGGCCGGGCGGTCGCCCGGCTCATGCTCGCGGACGGGTACCGGGTGGTACTGGCCGGCCGGCGGGAGGCTCAGTTGCTGGAGACCGGGGCCGGGCATGCCCAGGCGCTCGCCGTTGCCTGCGATGTCACCGTGCGCGACGACGTCGAGCGGCTCTTCGCCGCCGCCCTGGAGCAATGGGGACGCGTGGACGTGCTGTTCAACAATGCTGGCGTGTTCGGGCCGGCGGCTTCCGTGGACGAGATTAGCCTCGCGGACTGGGACGCCACCGTGGCGGTGAACCTGACCGGCTCCATGCTGTGCGCAGCTGCCGCTGTCCGGGCGATGAAGTCGCAGTCACCCCAGGGCGGGCGGATCATCAACAACGGCTCGATCGCCGCCCACTCGCCCCGGCCCCGGACGGTCGCCTACACCGTCACGAAACACGCCATGACCGGGCTGACCAAGAGCATCGAACTCGACGGCCGCGGCTTCGGCATCAGCTGCGGCCAGATCGACATCGGCAACACGGCCACGGAGCTGATGGACACGATCGGCGTCGGCTCCGGGGCCGTCCAGGCCGACGGCAGCAGCCGCGTGGAGCCAATGTTCCCGGTCGAGGACGCCGCGCGTGCGGTTCTGCTGATGGCCGGGATGCCGCCCTCCGCCAGCGTCGGATCCATCGTGATTACCGCCGCCGGGATGCCGTTCATCGGACGCGGGTAGCCCGGGCGCAGTCCGCTTAGAGCGGCAGCAGGCTGGACAGGTCGGCGCGCAGCCCGGAGGCGGCCACCCGTCCGGCATCGACGGCGTCCGCCCAGCTCAACTGGCCGCTGACCATCGCCAGCCAGGTGGCGGCGTCGCACTCAATGACGTTCGGAGGGGTGCCGCGGGTATGCCGCGGACCCTCCACGCACTGCGTGACGCCGAACGGCGGGACGCGGACCTCCACTGAATTCCCGGGTGCCCGGGCGGTGACCTCCTCCAGGGAGTAACGCACCGCCGTCGCCAGCGTGCTGCGGGGGACCTGCGTGCCCGCCCCGGGGCTGGCGGCATTCGCGGCATCCGGCCCGGGGGCGTTGGCTGCCTGCCAGGCGGTAAGGGCTGCGCGCCCCTCGTCGAGGGCGATTCGACGTCGCGCAACCACCACTATTTTGCCTCCCGGCTGATCAAAAAGCGTTAGCGGCAAGGCGCTCGTCAGGCCGCGTTTTCATCCACTTTACCCTCCCCTTTTACCCTCCCCCTTCCGCCGGAGCCCGGCCGCCCGCGGCGTCCGGGCCGATTAACTATGTCGAAAAGCATGTAGCTTGAATATTAAGTAAAAGGGATGTAGTTTTGCTTTGCGGGTTGCCCTATTGCGGGTGGCCCCAGCGGAATCCGCGCGTGTTGTCATGACCGACAGGGCGACGCCATGACAGTAAGGATGAGCCAGATGCCGTTTTCCCGGCCGCGTAGAGGGTCCCTGGTTCTGCTGGCGGTAGCGCTAGTCGCAGCGCTCACCGGGAGCATGGCGACCGCACCGGACGCCTCCGCTGACGCCGGGTGCCGCGCGGGCACGGCGTTGAACGTCGTCGCCCACCAGGATGATGACCTGCTGTTCCAGGGCCCCGGGCTCCTCTCGGCCATCCGCGACGGGCTGTGCGTGCGCACCGTCTATCTGACGGCCGGCGACGCCAACGACGACGCGGACTACTGGGGCTCGCGGGAGGACGGGGTGAAGGCTGCCTATGCCCACCTCGCCGGGGTCGCCGACTCCTGGACAACTTCGGATGCCGGTATCGCTGGGCACCCGATTCCGGTGGCCACCCTGGACGGGGCAAAACAACTCTCGCTGGCCTTCATGCGGTTGCCGGACGGATACCGCGATGGAAGGGGCGGGTCCGTCTCCGGTTACCAGAGCCTGCAGAAGCTCTACAGTGGCGCGATCAGCACGATCACCGCGGTCAACCGGTCCTCCTCATACACCCTCCCGGAGCTCCGGGGCACTTTGCTGGCGTTGATGAACAGCTACCGGCCGGACCAGATTGCCACGCTGGACTTCGCCGGCAGCTACGGCGACGGAGACCACAGCGACCACCACACCGTCGCCTACCTCGTGCTCGCCGCGCAGCAGCTCTACACCGTGCCCCACACGATCACCGGCTACCAGGGCTACCCAATCTCCCAGCGCCCGTCCAATGTGGTCGATCCCGATCTGACGGCCAAGACCGATGCCTTCCTGGCCTACGCCCAGCATGATTCCAAGACCTGCACCACAGCCCTTGAATGTTCCGACAACTCGGTCGGCAAATGGCTGTCCCGGTCCTACACCGTCGCGCCGCCCGCAGTGCCGCCGGCGGCCGGCACGGAAACCACCAACGTCGCGGGCGACTCCGCCAATATTGCGGCCTCGGCGGCGGTCACCGCCAGTTCCCAGAACACGACCGNCCGCCGCGAAGGCCGTCGACGGGGTGATCGCCGGTCACCCGGTCGACGCCACCCGGGAATGGGCCACCGTCGGCGGCCGGGCCGGAAGCTACCTCAACCTCACCTTCCCCGCCGCCGTCACCCTCAACAGGGTCGTGCTCTATGACCGGCCCAACAGCAGCGACCAGGTCACCGGGGCAACCCTGACCTTCTCCGACGGAACCACCGTCCCGGTCCCTGCCCTGGACAACGCCGGCAAGGCGACCAGCATCAGCTTCCCCGACCGCGCCACCACCAGCCTGCGGCTGACCGTCACCACCGTCAGCGGCACCACCAGAAACGTCGGACTCGCCGAACTCCAGGCCTACCCCGGCACGGCGGCCCCCGCGCCAGCCCCAGTCCCCACCGCCGCCAACGTCGCGGCCACGGCGTCGGTCACCGCCAGTTCCCAGAACACGACCTCGGGCCAGACCGCCGCGAAGGCCGTCGACGGCGTGATCGCCGGCCACCCGGTC
>NZ_JBVAYZ010000018.1:0-83480 GCF_055412865.1 Pseudarthrobacter ribosi | reverse complement strand
CTCCGTGTGCAAAGTGTGTGAACTAGACAGCTCCACTTAGCCCGGAGGTCCTCCTCGTTTTCAAGCCCTACGTGTCAACAACGTCCCGGCACAGTACACCTAGGCGGCGAAAAGAGCTTCGCGTACAGCGCGCTCAAAGCCGCTGACGTGGATGCGCGCGAGCTCGGCCGCCTGAATCTCATCACCGTCGATAACGGCACGGAGCAGGTCCTCGTGCTCATGCACGTGGCGCGAAAGGTCGGGAAGGCGATCCAGGACCATGCACCAGATTCGTGTCGCGAGATTGTCGTAGCGAATCAGAACGTCCTCGAGGTGGGGATTGCCGGCGGCGGCGTATATGCCTTGGTGCACCCGAGCATCCAGCCGCAGGGTTTCGACCACGGATGCCGTACTGGTGTCGAAAGACTCGACATCGCGCATAACACCCCGCAATCGCTCCCTCACCGATTCCGTCGCCACCCGCGCAGCCCGGGAGGCGGCAAGGGGTTCGAGCTGGGTGCGTATTTCGGATATGAACGCAAGGTCGGTGACCTCCACTCGCGTCGCGAAAGTTCCCCTTCGCGGATAGGAAACTACCAGGCGATCGAGCTCCAGCCGCTTCAAGGCTTCACGTACCGGAGTCCGCCCGACGCCGAGGTCCTTGGCGAGGTCGTCGTCATTGAGGAGATCGCCGGGCTTGATGTCAAGCATCAGCAGCCGGTCCAGGATGCGCTCGTAGGCTACGTCAGCCAACGACCTCTTTGCCGCATCGTCAGCGATTGCCAGAACTTCAAAAGCCATAACGTGGTCCCCTTTTCATTCAAGCCAAGAAGGCTATTGACCTCACCCATTGACCAGTATACGCTGAGTTCCACGCTAATATATCAGTTGTGATTCTTGAAATATATCTAAGGAGGAGACATGACCCTAGTGGCGACAGACTCATCTACCAGCACGCTGACTCAGTCGGAGGCCCGCGTGGAAGACCAAACGCAGAAATTCGTGCTCACACTGTCGTGCGGCGAACGCGCGGGCATCGTCCAGGCGGTCACGACCTTCCTCTTTGAGCGTGGCTTTAACATCGACGAACACCAGCAGTTCGACGACGGCCTCCGCCAGACGCTGCATTTGCGCACCGCCTTCTCCGGCTCGGCGGACCACACCCCGGAGAGGCTCCAGGAAGAATTCCGTGCGATCGCTGACCGGTTCGACATGAAATTCAGCTTCTTTGACCAGACCAAGCAACGCGTCCTCGTGATGGTGTCCAAGTTCGGCCACTGCCTGAACGACCTGCTCTTCCGCTGGCGGGGCGGAAGCCTCGGGGGCGACATCGCCCTTATCGTTTCCAACCATGAAACCCACCGGGCGATGGCCGAGGCCGCGGGCCTTCCCTTCGTCTACCTCCCCGTGACCCCTGATACAAAGTTGGATGCCGAACGGCGCCTTTTGGAACTGGTGGACGAGAATAACATCGACCTCGTCGTGCTCGCCCGGTACATGCAGGTGCTGTCCGACGACCTCTGCCGCTCTTTGGAAGGCCGGGCTATCAACATCCACCACTCATTCCTCCCTGGGTTCAAGGGTGCACGCCCCTACCACCAGGCCTACGACCGTGGAGTCAAGCTAGTGGGCGCCACGGCCCACTACGTAACCGCGGAACTGGATGAGGGGCCAATCATCGAACAGGAAGTCATCAGGGTCGACCACAGCTACGGACCGACCGCCCTTTCAACGGTTGGACAGGACGCCGAGGCACTGGCACTGTCCCGCGCCGTGCGGTGGCACTGCGAACACCGTGTGCTGCTGGACCAAACCAGCACAGTCGTGTTCCGCTAAACACGACCACCGAACCAGCAAAGACAACACACGAAAATCAGCAGGAGAAACCACATGGCATCGACGCCACGCATTGTCATTATCGGAGCTGGAATCGTCGGCACGAACCTGGCCGACGAACTGGTCACCCGGGGTTGGAACAACATCACCGTCCTGGACCAGGGACCGCTGAACATGCCCGGGGGCTCCACGTCTCACGCCCCCGGTCTCGTCTTCCAGACCAACGCCTCAAAGTCCATGGCGCTCTTCGCCAAGTACACGGTGGAGAAGCTGCTGTCCTTAACCGAGGACGGCGTCAACTGCTTCAACCAGGTCGGCGGTCTCGAGGTCGCCACAACCGAGACCCGTCTCGCGGACCTGAAGCGGAAGCTCGGATACGCCGCATCGTATGGAATTAGCGGCAAGATCCTTTCGCGTGAAGAGTGCATGGAGCTCTACCCGCTCCTGAACGAGGAAGACATCCTGGGTGGACTCCATGTCCCCAGCGACGGCCTGGCCAACGCCGCCCGCGCCGTTCAGCTGCTGATCAAGCGTACGGAAGCCGCGGGCGTCAAGTACCGGGGCAACACCACGGTCACGGGTATTGAACAGTCCGGCCGGCGCGTCACGGGCGTCCAGACCTCCGAAGGTGTTGTCCCCGCGGACATCGTGGTTTCCTGCGCAGGCTTCTGGGGGGCCAAGATCGGCGAAATGATCGGCATGTCCGTCCCCCTTCTGCCCTTGGCCCACCAGTACGTCAAGACCACACCGGTGCCGGCATTGAAAGGCAAGAACGACCTGCCCAACGGCGCCTCCTTGCCCATCCTGCGACACCAGGACCAGGACCTTTACTACCGCGAGCACGGCGAACGCTACGGCATCGGCTCCTACGCCCACCGCCCCATGCCCGTGGACCTTGCGGACCTGGCCACCTACGAGCCGGCCGCGATCAGCGAACACAACATGCCCTCCCGGCTCGATTTCACCCTGGAAGACTTCCTCCCGGCATGGGAAGCCACCAAGCGCATGCTGCCGGCGCTGCGGGAAAGCGACATCGAGGATGGCTTCAACGGCATCTTCTCCTTCACCCCCGACGGCGGATCCCTGGTGGGCGAGTCCAAGGAGTTGGACGGCTTCTTCGTCGCCGAAGCCGTCTGGGTGACCCACTCAGCCGGTATCGCCCGCGCCGTTGCCGAACTGCTGACCACCGGCAGATCGGAGATCGATCTGGGTGATTGCGATATTCACCGCTTTGAAGAGGTCCAGCTGACCCCGGAATACGTCAGCGAAACGTCACAGCAGAATTTCGTTGAAATCTACGACGTCCTCCACCCGCTCCAGTCCAAGCTCTCCCCCCGCAACCTCCGAGTCAGCCCTTTTTACGCCCGCCACAAGGCCTTGGGAGGATTCTTCCTGGAGGGCGGCGGATGGGAACGCCCCTATTGGTTCGAAGCCAACGCGGAACTGCTGAAGGAGATGCCTGCTGAGTGGCAGCCCCCGGCCCGTGATGCCTGGTCGGGGATGTTTAGCTCGCCCATTGCCGCCGCGGAAGCTTGGAAGACCCGCACGGCAGTGGCCATGTACGACATGACTCCGCTCAAGCGCCTAGAGGTCTCCGGCCCGGGAGCATTGAAGCTGCTGCAGGAACTCACCACCGCGGACATGACAAAGAAGCCCGGCGCAGTCACCTACACCCTCCTGCTGGACCACGCCGGCGGCATCCGAAGCGACATCACCGTTGCCCGCCTGAGCGAAGACACCTTCCAGCTCGGAGCCAACGGAAACATCGATACCGCCTACTTTGAGCGGGCCGCACGCCACCAGACGGAAAGCGGTACCGCCAACGACTGGGTACAGGTGCGCGACACGACAGGGGGCACCTGCTGCATTGGTCTGTGGGGCCCCCTTGCACGGGACCTCATCAGCACCGTCAGCAGCGACGATTTCTCCAACGACGGCCTCCGTTACTTCCGTGCCAAAAAGGTAGTCATCGGCGGCGTCACCGTCACCGCGATGCGCCTGTCCTACGTCGGCGAGCTGGGCTGGGAGCTCTACACCAGCGCGGACAATGGGCAGCGCCTCTGGGATGCCCTGTGGAAGGCCGGACAGCCTCACGGCGTTATCGCCGCGGGCCGGGCCGCCTTCAGCTCGCTGCGTCTCGAAAAGGGTTACCGCTCGTGGGGCACTGACATGACCACCGAGCACGACCCCCTGGAAGCCGGCCTCGGATTCGCCGTCAAGATGACCAAGGAAAGCTTCGTCGGAAAGGCCGCGTTGGAAGGCCGCACCGAGGAAGGCTCCGCCCGCCGCATGCGCTGTCTGACGGTCGATGACGGCCGCAGCATCGTGCTGGGCAAGGAACCGGTGTTCTACAAAGACCAGGCGGTCGGCTATGTCACCAGTGCCGCCTACGGCTACACCGTTGCCAAGCCAATCGCCTACGCGTACCTCCCGGCCGCTGTCTCCGTTGGTGACTCCGTCGAGATCGAGTACTTCGGACGGCGCATCCAAGCCACAGTCACCGCAGATCCGCTTTACGACCCCACGATGACCAGGCTCCGCGGCTAACCAATCGCCGGACCATTAAAGGGCGCGCGCAGCCCGGACTCATGGCCTCGAACCAGAGTCCGGGCCGCCGCTCTTCCATGGCTCGTCCCATACCCCGCCCAGTCGACTCGAGCTTCAGCCCAGGAAGACACATGATCAGTTCAGAAACAATCACCGAATACCTCGCCAACCTTGCCTCACGCGAACCCACCCCAGGCGGCGGCGCAGCCGCGGCACTCCACGCCGCTCAGGGGGCAGCGCTCGTCGCCATGGTTGCCAGATACACCACCGGTGCGAAATACGAGCAGCACGCCGAACTCGTTCAAAGGACCATCAGCGCCGCCGACGGACTCGTAGTCGAGGCCCTGCGCCTGGCCGACGCTGACCAACATGCGTTCCAAGGCGTCATCGATTCGTACAAACTTCCGTCCGGTAAGGAAGATCTTAGGGCCGCACGAACGGCATCCATCCAGGAAGCCCTCATCCTGGCCGCGCAACCCCCCGCCCAGCTCATCGGGCTCGCCGGCGCCATCGTGGATCTTGCCACGGAACTCTTCGAGGTCGCGAACGCCAACGTGATCAGCGACGTCGCCGCTGCCGTCGACGCAGCCCGGGCAGCCGCCACCACGGCCCGGGTGAACATCGACATTAACGTGGTGGCCATCAAAGACGCCGCAACCCGTTCGCGGTTGGCTGACCAGACCGACGGCCTGGAGGAAAAGGTCATCCTGGCAGCGGACTCCCTCGTACGGCGTGTGCGCGAAAGGATTCTCGGTTGAGCACTTCACTCCTCTCCGGAAAAACGCTGGCAAAGACCATTCAGCAGAAAGCCCACGATGAGGCCCGGGGCCTCGAGGCCGACGGGCTGCACCCGACGCTCGCAGTGGTGGTGGCCACGGACGACGGCTCCACGCACTGGTATGTCCGGTCCATCGAACGGGCTGCAGAAAGGGCCGGGATCAGTTGCCGGATTGTGGAGCTTGGCCACGATGCTAGCGGGGAGGTCTTGGCCGCTGCACTAAAGGACCTCAGCGCTGATCCGTCAGTGAACGGCATCATCCTCCAGACGCCTCTGCCTCCCGGTGTCGAGACAGATGTGCTGGTCGGGCACATTGCCCCGGAGAAGGACATTGATGGCGCAAACCCGTTGAGTCTTGGCCGACTGGCTGTCGGGCAGCCCTCGTTCGCACCTGCCACGGCCCGCGCCGTAATCGAGATCCTTGACCACTTCGACATCCCACTCGCAGGCCGGAACGTCGTCGTCATTGGCCGTTCCGCCGTCGTGGGGATGCCATTGTCCCTGTTGCTGCTGGGACGCGACGCGGCCATTACCGTCTGCCACTCCAAGTCAGGTCCGCTGGAGAAATACACGAAGACCGCCGATGTCGTGGTCGTCGCGGCCGGGCGGACCGGCCTGCTCAAAGGCGACCACATTTCTTCCGCTGCCGTAGTGATCGACGTCGGCACCAATGTCCTTCCCGACGGCTCCCTCGTGGGGGATGTCGACGAAGCCAGCGTGCGTGGCGTTGCCGCGGCACTGACCCCCGTCCCCGGCGGCGTCGGCTCCGTCACCACATCCCTGCTTCTCCTGCACACAACCGAGGCCGCGCGGAAACAGTCGCGTATTTTGGTCCCTGGAACTGCCGGGTGATCCACGGCAAAAACAGCTGCCAGCACCTGGAATCCGTTGTCGTGGCCGTCGAGGGCGGGGATACGCCTGAAGGGCTAGTCTTTGTTTCCGCGCTCGAACGGGTGCTGAGTTCCTTCTGCACGGTGCGAACTCAAACCGACCGGGAGGTGCTGCACGCGCCCGGCGAATGCCCCGAAGTTGTCCTCATGACCAGCCGGGCCGACACCCGAAACTGCCTGCTCCGAATACTCGCCGGGCCGAAGAACGGCCGGGTAGGGGCCCCGGCTGACATCACAGTCCTGGACCCTTCGCATCCTGAAGCGCCCGTTCACGCTGCCGAGGCCCTGGCGCAGCTTCCCGCTCTCGCCGCAGTTCGCGGTCTCCGGACACTGCCTGCCACCCCTGCCCTCCACTGTGTGCCGCTTGCGGAATACCCGGATCCGGAAGCAGCCTTCCACGAGCTCTACGGGCTGTCCAGCCACCGCGTCTGGCTGGACAGTTCGAACGCGGCAGTGGACCCCGCGGCCGGACGTAACCGCTACAGCATCATGGCTGACGATTCCGGCGCCCGCGGAATGAGGGCACAGCACCTGAACGGTGTGACCATCATGGAATCAAAGCTGGTGATAGCGAGGTTTCAGGGTCCGTTCTTCAGCTGGCTGGACAGGAACTGGGGCACCAGCCAGGCACCGGTTCCCACTCTTCCCCCCGGCTTGGGGTTCGCCCTCGGCTGGCTGGGCTACTTGGGTTACGAGCTCAAACGCGAGTGTGGCGGTAACGCGGTGGAATCACCCCTGCCAGATGCCTCATTGATCCGTTGCAGCCGGGCCGTGGTGTTCGACCACGAGGCACGTTGCCTGTACCTTCTTGCCGAAGCCGGCGCAGAGGGCCAGCAATGGTGCAGGAACGTCGCCCGACGCATCCGGCGCCTGCCTTCCGTGCCCCGGCCCCTCAGCAGCCGGTTGCCGGCCGTACAGTTCAGCGCAGCGGACTCCGGCCGGTCCTACCTTGAAAAAATCGCCGCATCCCAGGACGAAATCGTGCAGGGAAACTCCTATGAGGTGTGCCTCACCACCCAAATCTTCACCAACCTCCACGAGCGCATGGATCCGTGGGACTTATACCGCAGACTACGCCGGGCCAGCCCGGCGCCGTTCGCAAGCCTCGTCCAGCTTGGTGCAGTAACCATCGCCAGTTCCTCCCCGGAGCGGTTCCTCAGTATCACCGCCGGCGGTCACGTCCGTGCCGAACCCATCAAGGGAACCCGACGGCGGGACACGTCGCCCCGGGCAGACAGGCAGCTGAAGCATGACCTGATGACCTCGGCAAAGGACAGGGCCGAGAACATCATGATCGTGGATCTGATGCGAAACGACCTGTCCCGCCATGCCGAACCGGGAACAGTTTCCGTGACACGGCTCTGCGACCTGGAGTCTTACACAACGGTGCACCAGCTGGTAAGCACCATAGAGGCCACAATTTCCCGTGACCGGTCAAGGACGGCTGTTGTTGCAGCTGCCTATCCTCCCGGCTCCATGACCGGGGCACCCAAGATCAGCAGCATGGACATCCTCGACGACTTGGAATCCCAACCGCGCGGACCCTATTCAGGTGTGGTTGGCTATTTTTCCCCAAACGGTGCCGCAGACCTTTCGGTCACCATTCGCAGCGCCGTCTTCCACACCCCTCCTGCGGAACGGCAGCGGCTGTCCGTGGGTATCGGCGGGGCCATTACAGCCGATTCCGACCCAGACGATGAGCTGGCAGAGATCCACACCAAAGCCAAGGCCATCCTTGGCGTTCTAGGCGCAGTTTTTCCTGGTTGAGGTCATGCCGTGCGGCTCCAGGCCAGATGGTTTACAGGACGGCCCTGATCAGATTCTCGAAGTCGGCGACGTGCTGGGTGGTCAGCCGTGCAGCTGCTTCGGAGTCCCCTTCCGCGATGCATTCGAGAAGCTCAATATGTTGGGCAATATGCTCCGACACTGGCGGTAGCTTTTCCAGCACAAGGCTCCAAATCCGCGTTGCCAGGTTGTCGTATCGAATCAGGACTTCTTCAAGGTGCCGACTTCCAGTGGCCCGGTAGATCATCCGGTGGACCCGCATGTCCAGGCGCATGAGATCCCGTTGCGAGTGCATCCTCGGCAGAAGCTGCCCGACTTCCCGGGCGAAGTCCCTGAGCTCCTGCCGAAGCTGCGGCGACGCCATCCGCGCAGCGCGCGATGCTGCTGCAGGCTCTAGGAGTTGGCGTATCTCGGAGATTTCAGCCAGATCAGTTATGTCCACGCCCGCGGCGAAGGTTCCCCGCCGGGGATAGGCCACCACCAAATGGTCGCTCTCGAGCCGCTTCATAGCTTCCCGGATCGGCGTTCTGCCAACCCCGAGGCGCCTGGAAATCACTTCATCGTTGAGGGGTTCACCCGGTTTGATGTCCAGAACGATTAATTCGTCGCACAAGACCCTATAGGCGAAGTCGGCGAAGGACTCGTCGTCCTGCCTCCCCGGCAGGTAGGATCCTCCCGCATCCACCGTCAATCCGCCACCACTTGCCATTTCCAAGTCCCTCCCGACGTACAACTGAGCCTTGACGTGAAGGCTCCATGAACATAGTATTCCTAGAACTGATATATCACTATATCAGCATAGGAATGTCAAGCTTTCCCCTCCGAATGGACGCTGCCCCCCACCGGGCATTGGACGGGTCGGCTCAAAGAACGGAGCGTAATGAGCAAGGAAGCTGCTGCAAGGGTGCGGCTGGAAGTTGTGCCGTCTGCCGATCTGCTCACCCAACTCCCCCTGGCCTTCGATGCACCGGGTTCCGTCAGTGTGACGTGCCTTCCGCATCACGGTCCCGCCCGGACCGTAGAAGCATCCACAAATCTCGCGCGACTGGGCTACCACACAGTTCCCCATCTCGCCGCCCGAAGCATTACCAGCCAGGCCGAGCTGCATTCCCTGCTGCGGCAGTTGCAGGGCGCGGGAGTTTCCGAGCTGTTTCTCGTTGCCGGTGACCGGCGCACGCCTGCTGGTCCCTACTCATGGAGCGGACAACTCCTGGATGCGGTCAAGGCGTACTCGCCTAAGTTCTCCTTGGGCATCGCAGGCTACCCCGAAGGCCACCCCGGGCTCAGCCAGGAGCAGCTCATGAGCAGCCTCCGGGCCAAGGCGCCCATGGCCTCCTCACTGGTTACTCAGATGTGCTTTTCCACGCAGGCAATCAGCCGTTACCTCCGGGCGATCCGCAAAAACGACGTAATGCTTCCGGTGTGGGTTGGGGTCCCGGGTCCGGTCTCCATCAAGAAGCTGGTGTCCATGGGAGCGCGCCTCGGCGTAGGCCGCTCCATCAAGCTGGCCCGCGGGACAGGAATGGCGGGTGCCCTGTGGCGGCGTGGCGACTTTAACTACGACAGTGCCCAGCTGATCCGCCAAGTTCATCACGAGCTGGCGGGAGATCCTCTTTTTGCCGGGTTCCACGTTTACACCTTCAATGACCTGGCGCGCCTCCCGGGCCTCGTGGACAGTCTGCCGACGCAGCAGCAAAGCACATGGCCTCAAAGAGTTGCAGCCCACACCCGTTTTCCTGCCAAGATCTGAAGGGAAGATCACATGGCTTCAAGAGCTCCCCTACATAACATCGACGAGTCAAAGCTGACCGTCACCAAACCCAAGACCAAGGCCGTCGGAATCCCCGCGGTGGTGAATTCGCTGAAGATCTCCCTCGAGCAGATGGGTCCGCTGCGCAGTGTCCAAACGCTGATGGCAGTCAACCAGGTCGACGGGTTCGACTGCATGGGCTGCGCGTGGCCTGAACACGAAAAGCGCAACGCGGCTGAGTTCTGCGAAAATGGTGCGAAGGCAGTGGCCGAGGAGGGCACGCGCCGCCGCGTCAGCCCCGAGTTCTTCGCCAAACACTCCATCGAGGACCTGAAAACGCGGGACGACTACTGGCTGGGTCAGCAGGGCCGGCTGACGCACCCGATGCATTTGGCCGAGGGGGCAACGCACTACACGCCTATCGAATGGGAGGCAGCCTATGAGCTGATCGCCCAGGAGATGAAAGAAATGGATCATCCCGACCAGGCAGTTTTTTACACGTCCGGGCGGACCTCGAATGAAGCCGCTTTCCTCTACCAACTCCTCGTGCGGGGACTTGGCACGAATAATCTCCCCGATTGCTCCAACATGTGCCACGAGTCCACGGGCTCAGCCCTCGTTGAAACCATCGGCATCGGCAAGGGCTCGGTCAGCCTCGTCGACCTGGAGACAGCTTCGCTGATCTTCGTTGCCGGGCAGAATCCAGGTACTAACCACCCGCGCATGCTCAGCGCCCTGGAAAAAGCGAAGAAGAACGGCGCCGTCATCGTCTCCGTCAACCCGCTTCCCGAGGCCGGGCTCCTCCGGTTCGAGAATCCACAGACGATCTCCGGCACGCTCGTGGGCACGCAACTGACCGACGACTTCCTACAGATCCGGGCCGGCGGGGATCAGGCCCTCTTCCAAGGGCTTGGCAAATACCTCCTCGAGGCGGAGGCGCAGGGGAGGAAGACCCCGGGACTGACTACAGTCCTGGACCACGAATTCATCAAGAACCACACCGTGGGCATCGACGAATACCTGTGGCACCTCGAAAAGGTCGAGTGGAGTGAGATAGTCGAAGCCACGGGCCTGACCTTGGAGCAGATCAAGTCCACGGGCGAACGCCTGCTGGCCTCCAATGCCACCATCGTCTGCTGGGCCATGGGCCTGACACAGCACAAACACTCAGTTCCCACCCTCCGCGACGTCGTCAACGTGCTGCTTCTCCAAGGCAACATCGGCAAGCCCGGAGCAGGAGTATGCCCCGTACGCGGCCACTCGAACGTCCAGGGCGACCGGACCATGGGCATCTTCGAAAAGATGCCAGAGTCGTTCCATGACAGGCTGGACCAGGAGTTCAAGTTCCTTTCCCCTCGTAAGCACGGCTACGACACCGTTGCGGCGATTCGCGCCATGCGGGACGGCAAAGTCCGCGTCTTCATTGGGATGGGCGGAAACTTCGTCCGGGCGGCCCCGGATTCCGAGGTCACGGAGCGGGCATTGGCCAACACAGGCCTGACGGTACAGATCTCCACGAAACTGAACCATTCCCACGTGTCCACGGGCCGACGCGCGCTGATCCTCCCGACGCTGGGTCGGACCGAGAAGGACGCGCAGCGCACCGGCGACCAGCGAGTGACGGTGGAAGACTCCATGAGCGCTGTCCATGCGTCCCGCGGACGCATTAAGCCGGCAAGCGAGCACCTCCACTCAGAAGTGGCCATAGTGTGCAACCTCGCCCATAAGCTCTTCACCGACAGTGACAACCTCCCACTGCCCAACATGCCTAAAGCTGCCTGGCTCTCGATGAAAGACGACTACTCCCTGGTCCGGAAGCACATCGAGGCGGTCATCGACGGCTTCGAAAATTTCGAGCAGCGGATCCAGCACCCTGGCGGCTTTGTCCTCCCCCACCCTCCGCGGGACGCCAGACAGTTCGAGACCCCGTCAGGCAAGGCCCACTTCACCGGCAATGAGCTGGAATTCATCAAAATCCCCGAGGGGCGGCTGGTCCTTCAAACGCTTCGCTCACATGACCAGTACAACACCACCATCTATGGCAAGGATGACCGATACCGTGGTATCCACGGTGGGCGTCGGGTGGTTCTTGTCAACGAGGCTGACATCGCTGAGCTGGGCTTCAGGGACGGTGACATGGTTCATCTGATTTCCGAGTTCCGCGGGACAGAGCGGCGGGCGGACAACTTCCGGATCGTTTCGTACTCGACGCCGAAGGGCTGTGCGGCAGCCTACTACCCGGAGACCAACGTGCTCGTGCCGCTCGATTCGGTAGCCGACACCAGCGGTACGCCGACATCCAAGTCCGTAATCGTGCGGCTGGAACGGGCCGAAGCGTGAGCGCCGACATGTCGACGGCAACAGCGTCCACCAGTGTGGACGGGCCGCGGGTTGAGCAGGCCGTCCGCGAATATCTACTTGCGATCGGAGAGGACCCGGACAGGCCAGGGCTCGTGGATACGCCCGCTCGGGTAGCCCGGGCGGCGGCGGAGATATTTGGCGGGCTTCATGAGGACCCACTGGCCGTGCTCGATAAGACCTTTGACCTTGGGCACGGAGAAATGGTCATCGTCAAGGACATCCCCTTTTACTCCACCTGCGAGCACCACCTGGTGCCGTTCCACGGCGTAGCCCACGTTGGCTACATCCCATCGGCTGAGGGGCTCGTCACGGGACTGAGCAAGCTGGCCCGGCTCGTCGATGTCTTTGCACGCAGGCCCCAGGTCCAGGAACGGCTGACAACCCAGGTCGTTGATGCGCTGGTCAGTTCGCTGCGGCCCCTGGGGGCCATTGTGGTAGTTGAGTGCGAGCACCTCTGCATGTCGATGCGCGGCGTCCGCAAGCCCGGGGCCAAGACCATCACTTCAGCCGTCCGCGGGGAGCTCCGTTTGCCGGCGGCCCGGGCTGAGGCGCTCAGCCTGATACACGGGCGCTAAGAAATCTCAGGACACACACCGAGTCCTGCACTACGGGAGGCCTGGCCTGGTACCCGGGCCTCCCCCAGTTCCCCCCATGGCTGGACCGTCCCGTTCCCGTGAACGATGCTTCGATGGCCTGAAAACCTGGGGAGGTAGCTCATCGAAGCATCGCTTTCGGGCGGCGGGGCAGCACCTAATTCCTCATACGCAAAACCTAAACACAGCCGTGGATCTCCGGATGCTGAAGGTGCGCACGACGTCGTCTGCAGCCACCGGAGGGGCACCCCACATTTGGGGCGCCCGGTTTTTAGTCTTGGAATTCTCGGCCGCGTGAAGGCTGAGGTGCCGGTTGACGAGCCAGCGCCTGAGCCGGTCTAGGATGAAACATGACGAGGTGGCAGTTCGGCTGGGACTTCCAGGCCTGGGTACTCCGCATGGACAAGGACACGAAGCGACATGGCCGCACGCAACCACCCGGATCAGGGCGTAGACGCACAGGGCGGAGGCGTCCAATCGGTGGACCGTGCCCTCCAGATCCTGGATATCCTCGCCCGTGAGGGTGATGCCGGCGTCAGTGAGATCGCTGAGGAGATGGGCGTCCACAAATCCACAGTATCCCGCCTGGTGGGGTCCCTGGTGGGTCGTGAAATGGTCCGCCAGAACAGCGAACGCGGCAAGTACCAGCTGGGCTTTGGAATTCTGCGGTTGGCATCGTCCATTCCAGGCCGGTTGAGCGTGGTGCGCGAGGCCAGAGACGTTTTGGAGAGCCTCGCTGCGCACTACAAGGAAACCGTGAACTTGGCTGTCCTGCGATCGAACTACGCCGTCAACGTGGACCAGGCCATGGGCCCCTCCACGCTCGCAACCTACGACTGGGTCGGCAGCCTGACGCCCCTGCATGCCACGTCGAGCGGCAAGGTTCTGCTTGCTGCCCTTTCGGCCGACGAAAGGGACACCATCCTCAAGACCGTCGGCCTGCCTGCCCGCACTCCGCGTACCGTGACAAATCGTGCGCAACTGGAGAAGCAGCTGCTTGAAATTTCCCGTCAGGGCTACGCGGTAGTCCACGAGGAGTTCGAGGTCGGTCTGACAGCGGTCGCAGTTCCCATTTATAACCATCTCGGGAATGTAATCGCCGCCGTGAGTGTCTCCGGTCCTGCGTTCCGGTTCACTCCGGAAGAGGATCCCGGACTCATCGAAGGGCTCCGCGAGGCTGGCCTGTCGATTAGCGCGAAGATAGGCTTCAGGCGCCGATAAGCCCGACCGCAGAGGTCGGGCCTATCGGCGGGCAATTGGGCGCACGACTACAGAGTCGGAATGACGTCCCCTACAACTTCCTTGATCCAGTTATGGAAGGCACTGATGTGGTGCTCGCTGGGAACCAGTACGCCACCCTTAGCGTAGATCTTTGATCCCATAGCGGGCTGGCACCGTTGGCAGGCATCAAAGTCCTGTTGGTTCACCCGGTGGAACAGCTCTACCGACGCCGTGACGTCCTTTCCACTCTCCACCACGCTGGGCAGGTACAGCCAGTCACACTCGACGATCGTGTGGTCGGCAGCCATCGGGAACATCCGGTGGATGATGACGTGGTCCGGAACGAGGTTCACAAACACCGTGGGCTTGATGGTGATGGCGTAATAGCGACGGTCCTGATCCTCGCTGACACCTGGAATCAGGTCCAGGCCCTCGGAGCCGTCGATAGTAAAGCCCTTGACGTCAGCACCAAATTCGGCGCCGTGGCCAACAAAATACTGCGCCGCAAGCCCGTCGGCGAATTCCGGAAGGACTTCGGTGAGTTCAGGGTGAATCGTGGCGCAGTGGTAGCACTCCATGAAGTTCTCAATGATGAGCTTCCAGTTGGCCTTGACGTCGTACTTGATGCGGCGCCCGAGACTGAGGTTGGCGACGTCGTAGCCATCGATGGCATGCACGCTGCCGAGACGCTCCTCGATGGCGCCAATGACGTCTTCCTCAAATGACGGCGGCTCGTCAGCCAGGGACACCCATACGTAGCCAAGGTACTCGCGGATGTGGACCTTCGCCAGGCCGTATTCGTCACGGTCGATGTCCGGCATCTTGGTCAGGTTTGGAGCGGCAATCAACTTGCCATCGAAGTCATAGGTCCAGGCATGGTAGGGACACTGAAAGTTGCGGGCAGCTTCACCCCGCTCCTCCATGCACAGCTTGACACCTCTGTGCCGGCAAATGTTGTAGAAGGCGCGGATCTGTCCCTTACGGGTACGAGTGATCAGCACGCTCTCGCGGCCAACCTGGACGGTCCGCCAAGCACCGGGCTTGTCCAGGTCCGCGGCCCGGATGGCACAGAACCACATTTGCTCAAAAATGCGCTCCTGCTCGGCGCGGAATACGGCCGCATCCACGTAAGTCGATCCCGGCAGCGTGGGGATGAGGCTCGGGGTGGTTACTTCAGGGGCCAAAATTTCTCCTCCTCAGAAGTGCACTGCGATATTGCGTGTGGAAGCTTGGTAAGACTAAGAAATTGGTGTTGCGAGCGATGCTGCTGCGGAAAAGAGCCCGGTCGGGGCTGGCCTGGCAGTGGGATTGCCGATGCTGCGACGCCACTTGGTGAACAGCCGCGGTTGGTTCATACCAAGTACTGCCACGGGGGTCTCGCCCTGATAGTAGATGGCAAGGAAGTTGTGGTCCTGCGGGTCGCCAGCTTCAATTTTCAACCGGTCGTACCCTGCAGAGTGGCCGGCGAACTGAATTTTCACGCCGTGTTGGTCGGACCAGAAATAGGACGGTTTCAGCGGCTGCTGAGGCGCGCCGTGGTCGAGCAGCGCCTGGACAGCGAGGGCAGCGCGCTCCAGCGCGCCGGTCCAGTGCTCAACCCGGCGGTGTCGGCCGAGTCCGCCTTCAAACCATGCTGCACAGTCTCCGACGGCGACGATGCCTGGGACATTGGTGCGGCCCATGGAATCGCATAGTACGCCGTCGCAAAGATTCACCCCGGAGCCTTCGAGCCATTCAATGTTCGGCGCGGCGCCAATTCCGACCACTACGACGTTTGCGGGAAGTCGGCGTCCGTCAGCCAACAGGAGGCCGGTGACCTCTCGGTCGGTCGTGTCGAACTCTTCGATCGCGGTGCCTGAGATAAGTTCGACGCCTTTCGAGGTGTGGAGCTTCGCCACCGTGGCGCCCATGTCCGGGCCAAGTTGCGCGGTGAATGGCGCGGCGTTGTTATTGATCATGGTGACATCCATGCCGCGTGATGCAGCGGCAGAGGCGACCTCAGCACCGATGAAGCCGGCACCGATAATGATTATGCGGTCGTCGGCAACCAGTTTTAAGGCCAGTCCTTGTGCGTCCGAGATGGTCCGCAGGGTGAAGACATTGTCCAGGCCCTTCAAGGCGGGGATCTGCCGGCAACGGGCGCCCGTAGCAATGACGATCCGGTCAGCCGTGACGGATTGTCCATCTGCCAGATGGATGGTCCGGGTCTCCGCGTCCAAACCGAGAGCACCGACGCCCAGAATCCACTCTGCCTGGAGACCGTCTCCATCAGTTTCCAGAAAGAGGTCCTCAGTCGTAATTGTGCCCAGGAGGAAGTCCTTTGACAGTGGGGGCCTGTCATACGGACGGTGTGGTTCATCTCCTATGATGATCAGCCGTCCGGCGAAACCCTGCGCACGGGCAGCACGGGCAGCCGAGAGGCCGGCGAGGGATGCTCCAACGACAGCAAGCGTCTCCATACTTCACACCTCAACTGCTTCTTACGCAACGGTGATCGCGATATGCAACAGCGTGACGTATCCCACGTTGCGTGTCAAGATCCCCGCCATATCAGCGAAAACCCTTGACATCCGCCGTTATCAGGCGCAATCTGTTGCTTAGTGCGATTTCCGTTGAGTCATGCGGAACGATCCCGTCCTAACCCACTTGGCGCAAACTCAATCCCCTGAACATAAAAGAGGTGCCCCATGCACAAGGCCTGCCCGCTCAGTGAACTCGCTGCCGGGGAGGCGCTACGGCTCGAGACTGCTCCGCCAATCGCCGTTTTCCACACTGAAACCGGCGAGATCTTCGCCATCGACGACACGTGCACACACCAAGATGCCTCACTGGCTGACGGCTACGTAGAGGACTGCTGGGTCGAGTGCCCCCTTCACGCATCCAGGTTCAACCTCCGCACTGGAGCCTTGGATGCACCCCCAGCCAAACTGCCGCTACGCACCCACGAAGTGCAAATCGTCGACGGCTACATCATGATCATCGAATCGGACGAGGCCCCCAACCTTCCGCCCGGTCTGACTCCCGAGGGCCATGTTTAACCGCAGGCCCATGCCTCACCGAGCAAAGGACCCGCTCATGGCTTTTAATAGTGACCTAAAATCCCATACACCCGAGGAGTTGCCTGCTGACACCGGGGTGGCAGAGGCTCCGCGTAACGAAGAACCTCAAAGTGGGGAGAAGAGTAAAGCAGTCATTGGTGTCTCCGGCGAAGTAGACAGAAACCCCGCTGTCCTCGATCCGGAGGAAGGAGGCGCAACCACCTTGCCGGACGTCGAAGAGTACGAGCAGATCCTCGAAGAGCTGCGTCATGCCAAGACCGAGCAAGCAGTTGCGGATCGCCGGAACCATAAGCTCATTCTCGACAAGATCACGTTCGGGATCACAGGCGTCATCGCCATTGCCTTTGTTATCTGGGGCTTCGTGGGACGCGACAGTCTGTCCGACACTTCCACGGGTGCCCTCAACTGGGTCATGGAGTACACCGGATGGCTCTTCATGCTCATGGCATCTCTCTTCGTGATCTTCGTCCTGTGGCTGGCCCTGGGCAAGTTCGGCGACATCCCGCTGGGCAAGGACGGCGAAAAGCCCGAATTCCGCACTGTCTCCTGGGTCGCGATGATGTTCGCCGCCGGCATGGGCATCGGGCTGATGTTCTACGGCGTGGCCGAGCCGCTCTACCACTACATCTCTCCCCCGCCCGGCACCGTGGACGGACGGACCCCCGAAGCCATCCAGACTGCCATGGCCACCTCGATCTTCCACTGGACCCTGCACCCCTGGGCCATGTATGCAGTTGTCGGCATCGCAATGGCCTACGGCACCTACCGCTTGGGTCGCAGGCAACTGATCTCCGTCGCCTTCACGTCGCTCTTCGGTGTCAGGACGGTCGAAGGGCCAGTCGGGAAGTTCATCAATATCCTGGCCATTTTCGCCACCTTGTTTGGTACCGCTGCATCGTTGGGCCTGGGCGCCCTGCAGATTGGCAGCGGCATGACCTCCAACGGTTGGTTCGGCGAAATCGGCACCCCCGTGCTCGTGGCGATCGTCGCCGTCCTGACCTTATGCTTCGTCGCTTCGGCCGTCTCTGGCATCAGCCGCGGCATCCAGTGGCTCTCCAACATCAACATGGTCCTGGCCGTCGTCCTAGCACTCATCGTCTTCGTCGCCGGCCCCACCCTTTTCATCCTTAACTTGATCCCCTCCGCGGTTGGCGACTACGCCCGCGACCTGGCCGAGATGTCGTCCCGGACTGAAGCGGTCGGCGATGAGTCACTGCGTAGTTGGATGACCAGCTGGACTATCTTCTACTGGGCCTGGTGGATCTCCTGGACTCCCTTCGTGGGCCTCTTCATCGCCCGCATCAGCCGCGGCCGCACCATCCGCCAGTTCGTCACCGGTGTGCTGCTGGTGCCCAGCGTCGTCAGCGTGATCTGGTTTGCCGTCTTCGGAGGCGCCGCCTTCCACGTCCAGCAGGAAGCCGACAAGGCCAATACCCCCGGCCTGGTCACCATGGTCAACGGGACACCGTCCGTCAACTTCGACGGAGCGCTCTTCGACCTGATTAAGAACCTGAGCATGCCTGACTGGGCTACCACGGCCGTTATCGTGCTGGCCATGGTTCTGGTCGCTATCTTCTTTATCACTGGCGCCGACGCTGCCTCCATCGTGATGGGATCGCTCAGCTCCAACGGCGCCGAGCACCCCCGCCGCGGAGTGGTCATCTTCTGGGGCTGCCTCACCGGCGCCGTGGCGGCGGTCATGTTGCTGGCCGGAGGCGATGAACCATCAGAAGCCTTGGCTGGCCTGCAACGAATCACCATCGTGGCAGCGCTACCGTTCGTCATCGTCATGCTGTTGCTCTGCTTTGCCCTCACCAAGGACCTGCGTCGCGATCCCCTCTCCTTGCGGCGTCGCCTGGCCACATCCGTAGTGGAGCGGGCCATACGCACTGGCGTGGAACAACACGGCGGCGTGCAGTTCGACCTCGTAACAAAGCACGACTGCGCCGAAAAGTGCCCCGACTCGGACTGTCTGGGAGGGACTCCCACGGGGAGCATCCCGGCGGTCGAGGCCCGGCATCCGGACCCGGACAGTAAATAGCTGCGCACCTTAAGTAGCAACCCACCTCGGCGGCACGCGGCTTGTTCCGGCCCGTGCCGCCGAGCACCCATCTCCAACGCATGGCAAAGGTTATTTACATGTCCCAGCACCACGACCAAGAACAGACTCTCCGGGTTAGCAGCGACGGGAAGGAGTTCGTGAATATCCAGTTGGAGTCCTCAACTCCAGTGACTGTTCGGCTGCAGCTGGATGGGGGCTGCAATTGCCAACACGACAACGGAAATCGCCCCGGCTCGTATGTTGACAGTGACCTCGGTGCCCGCTGACTGCGGCGGCGTCCCGCCCCGTGAATCAGCCATAAAACCATGACCGTTCAACTGGGAAATCCCAGTACTGCCCGAATTCGCGGACGGCCGGATCGCTCAATACTTTGTGGGCCACGGAGCGGAGTTCGGCAAGGACATCAAGGGCTTCGCCGTGGACGGCTCCGTGGGCCTCGACCTGATTCCGGGAATCGAGGAGGGCCAGGACCGCCGGTACTACGCCATCACATCAAGCCCCCCACGCGAAGGACCGCAGCCCGGCCACAGGCACGATCACGGGGCGCCCGTGTAGCCCATCTTTGCGCTGATCTGTAGCCCGGCCTCTTTCAACGCCTCGAGGAGTCCCGGCGCCTTTTCCGGATCAAAACGGAAGGCGGGCCCGGAAATGCTGACCGCCCCGATTACTGCGCCCACATGGTTGTACACCGGCACGGACATCGAGTTGAGGCCGATTTCGAACTCCTCGCGGACAACTCCGTAGCCGTCGCGGGCGACGTCGAGGAGCTGCGTTTCGAGCTTGTTCCTGTTGGTGATGGTCCGCGGCGTCCGGGCCGGAAGCCCGGTTTCCTTCAGGACGCGGTCCCGTTCGTCAGCGGACAGTGCCGCCAGCAGCACTTTCCCGCTCGACGTCGCATGGAGCGGCGTCAGGCTGCCCACCCAGTCATAAGTAGCCAGTGTTGACGGACCCATGGCCTGGTCCACGTTGACGGCGAAGTTGGAGCGCAGCACGGCGAGGTTCACCGTCTCCTTGAATTCCTCGGCAAGGCTTTCCATTACCGGCCGGGCCTCACGGACCAGGCTGAGCCGACCGGGAATGGAGCTTGCCAGCCTCAGGATGCCGAAGCCCAGCTGGTACTTGCCGCGCTCGCTATTCTGGTGGACCATCTCCCTGCTCACCAGCGAACCGAGCAGCCGGGAGACGGTGGACTTGTGGATTCCCATCTCCGCGGCGATTTCGCTTACGCCCGCATGGCCGTCCCTGGCCAGGATCTGCAAAACCGCCAGCGCCCGGTCCACTGACTGGACACCGCCATGCTGGCCCTCCGCGTCGACGTCGGGGTCGGATGCGGGGTCATTCTTCGAAGCCATGATCCATACTCTCATTGAGATCCAGGCGCATCAGCACGCGCGGAAAGCCGTTGATGACGGAGTCCGTGGTGGAGACCTTCGCGAACCCGGCCTCTTCGAAGAGCTTCCGGGTGCCCACATAGGCCATGGTGAGGTCCACGTGCTGGCCCTGGTTATCGACCGGATAGCCTTCGATGGCCGGCGCGTCGTAGCTGCGGGCGAAGTCGACGGCGCCCTTCAACAGCTGGTGGGAGATTCCCTTGCCGCGGTGCCCGGGCCGCACCCGAATGCACCACACCGACCACACGTCGAGGTCGTCCACGTGGGGGATCTTGCGATTGCGGGCAAAACTGGTGTCGGCGCGCGGATGGACAGCCGCCCAGCCCACCACCTCCTCGCCGTCGTACGCGAGCACGCCGGGCGGCGGATCCTGGCCGGTCAGCTGCCTGACCAGTTCCCCGCGCTCCGGGCCGCGCAACCCCAGGTGCTGCCTGGAGGGGATGCGGTAGCTCAGGCACCAGCACACGTTGGCATCAGGCCGCTTGGGGCCCAGCACTGCCTTTACGTCCTCGAACTGCGTCGCCGGACGAACTTCGATGGCCATTCCGCGAGTCCTCTCGTTTCCGATTCCGATTCTGGGCCTAACACCGGCCCCGTGCCTAGAGCACCTTCCGGATGGTCTCTTCGAAGCTCGTGACGTGGTGCCGGGCCTTTCAGCCCAGCTTCAAGGGCGCCCCGCTGGCACTGCGAAGGCCGCGTCTTCCTTCAGGGCAACCGAACCGTCGTGCTGCGCTAGCTTCAGACCGTTGCCCCCGGTGCAGCGATTGAAAAGGGCTTCGCTGCGCGGATCTTCCCTTGTTGCTAGGCGGCCAGCGCGGTGCAGAAGAGGCGTTCGGCCAGCTGGAGCAGGTGTGCCGGCGCATCTGCTTCATCACCGTTGTCCTCGTGGCCGAGGAACACAGCCGTCCCGCTGACGGTCTCCCCGAGAGGTAAACCTGCTTCGCGGATCAGCACTTCGGCACGGGGATTGAGTGGCAGCGGGATAAAGTCTGCCTCGTCGTTCAGATAAACGTGCCAATCCTTACCGGTGATTGCTTCGACGTTTCCTTCAACCAGGGTCTGTCGCGCGACCAGGGCCGTGTTGATTCTTTCGGCGCGGATGGGCTCACGTAGGCCTGCCGGGATAATCAGGGCAATGCGTTTCGCGCGCATGACTCATCCTTTCTGTGATTGAACGGGCGCCGACCCCGAAAGTTTTGACATGTGGCCCAGGCGGGAATTAGGCGGCCCGTTTCGGGCATTTAGATACACCCCGGCACCTGTCGCTCCGCGTGCAAATTCGGCTCCCGAATCGAATTAAGTCCGAACCCTTAGCGGCAAAGGGGACTCGGGCGCCCATGCGGCCGGTGGGCCGCCATGGGCGCCGTGTCACCGCTGATTTTTGCGCGGCTTTGCGAAGAGATTTTCGCTGGTTTCGGTTTTTGCCCTTTTTTCGGCTCTCTTTTCGAGAATCGATTTTCCCGTTTTTTTGGTACTACTATTTCTGGGAGACTTTTCTGACACTGGAATCACGCCTTTCTAAACGCTACCTACCCATCACCATACCCACTTATTTTTTTAATGCCAGTCGTCGGGGTTCGCGCACATTATGGAACCCACGCGGAGGCAAAAGAGATGCAAAGAATTTCACCGCCCGCCCTACGACATATCGCCCATGTCTGCCGCCCCCGCCTCCGGATCGCCGCCGCGGAGCCCCGGGCCAGCGCCCTAGGATGGACATATGACATCCCACCTTCACCTTGTTGGGTCCCCGGATATTCCGCTGGCCCGTCCCGACGTTGAGCACGTGCTCGCGGTCCGCGGTGCCGGCGGATACCGGCAATACCGGATCCCGGCTCTGGCCGTCTCACTGCGGGGCACCGTCCTTGCTGCCTACGATGGCCGTCCCAACCTCGATGATCTCCCGAGCCCGATTGATCTTTTACTGCGCCGCAGCACCGATGGCGGGCGGACCTGGGAGAGCCAGCAGGTGGTGCGAACCGGCGTCGGGCTGCACGGCTATGGCGACCCGAGCCTGCTGGTTGATGCCGAAACCGGACGGATCTTCATGTTCCACGCCGCGGGGACCCACGCCGGTTTCTTCGAAGCCAGGACAGGACTGGAACCGGAAGACGAGGTGCAACACTGCGATGTCAGCTTCTCCGATGACGACGGGTTGACCTGGCAGCACCGGCGGATCACCGGACAATTGAAGGTCCGCCGGGCCGCAGCCGGAATCTCCGGCCGCGAGGCTCCCGCCATCACGGGGATCTTCGCGTCCGCGGGGCAGGGTATCCAGATCCATACGGGGCCGTTCCGCGGACGTCTGGTGCAGCAGTTTGTCGTCCTGGCCGGCGGGGCCATCATGGCAGCCTCCGCCTACAGCGATGACCACGGCGAAAACTGGACGCTCGGGGAACTTCTCGGCGCCGGGCCCGGCGGAATCGGCCCCAACGAGAACAAGGTCGCCGCCCTCGCGGACGGCCGGCTCCTCCTGCACAGCCGGGCCACTCCCCGCCGCCTCGCGGCCGTATCGGAGGACGGCGGCCACAGCTGGGGTCCCTTGCTTCCGGTCGAGGACCTGCCTGATCCCAGCGACAACGGCTCGCTGGTGCGTTTTGACGGCGCGCCGGTCCTGGGAACCTTCGCCTCGGAGTCCACAAATTCGTGGCTCCTGGCCAGCAACAATCACGACACCGGGCTGCGGCGCAACACGGTCCTCAGCCTTTCCCCCGACAATGGGCTGACCTGGCCCGCCAAGCTGGTTCTCTGCCCGGGCAGCTCAGCCTATTCGACGGCGACGCGGCTGCCAGACGGCAATATCGGCGTCCTGTATGAGCGCCAGGGGTACCGGGAAATCGTCTTCTGTTCCCTCCCGGCCCAGCAGCTTTCGGCCCAGCTGACCGCCGCCAAGATCATTTCGCCTGCCACCTCGGGGGCCGGTCTCGTCTTCGACATGGAACTGCGCTCCGTCACCCCCGGCCGGCCCGCCGTCTGGCAGAACGTCGGGAAGTTCCACAGCATCTCCTCGGACAGCGGGGACTGGGGTGTACAGACGTGGAAGGAGATCGGCCTGGGCTACTCGCCCGGCACACAGGTCATCGGGAGCCGCGAGGCGCAGGACCTGAACTATGGCGTGATCATCCCCGGTTACAAAGCAGGCGACATCCTTGCCTTCACGGGAAGAACCCGGAATGACGGCGCCCGGACGGCAACGGCCGTCCGGCTGTCCGGACCCGGCGCCGAGGCATTCTCGGCCGCGGATCTTGCCCCGGCCGAGGAAACCCTCTATTTCACGCCCAGCTACACGGTCACGGACCAGGACGTGGCCCGGGGCGTCCTCACGCTCACCTTCGTTGGCGAAGGGACCTACGGCGATCAGGACGTGCGAATCGGGCGAATATTCCATTTCGACCTGGCCACGGGTGCGGTTCAGGTGGAGACTAGCCTCGGCCCCTGAGGCCCCTTTGGGGCCTGGGATCCGCCTTTCAGCCGGCGTTCGCCATCACGAGCGCGCACATTTGCCGCACCCGCGCTGCCCGCTCGGAGGCTGCTACAGCTTCCCGGGGCAAGCCGATCTTGAGACCGATGATCGGCGGTTCGGCGGCTTCGCCGAGACATCGGGCGATCTCGCGGGCGTTGAGCAGGGAGCTGGCCGGGGCCCCCTCGACCTCGACGGCGGGCAGGTGGGCATCGATCCACGGATACCCGAACTCGGTGGTTTCCGGCGAGCAACCGGAGAACATCAGCCCGCTGAGGACGCCGGCCTCGCGTGCCCCGGCCACGTGGTCTGCGGCCGTGCGGCTCCCGCCGGTCTCGATGACGGACCGGGCCCAGTTCACGAGCATGCCGACGTCCCGGCCCTGCTCCCGGAACGCCCGGACGATATCGGTCTCGTCACGGAATGAGAGAAAACCCTTTTCGGGAACCAGCCCGGCACGCGGAGTGTCGCAGTGTTCGACCACCAGGGAGGTCTCCTGCCAGTCCCACCCAAGGATTTCCCCGAGCGACTCCGCGAAGGCAGCCGGGGAGCCATGCCCGGACGGTGCGGAGTGCAGCGCGACCGCCTCCACCCGGTGCCCGTGATCCCGAAGGTCCGCGACATGGCTCAGGATGCCCGCCGTGAAGTCAAGGGCGGCCCGACGACCTTCCCGGTCCGAGGAGGCGAGACCGAACCGGGCGTCCCCGGCGACCCGTTGCATGGTTCCTGGGATTGCAGTGACTACGGCTGACCACCCGGCGTCCGCCCCGGCGGGCCACGGATCCCCTCCCCACGCGCGGTAGGGAAGTTCGAGGCCGCGGATGGCCGGGATAGCTGACAGCTCTTCGCTGCGGACGTCGACTTGTGGGTCCGCCGGCGTGCGGCACCTCATCCGCTTGACGGGCCCATGTGATGCCCCTTACAGTTTTCTCTACAAGCATCGGACGTCCTACATCCGATAAATATATTCGAATGGTGAGGCAAATTATGAGCAGGACATCAACGAACTTGCCGCTGGTCAATGACGCCAGCCGCCGGAGCTTCCTCAAGCTGTCGGGCGCGCTGGGCGTGGCCGCGGCTTTCACGACCTCCCTCGCCGCCTGCGGCGGTGCGGCCACCACGACGGCGGGAGCTGCCGCCAACACCGCACCGATCAACAAAGACCTCATCATCGAAGTGGGCATCTCATACGCCCTGTCGACCGGGTTCGACCCGCTGTCGTCCTCCGGCGCCACGCCGCTGGCCGCCAACCTGCACGTCTACGAGGGCCTAGTGGAACTGCATCCCGCCACCCGCGAGCCATATAACGCCCTCGCTGCCGCCGATCCCAAGCAGATCAACGACACCACGTACCAGGTGACACTCCGCGACGGTGCCAAGTTCCACAACGGTTCCCCGGTCACCGCCGAGGACGTGGTCTTCTCCTTCACCCGCGTGATGGACCCTGCGAACAAATCGCTGTTCTCCCAGTTCATCCCGTTCATCCAGGACGTCAAGGCCGTCGACGCGAAGACCGTAGAGTTCACGCTGAAGTACGCCTTCCCCGGCTTCGCCCCGCGTATCTCCGTCGTCAAGATCGTCCCCAAGGCCGTGGCGAACTTCCCGCTCGGCTCCGACCAGCTCAAGGCATTCGACGCGCAGCCGGTCGGCACGGGCCCGTACAAGCTGGTCTCCGCAGTCAAGGACGACAAGATCGTGTTTGAGGCAAACCCGGACTACAACGGCCCCATGCCCGCACTGGCCAAGGGCATGAACTGGCTCCTGCTCTCCGACGCGGCCGCCCGTGTCACGGCGATTCAGTCCGGCCGTGTGCAGGCGATCGAGGATGTTCCCTACCTCGACATTGAGGGACTGAAATCGAAGGCGACCGTGGAATCCGTCCAGTCCTTCGGCCTGCTCTTCCTGATGTTCAATTGCGCCCAGGCCCCGTTCGACAACAAGCTGGTCCGCCAGGCCCTGCACTATGGCCTGGACAAGGACTCCATCATCAAGAAGGCGCTGTTCGGGAACGCCAAGGCCGCCAGCTCCTACTTCCAGGAGGGGCACCCGGACTACGTCAAGGCCAAGAACGTTTACGGCTATGACCCCAAGAAGGCCGAGGACCTGCTGAAGCAGGCCGGTGTCACGAACCTCGCGTTCGAGCTGCTCACCACGGACACGGCCTGGGTCAAGGATGTGGCCCCGCTGATGCTGGAATCCTGGAACAAGATCCCCGGCGTCAAGGTCACCCTGAAGAACCTCCAGTCCGGCGCGCTGTACACGGACCGCGTGGGCAAGGGAGACTACTCCGTCGTCGCCGCCCCGGGCGATCCCTCCGTCTTCGGCAACGACGCCGACCTGTTGCTGAGCTGGTTCTACGCCGGCGACACCTGGATGAAGGGCCGGGCATACTGGGCCTCCACTCCGGAAAGGGCCACTCTGGTGGACCTCATGGCAAAAGCCGGCCAGTCCACCAAGGCTGAGGCGAAGAAAATGACCGGCGATATCGTGGATCTGGTGTCCGAGGAGCTCCCGTTGTACCCGATCTTCCACCGCCAGCTTCCCAGCGCCTGGGATGCCAAGAAGCTCAGTGGCTTCAAGCCGCTGCCAACCACCGGAGTCGGCTTCATCGGCGTCGGCCGCACCGCCTGATCCAGGCCGAATGACTGCAGTCCGGGCGGGCCCCCCTTCCGCCCGGACCGCAGTACTTGCCACCCGCGCCGGCTGAGGCCGGGACACACTTCCACGAATTCCGGAGACAACTTTGGTCACGATATTGCGTCTGCTGGGCCGCAGACTTGCTGCGCTGCCCCTGATGATCCTGGGCATTACCCTGCTGGTATTCCTCGTCCTGCAGGCCGCCCCCGGCGACCAGGCGAGCAGCGCACTTGGCGACGGCGCCAGTGAGGAAGCCAAGGAACAATACCGCCAGAACAACGGCCTCAACGACCCACTGGTGCTGCAGTACTTCCGGTTCCTGGCAAAGCTGCTCCAGTTCGACCTCGGAGTCACCACACCGCCGGCGAAATCGGTGGCCGACATGATCGCCACCGCGTTTCCACTGACCCTCCAGCTCACCTTCCTCGGGGTGCTGATCGCCGTCATGCTGTCGCTTCCGTTCGGCATCATCGGCGCACTGTACCGGGACAAATGGCAGGACCAACTGGTCCGGGTCTTCTCCATCGCAGCCGTGGCAACGCCGTCCTTCTGGCTGGGCATCCTGCTGATCCAGTGGTTCGCCCTCGGCGCCAACCCCTCCTTCCCGTCGGGCGGCATCGCGGCGCCCGAATCCGGCTTCGGCGGGTGGCTGAACTCGATGACGCTCCCGGCCCTGGCCCTCGCCATCCCGGTCTCCGCCTCCCTCATCCGGGTGGTCCGCACCTCGATGGTCGAGGAACTGGACCGCGACTACGTCCGGACAGCAATCGGCAACGGTGTCCCCTACCGGGAGGTCGTGTCCAAAAACGTCCTCCGGAACGCCCTGGTCACCCCGGTGACCGTGCTGGGACTGCGGATCGGCTACCTGCTTGGCGGCGCCGTCGTGATTGAAATGATCTTTGCGCTGCCCGGCATGGGCCAGCTGATCCTCAACGGCATCACCAACCTCGACGTCAACCTGGTGCAGGGCGTGGTCCTGACCATCTCGGTCACCTTCGTGCTCGTGAACATCGCCGTCGACCTTCTCTACCTGCTCATCAACCCCCGAATCAGGACGGTCTGACCCATGCGCAGCAAACTCGCTGAGCGCCTCAGCGCCCCCGGTGTCCGGTTCAAGGCCCTCCCCTGGACCTCCCGGCTCGCCCTCGTCTTCCTGGTGGCCATCACCCTGTCCGCCGTCTTTGCGCCCCTCATCGCCCCGCACGATCCCCTGGAGTCCTTCATTCCGGCGACGGCGCCCGGCGGCGAGCACCTCTTCGGCACCGACCGGCTGGGCCGCGACATCTTCTCGCGCCTGCTCTACGGCGCCCAGTCCTCCCTGATGATCGGCCTGGGCGCGGTCTCGCTGGCCGTCGCCGCCGGTGCGCTGCTCGGCTCCCTCGCCGCGACCTCCAGCAAACCCGTCAACGAACTGATCATGCGGCTCATGGACATCCTCATGGCCTTCCCGGGCATCGCCCTGGCCGCGGTGCTGCTGGCCGCGTTCGGCAACACGGTGCCCACCATCATCGTGGCCATCGCGGTGATCTACACGCCGCAGCTCGCCCGGGTGGTGCGCGCCAACGTGCTCTCCCAATACGGGGAAGACTATGTCCGGGCCGCCCGGGTGATCGGGGCCGGGCGGTTCTACCTCCTGCTGAAGCACATCGTCCGCAACACCGCGGCCCCGGTCCTGGTCTTCGCGACGGTGATGGTCGCGGACGCGATCATTCTCGAGGCCTCGCTCTCGTTCCTCGGCGCCGGAGTCCAGGACCCCGCACCGTCGTGGGGCAATGTGATCTCCTATGGCCGCAACCTTGTCCTCTCCGGCGGCTGGTGGGCCACCACGTTCGCCGGCCTCACCATCCTGCTCACGGTGCTCGCCCTGAACATCCTGGCCGAGGGCCTCACCGATGCCATGGTGAATCCGAAGCTCCGCCGGGCCCCTGTCGTGAAGGACGACGACGGGTCCTCCCCCGCCGCCGTCGCCGTCGACGCCGAGATCGGCACGTCCGTGGCCCAGGGCTCCGTGGTGGAGCAGCATGAGCTCGACGGCGTCCGCGGCGCCGCCGGCGATGCCGTTCCCGAAGCCGGATTCCCGCAGGAGAGGGAGGCCTCGACGGTCACCTCGCACGCTCTGCTGGACCAGGAGCTGAAGCTGCTGACCGCCGTCGAGGCCGTCCGGACGGACCGCCTCCCCCAGGTCCCGGATAGCGCCCGCACGGTCCTTGAGGTCAAGAACCTTTCCATCCGCTTCCCCGGCCGCTTCGGCGACACCGCCATCGTGGACAACGTCTCCTTCAGCGTCCGCGAGGGTGAAACCATGGGGCTCGTCGGCGAATCCGGCTGCGGCAAGTCCATCACCTCGCTGGCCATCATGGGCCTGCTGCCCAAGACGGCCAAGATCTCCGGCTCGATCACCTTCGACGGCAAGGAGCTGCTGGACCCCGCAACCGGCAACAGCAGCGCCAAGGCCTACGAAGGGCTGCGGGGCCAGCAGATCGCCATGGTGTACCAGGACGCGCTGAGCTCGCTCAACCCCTCGATGAAAATCAAGGACCAGCTGGAACAGCTCACCCGCCGCGGCGGTCGCAAGACGCCGGCCGAGCTTCTGGAAATGGTCAAACTGGACCCCGTCCGCACCCTCGCCAGCTACCCGCATGAGCTCTCCGGCGGCCAGCGGCAGCGTGTCCTGATCGCGATGGCGCTGTCCCGCTCCCCCCGCATCGTGGTCGCGGACGAGCCCACCACCGCCCTGGACGTGACCGTCCAGCACCAGGTGGTGCAGCTGCTCAACGAGCTGCGCGAACAGCTGGGCTTCGCCATGGTGTTCGTCAGCCACGACCTCGCCCTGGTGGCGTCGCTCGCGCACCGCATCACCGTGATGTATGCCGGGCAGGTCGTGGAGTCCGCGCAGGCATCCGCGTTGCTGCAGAACCGCCAGCACGAATACACCCGCGGACTGCTCGGCGCCGTGCTCTCCATTGAGGCCGACGCCGCCCGGCTGCACCAGATCCCCGGCACCGTGCCCTCGCCCCGGGAGTTCGCCGCCGGCGACAGGTTCGCCCCCCGTTCGCTGCGGCCCGACGCCAACCCGGACCAGCGGCTCGTCCTGACGGCTGTGGAGTCCGCCGGTGGCGAAGCCAGCGACCACTATTGGGCCAGCCACCTCAAGGAGGATGCCAAGTGAGCACATCAACCGGGAAACCCGTGATTGAACTGAAAAACGTCAAGGTCCACCACCGGGCCCGCACCGGCGGCCTCTTCCGGCCCAACATCGTCAAGGCCGTCAACGGGGTGGACTTCACCATCAGCCGCGGCGAGACCGTGGGGATCGTCGGCGAATCCGGCTGCGGCAAATCCACCCTGGCCTCCGTGCTGGTGGGGCTGCAGACCCCCACGTCAGGTGAGGTGTTGTTCCACGGGAAGCCCGCCATCAAGCGGAACGCCGCCCTGCGCAAGGAATTTGGCCGCACGGTCTCGGTGGTCTTCCAGGACCCCTCCACGGCGCTCAACCCCCGCATGACCATCCAGGATATCCTCACCGACCCGCTCAAGATCCACGGGATCGGCACCGCGGCGACGCGGGCCGCGAAGGTCAAGGACCTGCTCGCGCTCGTCGGGCTGCCCTACTCCGCCGCCGAGGTCACGCCGTCGCAGGTATCCGGCGGCCAGCGCCAGCGCGTTGCCATTGCCCGCGCTCTGGCCCTGGACCCGGACATCATTGTCGCGGATGAGCCGACCTCGGCGCTGGACGTCTCGGTGCGGGCGCAGGTGCTGAACCTGCTCTCGGACCTGAAGACCCAGCTGAACCTCGGCATGGTCTTCATCTCGCACGATATCCAGACGGTCCGCTATGTCTCGGACCGGATCTGCGTCATGTACTTCGGCGAAATTGTCGAAGAGGGGCCGGCCGCGCAGGTCTTCGACCATCCCAGCAACGACTACACCAAGAAGCTGCTTGGCGCCGCGCCCAGCCTGCTGCACCCCTGATTCCCCCATCTTGTCCCAGTCCACCGAACCATCATTGGAGCTACCTTTGTCTACCCAATTCCAGGGCGTCATCCCCCCGGTCGTCACCCCCCGCCACGCCGACGGCAGCATCGACACCGGCTCGCTGCAGAACCTCACCCGGCACCTCCTCGACGGCGGCGTGTCCGGCCTCTTCGTCCTCGGATCCTCCGGCGAGGTTCCCTACCTGACGAACGCCGAGCGCGAGCTCGTCGTCAGCACCATCGCCGCCACCAACTCCGGCAGCGTTCCGCTGATCGTCGGAGCCAACGAACAGACCACGAACCGCGTCATCGAGGAGGCCCGCAAGGTCATCGACCTCGGCGCCGACGCGATTGTGGTGACCTCGATGTACTACGCGATCGGCAACGCGGAGGAGACGGAAACCCACTTCCGCGCCATCCACGACGCCGTCAGCACACCGATTTTCGCCTACGACGTCCCCGTCCGGACTCACTTCAAGCTGCCCACCGACCTGCTGGTCCGGCTCGGCCGGGACGGCGTGATCGCCGGCGTCAAGGACTCCTCCGGCGACGACGTCGGTTTCCGCCAGCTCCTGCTGGCCGCCCGGGACATCCCCAACTTCGACATCTTCACCGGTCACGAGGTCGTCGTCGACGGCGCCCTCCTCGGCGGAGCGCAGGGTGTCGTCCCGGGTCTGGGCAACGTGGACCCCCGCGGCTACCGGAACCTCATGGACGCCGCAGCAGCCGGCGACTGGGCCAGGGCTGCCGCCGAACAGGACCGCATCGCCGACCTGTTCGAGATCGTCTACACCCCCAACGGCCGGGTCTCCGGCGGCGCGGCGGGCCTGGGTGCCTTCAAGACGGCGCTGCAGCTCATGGGCATCATCGAGTCCAACACCATGAGCTCGCCGATGCCCGCGCTGAACGAGGACGAGACCACCGCGATCAAGGTCATCCTCGAACGCAACGGCCTGATCTAGGCTCTGTCCAGCACGCCCGCAACGACCCAGGACTGAGGAGAAACATGGCGCACGCTGTCGGCGTGGACCTTGGCGGCACCAAGACGGCGGCCGGGGTGGTCTCGGAGGACGGCGCACTGCTGTTCTCGGAGACGATTCCGACGCTGAACCGTTCCGGCAGCGAGGCTGTCGTGGACGCCACCGCGGCGCTCGTTTCCCGGATGCTGCTCCGCGCCCAGGCCGACGGCCTCTCCGTCGTCGGGGTGGGGGTGGGCTCCGCCGGGGTGGTCGATGCCGGGCGCGGTGTGGTGGTTTCCGCGACGGACGCCATCCAGGGTTGGGCCGGGACGGCGCTGGCCGAGGGCCTGGCCCGGCGGCTGGGGCTTCCCCCCGGCGCGGTCCGCGCCGTGAATGACGTCCACGCCCATGCGCTCGGCGAAGCCTGGCGCGGGGCGGCGGCCGGGACGGCGAGCTCGCTGCTGATCGCCTTCGGAACCGGCGTGGGCGGAAGCCTGGTGCTGGCCGGCCGGCCAGTCCTTGGCCACCGCTTCGTGGGCGGTCACGTCGGACACTTCGCGTCCCCGTACGCGTACGCGGGCGCCGAGGCGCTGCCGTGTACCTGCGGCGGCTCCGGCCATGTGGAAGCCGTGGCCTCCGGACCGGCCATCCACGCGGCTTTCCTGCGGCTGGGCGGGTCCGCCGCCGTCCCGGATACCCGCGCGGTATTTGCACTGGCGCACGACGGCCACCCTGCGGCCCGCACGGCCGTCAGCACGGCGGCCGCTGCCGCCGGCCAGGCCGTCGGCGGCCTCGTCAACGTGCTGGACCCCGAGATCGTGGTGGTCTCCGGCGGCCTGGCCGACGCCGGTGAGCTGTGGTGGAAGCCCATGAAAGCCGCCCTGCGCCGGGAGCTCCTGGACCCGCTGGTGCGTGTGCCTGTCCTCCGCGCCACGCTGGAAAATTCCGCAGCCATCGTCGGCGCCGCAAGGCTAGTCTTCAACTGACCCCCGTCCGCCTCCACCGGGCCGCACAACAGAAACCAGGCAGACATGATCCTTACCCCCGCGGGCCTTGAGTCCCTCCGCTCCCAGCTCATCGTTTCCTGCCAGGCATACCCCGGTGAACCGATGCGGGACCCCCGCACCACCGCGCAACTCGCGGCCTCGGCGGTCATCGGCGGTGCCGCGGCCGTCCGGGTCCAGGGGCTGGCCGATATCCAGCACGCCCGCGCCGCCGTCGAGGTCCCGGTTATCGGGCTCTGGAAGGACGGCCATGACGGCGTCTTCATCACCCCGACGCTGCGGCATGCCATGGCCGTGGCCAATGCCGGAGCGCACGTCGTAGCCATCGACGGCACCCGCCGCCCGCGACCGGACGGGTTGAGCCTGGCCGCGACCGTCGCCGGGGTCCGGGCCGGCTCCCAGGCGCTCGTCATGGCGGATTGCGGCTCATTCGACGACGCTGCGGCCGCGGTCGAGGCCGGGGCGGACCTGATCGGCACCACCCTCGCCGGCTACACCGGTGAACGCGCCAAAACCCACGGACCTGACCTGGAGCTGCTGGAGCAGATCGCCGCGGCCGGCCTCGGGAGGCCACTCATCGCCGAAGGCAGGATCCACACGCCGGGCCAGGCCCGCCAGGCGCTCGACGCCGGCGCGTTCGCCGTCGTCGTCGGCACCGCCATCACCCACCCGGCCACCATTACCGGCTGGTTCACCGCCGCGCTTCACTCCTGAGGACTGACTCCATGACGGAATCCCGCCACACCGCGACCGCCCCCGGCTACGTCCTGCGGGGAACCCTCCTCAGCGACGGCGCCTGTGCCGCGGACTCCGTGGTGGCGGTGGCTGGTGGCCGGATTGCCTACGCGGGACCCGGCAGCGGCTTCGATGCCGCGCAGTTTCCCGATGCGCAAGAGATCCCGCTGCCGCACGGCAGCTCACTTCTGCCCGGGCTCGTGGACCTGCATTGCCATGGCGCCGCCGGCGGCGGATTCCCGACCGGCGACGATGACGCGTGCCGGCAGGCCGTGGACTTCCTGCACCGCAACGGGACCACCACACTGCTGGCCAGCCTCGTCACAGCCTCCGGCGGTGAACTGCTCCGGTCGCTCGGCGTACTCAAGGCGCTGGCCGCCGACGGGCTCATCGCGGGCATCCATTCCGAAGGGCCGTTCCTCTCGCACGCCCGCTGCGGCGCGCAGAACCCGCACTGGCTCCGCGACCCCGATCCGGACATGCTCCGGCACATGCTGGAGGCCGCGGACGGGACCCTGCGGACGATGACCTACGCCCCCGAGCTTCCGGGCGCCGGCGAGCTGGTCCGGATGCTCACCGAGGCCGGCGTCACCCCCTCGCTGGGCCATACCGACGCCGATGCCCGGACGACAGCTGCCTCCCTGGCGAACGCCGCGGACCTGATTGGCAGCGCCACGGGACGTTTCGGACGGCACGCCCGGCCAACCGTGACCCACTTGTTTAATGGAATGCCGCCGCTGCACCACCGGAGCCCCGGGCCGGTCGCGGCCTGCCTGCGGCTGGCGTCCGCCGGGTCCGTCGTGGTCGAACTCATCGGCGACGGGGTCCACCTGGACGCGGAGACAGTCCGGATGGTCTTTGATCTGGCCGGAGCCGGGAACATCGCTCTGGTGACGGACTCGATGGCGGCAACCGGGCTGCCCGACGGGGACTACGTGCTGGGCCCCTCCGACGTTGTGGTGCTCGGCGGGGTGGCCACGCTGCGGAGCAACGGCGCCCTCGCCGGAGGAACGGCGACCCTGCTGGCGGTTGTCCGCACGACCATCGCGGCGGGGGTACGCCCTGCCGATGCCGTGATGGCGGCATCCCTCGTCCCCGCAGGCGTCCTGGGCCTGGAATCCGAAATCGGCAGCCTCCGCGCCGGAATGCGCGCCGACATCATCGCCGTCGACCAGCACTTCGAACTGGCCGCTGTTCTGCGCGGCGGGCAGCTCCTGGGCCTCCCCGCCTGATCCGCCGCCGGTTGCCGCCCGTCTCGGGCGGCGACCGGTTCAGGCGACGGCTGCTGCCGCACGCACCTTGACCGGTTCCGTTCCGCCGCCGGATGCTGCCGGGACGTCCGCGAGCCGCGCCGCCGCTGCCTCATCGGCGACCACTGTCACGTGCGGGTGCAGCTGCAGCACTGAGGCCGGGCACTCGGGGGAAACGGGACCGGTCAGCGCCTCGCAGAGGATGTCGGCCTTGTCCTCCCCATGAACCACGAGCAGCAACTGCCGGGCTTCCATAATCGTTCCGAGGCCCTGAGTAATGCAGCGCAGGGGGACATCACCGGGGCTGTCGAAGTACCGGGAATTGGCCCGGCGTGTTCGCTCCGTCAGGGCTTCCACCCGGGTGCGCGAGTCCAGGGCGGAGCCCGGTTCGTTGAAGGCCAGATGCCCGTTGTGTCCGATCCCCAGGATTTGCACGTCAATCCCGCCGGCCCGTGCGATGGCGCGGTCGTAGTCCTGCGCCGCCTCCTGAGGATTCGCCGCACCGCCGTCGGGGACGAAGACACGGGCGGGGTCCAGGTGCAGCCGTTCCGTCACTTCGCGGCGCACCACTTCGGCGTAGCTCTGCGGATGGCCCGCTGGCAGCCCGACATACTCATCCAGCGCGAAACCGCGCACACCGGACATGTCCAGACGGTGGCCCGCCAGGGCCTCGTACACGGGCAGGGGTGAGCCTCCCGTGGCAACGCCGAGGACGGCGTCGGGGCGGCTGCGGATGACGGCGGCCAGGATGCCGGCAGCAACGGCGCCGGTTCCCCCGGCGTTGGGCACAACAAAAATTTCCATCACGGGAAGCGCTTTCTTCGGTGGTTCTCCATTTGGGCGTGGGCGGTTTGGCCCCGGCGGACAGCTACCGGGCCGCGACGTCCTTGAGTTTCAGTCGGATGCCATCAAAGTGGCGTTGCAGTCGCTCGGAGGCCAGGGTCTTGTCCTTGTCGGCTACGGCCTGGTAGATCTCCCAGTGGACGCGGGCCTGCTCTGCCAGGTCGACAGGGCCTGAGCCCAGGGCCTGATGGATCTGCCGATAGACCTTCCAGAAGACGTCCATGAGATTGATGAGCAGCTCGTTGTTCAGGGGGGCGTAGAGCTTGCGGTGGAATTCCGCGTCCAGTTCGGCCAGGGGTTGCCCCGCTTCCGCAGCCGCTTCCATCAGTTCCATGGTGCCGCGGAGGTCGCCGAGCTGCCCGTCGGTCATGAGGTCGATCGCGGACCCGATGAGGCCGGATTCCAGCGCTTGACGCACGTCAATCAGCTCCATGGCCTCTTCGCCCCGGTGCCGAAGCGACAGCCGGCCGCGGAAGGCCAGCCCGTCGGTCAGCGCGCTGAAGTTGTTCGGTGCGACGAACATGCCGAACCCATGCCGGATCTCGATCACCCCTAGCGCCTGAAGTACTTTCAGGGATTCCCTGACAGTGTTGCGCCCGACACCCAGCACCGCCGACAGCTCACTTTCGGTGGGCAATGCGTCCCCGACGTCCAGTCCCTGTTCTAGGATGAGGTCCATAATGCGCGTCTGCAGCGCATGGGACCTGATTTGAGCGCTGAAGCGGGCCGGAGACACTACCTGGGATTCGATGCTCATGTCACTCCTTCTGGCCGTGGCTGTGATCGACCACTCTTGTAAATCAGCCTACAGGAGATGGGACGTCCAATGTCTCATTTTACTACTACCAGAATTTTTTTTGCCATTCACGGAACTACAGGGTGAAATGGCCCAAGATGGGACGTAGGATCACCTGCGAACCGCCTGCCCAAACCCTGGAGACCTTATGCCCCTCTTCGACCTCCCGCTGGATCAGCTGCGCAGCTATTCATCATCCGCCGTCGAGCCCGGGGACTTCACCGAGTTCTGGGACCGGACCATTGCCGAGGCCCGGGAATTCCCGCTCGGCGCCATCTACACGCCGGTGGAGAACCACCTCAGTGTCATTGACAGCTTCGACGTCTCATTCGCAGGCTTCGGAGGGGCCCGGATCAAGGGCTGGCTCCACCTGCCGTCAAACCGGGACCCCGGACGCGCATTGCCCGTGGTGGTGCAGTAC
Organism: Pseudarthrobacter ribosi; assembly: GCF_055412865.1. Taxonomy (NCBI): domain Bacteria; kingdom Bacillati; phylum Actinomycetota; class Actinomycetes; order Micrococcales; family Micrococcaceae; genus Pseudarthrobacter; species Pseudarthrobacter ribosi. Next base: position 47,149 of record NZ_JBVAYZ010000018.1, on the reverse strand, counting down.
ATCGGCTATTCAGGCGGGCGCGGCCTGGTCCAGCAGGACACGAAGTGGGCGCAGGCAGGCTACGCGCAGTTCATCATGGACACGCGCGGCCAGGGCTACGGCGGCATCCTCGGCGAGACCCCGGACCCGCACGTTTCGGCCGGAGACGTGGCCTACGCGGGGCTGATGACGCGCGGCATTTCCGCCAAGGAGGACTACTACTACCGCCGCGTCTTCGTCGACGCGTTCAGGGCCGTCGAGGCTGCCCAGAGTCATCCCGAGGTGGATGCCACGAAGGTGTTGCTGGCGGGCCTGAGCCAGGGCGGCGGCCTGGCGATCGCCGCCGCCGGGCTGGCGGCCGGGCGGCTGAACGGCATTGTGTGCACAATGGCAGATGTGCCGTTCCTGCAGGACTTCCCCCGCGCCATCGACATCGCCCCGCGCGGCCCATACCCGGAAATTGCCAGCTTCCTGGGCCGCCACCGGGACCGCTATGAGCCCGCGCTTGCGGTCCTGAACTACTTCGACGGCGTGCACTTGGGCCGGCGTGCCACGGCGCCTGCCCTGTTCTCGGTGGCGCAAATGGACGATATCTGCCCGCCGTCCACGGTCTTCGCCGCCTACAACGCCTACGGCACAGGAGCGGCGGGCTCCGCGCAGGCTTCCCCTCCCAAGTCGATCGAGGTCTACCGGTTCAATAACCACGAGGGCGGGCAGGAACACCACTGGGTCAGCCAGCTCCACTACGTGGCTGCTTTGCTTGCCGGCTAGACGCGGACAGAAGTGGCTGTCTTCAGCTGCGCGTCTCCGCCGTTCCCTCGCGGGCGCCCCCGTGGCACACTGGGACGACTATCGAGTGTCTGGGGGGATTCCAGGTCAGGAGATTGTCACGGGCATTCGGATGCACCCCCACACTGCGGGCTTTCGGTCGGTGAGCAACCCATGATGATCGGCTGGGCCTACCTCATGGCCGCCATCATGACCATTGACGCGTTCCTGCTGGGATTGCTGCTGTTGAACGTGAAGTGGCCCAAGCAATAAGAAAAACCAGGCCGCAAGACGGACTCGCAGAGCGGCCTGCTTCTCCGGGCTCACGCAGTCGGTGCCAGCTCAGCTGCGGGGACCACGGCGCCGGTCGCCGTCGAATCCGGGTTCAGCATCCAGCCGACCCGTTTGGCGGCGTTGAGCACCACCACACTTTCCACGAGCTGGATTCCGGGGATCCGCAGCTGCAGGGCCTTCTCGGCGTTCATGACGTCCGCTAGGGACTGCAGCCACATCAGGATCACGAAGTTGGTGCGGCCGGTGGTGGAGGCACTGAGCCGGATGTTGCGGAAGCTGCGCAGCTCCGCCGCGGCGGCCTCATGCTGGCCCGGCGGGACGTTGGCGAACCACTGGCAGGCCACCGGATATCCCGAGTATTTCTGCGCGATTTCGCAGCGGAACGAGAGGACCTGGCTGGCCAGCACCCGGTTCAGCTGCCGCTGGACCGTGGCCGGACTGCGGCCCAGGGCGCGGGCGATGTCCGCCGCCGCCGCCCGGCCGTCCCTGGCCAGGAACGGGATCAGATCCAGGTGGCTCCGCGGCAGCGGCGCACCCTGGTTCCCGGCCGAGGCCAGACCGGCGGCCTCGGGCCCCGCCAGCGCCTGGAGCGCCGCCTTCTGCGACTTGTCCAGGACGTTCAGCCGCCACGCGTACCCGCCGGAGTGCAGCCGCGTGCACAGCGACGTCTGGTACTTGGTGAGGCCCGGGATCTTCCTGAACTGCGGCATCACGTGGCCGCTGAAGTGGGCCAGGGTGGGTGTGATGACCGTCAGCATGAGGTCACGGTTGCTGGCCGCCTCCTCCACCGTGACCACCTCGGGGATGGCCGCCAGCGCGGCCGTGACGTCGGCGCGCAGCTTCATTTCGCAGTCCACGTCCACCAGCGCCAGGCACATCTGCTTCGGGTCGCCGATCAGATGGGCCGTGCTCCAGGCGGTGCCGGAGGCCTTGAGCCGGTCCCAGCGGGCAGCCAGGGTGGTGGCGTGGGCGCCCAGAATGCCGGCGGCATCCGCCCAGCTGATCCGCGGCGCGATCTGCAGTGCGTTGATCAGCTGAAGGTCTTCCTCACTAATGTCCACGTGACCCCCTCCAGCGATGCACGATTCCTGTTCTAACCATCATACTTTTGCATTTTTCCAGCCACTCCCCGGCATGTGACTCCAGTCACTCCACAATGGGTGCTAGTACTTACCAATCGTTCGGGAAGAGGGAACATATGTCGGTCACCGCCGATGCCAGGGAACTGCACAACCAGATCACCCGGTTGCGCCACGAGTTGCACCAGGAGCCGGAGATCGGCCTGGCACTCCCCCGCACCCAGGAGAAAGTTCTCAAAGCCCTCGACGGCCTGCCGTACGAAATCACCCTCGGCGACACCACGACGTCGGTCACCGCGGTCCTGCGCGGCGGTGCGCCGCACGCTTCGGCCGACAAACCTGTTGTCCTGCTGCGCGCGGACATGGACGGCCTCCCCGTCCAGGAGCGCACCGGCGTCGACTTCTCCTCCAGGGTCGACGGTGCGATGCACGCCTGCGGACACGATCTCCACACCTCGATGCTGGCCGGGGCGGCCACCCTGCTGGCCGAACGCCGCGAGCAGCTGGCCGGCGACGTGGTCCTGATGTTCCAGCCGGGCGAGGAGGGCTACGACGGCGCCGGGCACATGATCCGCGAAGGGGTGCTGGACGCCGCGGGCCGGCGCGCGGACGCCGCCTACGGCATGCACGTCTTTTCCTCGCTGGAGCCGTACGGCCAGTTCGCCACGAAGCCGGGCGTGATGTTGAGCGCCTCGGACGGGCTGTTCATTACCGTTCTGGGCGCCGGCGGCCACGGCTCCGCCCCGCACGCGGCCAAGGACCCCGTCACCGCGGCCGCCGAGATGGTGACCGCGCTGCAGGTCATGATCACCCGACAGTTCAACATGTTCGACCCGGTCGTCCTGACAGTCGGCGTCCTGCACGCGGGCACCACCCGCAACGTCATCCCCGAATCGGCGCGCATCGAGGCGACCGTCCGGACGTTCTCCCACGCCTCCCGCGAACGGATGATGACCGCGGTTCCCATGCTCGTGAAGGGCATCGCCCACGCTCACGGGCTGGAAGTGGATGTTGAATACCGCGGGGAATACCCGCTGAGCATCACGGACGAAGACGAGACCCTCACCGCGGAGAAAACCATCCGGAACCTGTTCGGGGAGTCCCGGCTGACCCGCTGGGCCACCCCCCTCAGCGGCTCCGAGGACTTCTCCCGGGTGATGGCCGAGGTGCCGGGCACCTTCATCGGGCTCAGCGCCGTCGCCCCGGAAGCGGACCACACCGAAACCGCTTTCAACCACTCCCCGTACGCCACGTTCGACGACGGCGTCCTCGCCGACGGCGCGGCGCTCTACGCCGAGCTCGCCATCGCCCGGATCGCGGCCCTGGCGTCCGCCGTCCACCCCACATCCCCCGCTTCCTAGCCCTACTTCCCCGGAGACATCATGACCACCATCACCAATCCCAGGCTCTCCAGCCCGGCGGCCACGCGGAAGACCCTCCTCGGGACGGGCATCGGGAACGCCGTTGAATGGTACGACTGGGCGATCTACGCCACGTTCACGCCATTCATCGCCAGCCAGCTGTTCAGCAAGGCCGATCCCGCCTCGGCGGTGCTGGCGACGCTGGCGATCTTCGCCGTCGGCTTCGTGGCACGTCCGGTCGGAGGCTTCCTCTTCGGCTGGATCGGCGACCGCATCGGCCGTAAGACATCCATGACGTTCGCCGTCGGCCTGGCGTCGCTGGGCAGCCTCATGATCGGCGTCGCGCCGTCCTTCGCGAGCATCGGCGTCTGGGCTTCGGTGATGCTCCTGGTGGCCCGGCTGATCCAGGGCCTGGCCCACGGCGGTGAGCTGCCATCGTCGCAGACATACCTCTCCGAAGTGGCCCCGAAAGAGAAGCGCGGCCTGTGGGCCACCTTGATCTACACCTCGGGCACCGTGGGAATCCTGGCCGGCACGCTGCTGGGCGCCGTTCTCAACATGGCCCTGAGCACCGAGGCAATGAATGACTGGGGCTGGCGCATCCCGTTCCTGGTCGGTGCCGTCATGGGCCTCTACGCGCTGATCATGCGCTCCAAGCTGCACGAGTCCGAGGCCTTCGAAGGCGAGACGGGCTCCGAGAAGCGCGCCCCGATCTGGCCGCAGATCGTGCGGTACCGCAAGCAGGCCCTGCAGGTCATCGGGCTGACCGTGGGCCTCACGGTGATCTACTACATCTGGGGGGTCGTGGCCCCGAGCTACGCCGCCACCACGCTGAAGATCGATCGCGGTGAAACCCTCTGGGCCAGTGTGGTCGCCAACATCGTGTTCATCGCCGCCCTGCCGTTCTGGGGCAAGCTGTCCGACAAGATCGGCCGCAAAAAGGTGCTCTGGGCCGGTGCGGCCGGAAGCGCCGTCATGCACTTCCCGATGACCTGGCTGCTGAAAGATTCGGCCTGGCAGCTGGCCGTGGCCATGTCCGTGATGCTGATCTTCATTGCCGCCAGCGCCGCGATCGTCCCGGCCGTCTACGCGGAACTGTTCCCCACGAGCATCCGGACCATCGGCGTCGGCGTCCCGTATTCCATCTGCGTGGCCGTGTTCGGCGGGACCGCCCCGTACCTGCAGACCTGGCTCGGGACCATCGGCCTGGCCAACGTGTTCAACGTGTACGCCGTGGCCCTGCTGCTGGTCAGCGCGCTGTTCGTCTTCACCATCCCAGAAACGAAGGGCAAGGACCTGACGCACTAGGCAGCTCAAAGGACTCGTCAGGATTGGCCGGGCAGGCCTCCATCAAGTGCCCCCACCTTTGCCAGCTGGGGGCACTTCTTGGTTGACGTGGAGAATCCCTGCAGACGTCAGCGACCGCCGGGTATTTCGCCGTTTCCTACGGCCTCAATCCAGTCGATGGCCTCGTCCGAGAAATAGAAGCCGGAGGGCCCGTACTCACCCACCCACCAGGCACCGGAAGCGGCCGATCCGCCAGCATCCTCAATCTCACGAAGTACCTCCGCCGGCACGACGTCGCCGTTATTTTCAATCAGCCAATCCCGCGTCGAGAGCTTCAGCTTCGGCCACCATTGCTCGATACTCATAGCGGCAGTCTGTCACGGCTTGAAGCCTAGCGACACCAGCAATACGGCGTCGTCGTTGACACCCGAAGCAACCCGTAGCGTTCCAGGATCGGTCGTGAATATTCCGTTGAATCGCTGTGGATGAGGCTCTTGCCCAGCGCCAACGCGGCCCGGGCACGGGCGGAGGTCAAGGCACGGTAAATCCCCCGGCCGCGCCATTCTTCGAGCGTCGCCCCGCCCCAGATGCCGGCGAATTCCGTGTCCGGAACCGGTTCCAGACGGCCCGCGCTGACGATCAGCCCCTGATGCTCGGCCACCCACAGTTCCATCCCGTCGTCGAGTGCCACGCGCCGCAGGATCGCCTCAGCGTTGCCGTCGGAGGCGGGACTGCCAAAAACCTTGTCCTGCATGGCGCTCATCGCGCGGATGTCCGGTTCCTCGGTCACTCTCCGCAGTCCGACGCCGGGCGGAAGATTCACGTCCACAGCCAAGGCGCTGGCCGGACCGATCATGACCGATTCCGTCGCTTCAGGCACAAATCCGTTCTCCAGCAGCGCCTCATGGAGTCCGGGCGCCTGATCGTGGCCGCGGGTCTTCCACTCGACCCGCACGACTGCCGGATCCGCACGGTAGAACGCCAGCGCTTCCGCCACCCAGTCCCCGATTGTCTCCGCACCGGCACCACCGAGGTCCTGATAGGTCACGAAACCGCGGCCGCCGGCAAAGGTGACAAGTCGCAAGGGGCCCAGACGCTCGACGGCGACCGCACTGGGAGTCTCCGCATCCGTCCGGAGCTGCCGGTCGTACGCCATAAGAAGTTTCGAAGTAGCCATCGTGCACCACGGTACAGCGTCACGCTACGCAGGCCGGGCGTCCGGCGACAGGGCCTGTTGGACACCCCCAAGCGACCCCGCCGATGCGGCGGTGGATCGCCTGTGAGCACCTGGGCGCGCGTAGGATCGGCCAATGACAATTGACGAGTGGGAGCGCCGCATGGCCGCTTTCTGGACGGCCTTCGCGGCATCACCGACCGACGGCGACGAAATCGTCGACGAACTGGACGAACTCGCTGCCGCATCACCCGCAACCGACGGACGCGCAGATTTCGAACGCGCCTGCATCCGCGATTCAACCGGACTGACTCTGGACGCCGTCTCCTTTTACGAGTCCGGGCTCGCTGCCGGGCTCGACGCCACCCGGCAGACACGAACATATGTCCAGATGGCCAGCTCGCAGCGTGCCCTGGGGCACACGGCAGAAGCCTTAAAGATCCTCGCCCACGCCGACCCGCATGCTTTGGGCGGGGCACCGAGCGCCGTCCGGGCCCTGGCGCTACGAGACGCCGGTCGTCATGATGAGGCCCTCCGCGTCGCGCTTGAGGCACTCATTCCCCATTTGCCCCGGTATCAGCGCTCGATGGCGAACTACGCGAGACTCCTGACGGAGAACTAGGCGGTCAGCCGCGTCCTTCGCGCACGAGCGCCGCCTCCTGTTGCGACGGTCCGGTGTCGCGGCCGAACCGGTTACTTGCCGAGGAACGTCCGGTAACTGGTCAAAGACCCGGCCCCGGAATACCCCAGATCGGTGGGCGAAACAGCCGCGGCTTCATCCGAGGAGATCACCTGGATCGCCAGATTCACTTCCGGGTCGCCGGCGGCGGCGTCCACAATCGCCGGAAAAGCATCCCGCAGGAGGCCCATCATCGCTTCCCGGTCCGAGGTGTCGGCGTGCAGAAAGACATCCCCGCTCCGGCCCATGCCACCGGAGGACTTGTAGCTGGCGTCCACGCTGGCGACGTGAGCCAACTGTTCGACCGCCGCTTTGTACTTAGCGGCGTAATCCGTGTCCGAGGCTCCCGGTTTTGCCCCGCAACCCGCCAGGACCATGGCCAGCAGACCCACGGCCAGTACGGTGAACATTTTTCGCATGTTACGACTCTATTCTGCTCGGCCGATGCCGGACGTTGTTGACCTGAGCTCGCCGGGCTCAGAGGTTATGAACGCTTGAGTCGACGGATCATTCCGGTAGGCCGCGAGGGCACCCGAGGATTCGTTGGCCTCGACGGACGCGACGTAGGCGTTGTAGTCGTGATTGCCCATAACGTCGCCCATTCCGGTGCCGGCCGGGCTGGGGAGCGTGACTACCGTGGCGCCGTTGCTGCTTTCCCAGCCAACCAGGACGGGGCCCCCGGGCTTTGAGTTGCCGAGGTCCAGGCGGGGCACGACGTCGAACGGGTGCTGCAGGGCGAGGGTGTTCACGTCGCTGGGGATGCGGGTGGAGTCGATCGGGGAACCGTAGGTTATGACGTTGGTGACGTCGAAGCGGCCCCGGAACTCTGGATCGGCCGCAAGGTTGGCGGCAGTCATCCCGCCCTGCGAGTGTCCCACCAGCATCACCGGCGCGTCGGTTGGAATCCCGGCCTGGAGCATCGCCATCTCCACGGCCTGCGAAGCCGTCGACATGTTGCCGGCCGCGGAGGACAGGTTCCCGACGGTATCCATCGGGTTGGACCCTGAGCGAACGTTCCATTCCGAGGTGCCCGGGATGGTCACGATGTACGCCGGCCCGCTGCCCTTGTCCACGACGGTAATCCGAACTGCCGCGTCCGGAGTCCCGGCCTTGCCGCCGTCGTCGTAGGCCGCCGTGACTCCTCCCATGATCTGCGCGAGGCTGCTGGGCACGGGGGTGCTGCGGTGGCCGTTCTGCGCCGGGTCTGAGCCGACGCCCACGGTGTGCGGGTCACCAGCCACCGGCGAGCCGTCATCGAGGATGTGCGGGTGCAGGAGCCCGGCGGTGGACAGGACAGCGTTCGCATTCAGCCCGGCGGCCAGCAGCCCGGTTCCGCCTGCAAGCAGTTCGGTGACCGAAGGAGGCTCCCCGGTGCTGAGAAAATCCCAGCCCAGGCCGCCCATGTCGCCCAGACTGCCAACCACGTCGCCGCCCGCGTCACCGAGGTTGGACACGGACTCCGAAACCCGGCCGCCCAGCCAGCTCAGGCCGTCGCCGACCTTGCCGCCCACCGTGTCGATGACCTCACCGGTTCCGTCCCACAGGTCGCCGGCAGCGTCGGCGGCACCCGCCAGGAAGCTGTCCAGCAGCGCCGCCGCCGCGTTGCCGCCGGGCTGACTTCCGGCGGGCTGGCCGGCAGCCGTGCGTCCGGAACTGGTGTCCTGCTGCTGGCGGACATTTTCCCGCACGGCCTCGGATGCATCCCGCAACGCCTGCGAGGCGGCCAGCAGCATCCTGCTGTGGGACTTCCAATCGCCGCGGAACTGCTCGCCGTCGGGCCCCCGCCAGAGACCGGCCGTGATGATCGGCGTCAGTTGCCCGCTCAGCTGCGCGAATCGCTGGCTCGCACGGGTGAGTTCCTTGGCGAGATGCTCACCTTGCTCAAGGTCCATTCCGTACAGGCTCATGACGCCGGCTCCGCGCCGGTGCGACGGGCCAGTAAATCGTGGGCGCCGAGCACGTGCCAAACAAGCTGGCGGGCGATGTCGCCGCCCGGGGATTCCACCATTACCAGGCGGCGCGCCGTGGCAGGTCCGCCGGTGCGGACGGAATACAAACTGTCGGACAACGCCCAGACGCCGGCCGCGCGGTACGGCAAGTCGGTGCCGGCGGCCCGGGACTGCACCTCAAGGTAGACGGTGGTTTTCGCCGCGGCCACGGCGGCTGCGACGCCGGGGGGAACTCCGGCGGCCCCTCCGCCGGCAAGGGCGGCGACGTCGGCAGCCGAGAGCGTCGTCTTCGCGCCGTCCCGGCCGGGGACCGGACCGGAATCCTCAGGGCCGGCGTCCGGGCCCCCTCCCCCGGCGGTCAGCTCGGAGAACGGAGGCATCGACCTGGCCAGCACCGGCCACAGGACCGCCTCCGAGAGCAGCGTGACCGTGACGGCGTCGGCGACGTTGACCGCGGCAACCCTTCCGTCTGGGGAAGCGGCGACCGGGCGCGTAAATTCGACGGCGATGCCGCGGCCTTCAAAGAGGTCCACCCGGCAATGCGTCGAGAGGCCCCCCGAGCGTGACACCAGGCTCACCCGGATCGGCGCGGCTGCAGCCTGCCCCAACGCCCGCAGCCACTGGGGCTGGATGTTTCCGGCGGCATCCGTGATCCCGGCGGTGGTCAGCTCGCTGGCGATTCCGGCCCGGGTCGGTTCGTCCAGCCCTGCCAGGAGGGCAACCTCCGGCCCGGGACGGTAGCCCGAGAGGTCCACGCCGGCTTCGCCCCGCAACGTTTCCGTGGCGCCGTGCACGGCCAAGGCCCAGGCGAGGCTGGTCATCCGGTAGGTGGTTGTCGCAGGGATCACTGCGGAATCTGGCATGTCTGAGACCTTCGGTTCGGAACTGGTCGGAGGCTCAACCAATGAGAGGCACGCTACAGCACGGCCCAGTATGGGGCCATGGGGACAACTTCCCAGGGTGGGGCGTCTGGGCGGTCCCCGGCCACAGGCCGGAGTAGGACGTGGCGGCTAGGCGGAGCGCCCGTCGAGCGTGTCCCGGATGCGGCGCGCCACCTCGGCGGTAGGTGTGGAGCGGGGGAAAACAGCCACCACGAGGTCGTCCCCGGCGGGGGCAACGGACGGGTCATCCGGTGACAGGACGCCGAAGATGCGGCGTACGGCCAGCAACTCGTGTTCCAGGTCCCGGAGGGATCCGCGGGGCGAATCCAGCATCATTTCGCGCAGCACATAGTTGTGCGTGGACGTGACGGCCGCCGCGAACCGGATCGCATCCAGTGCCGCCAGGCCCGGGAGGGCCTGGCGGAGGTAGCCGGAGAAAAGCCGCTCATAGCGGGATACCATGATCGTTTCCCGGTCCCGGAGCGCGGGCACCGCCTGCACCACGTGGTAGCGTTTTTGGGCTATTTCCCGGCGCTCAGAGAACTTGCCAAAGACGAGTGCCGCGGCCTGGCACACGGCTTCCCACGGATCGGAATGGCCCGCGGTCAGGTAGCTGCCCAGCTCATCGAGCAAGGCTTCGTGGTCTGCGAAGATCACGTCTTCCTTGGCGCGGAACTGGCGGAAGAAGGTGCTCCGGGAGATCCCGGCCGCCAGTGCAATATCGTCAACGCTGGTCGGGTCGTAGCCGTTGTCGGTGAACAGATCCAGGGCGGCCTCGGCCACCTCGGAACGGAAATTAGCCACTGATGCCATCCCGGTACAGTAACAGCGCGTCGTTCATCTCCACGAAGCCACGGTCAGCGGGCGTCCGGCCTGCGCGGGCCAGGGGCCTGCCCGCTCATTTTGCCGCTTCCTGGCTGAGCGCCTCGGCGCTGACGCCCAGGGCGCGCAGCTGGGACTTCAGGACCTTGCCGGTGGAGTTGTGCGGGAGTTGGTCGGGGAAGAGGATTCGGTCCGGCACCTTGAATCCGGAGAGCAGGCCCTGGACGTGCGCACGGATTTCCTCGGCGGTGACCGGACTGGAACTGCTGCGGATGACAAAGGCAACCGGACGTTCGCCCCATTTCTCGTGCGGGACGCCGATCACGGCCACGTTCAACACCGCAGGGTGGCTGCTGATGGCCTGCTCGACCTCAATGGTGGAGATGTTCTCGCCGCCGGAGATGATGATGTCCTTGGCCCGGTCCTTGAGCTGGATGTAGCCGTCCGGATGCATCACGCCGAGGTCTCCGGTGTGGAACCAGCCGCCCGCGAAGGCCTCGGCAGTGGCCTCGGGGTCCTTGAAATATCCGAGCATCACGTTGTTGCCCCGCAGCACGATTTCCCCCAGCGTGGTGCCGTCCGCCGGGACGTCGAGCATGTCCAGGTCCACGATGCGGGCCGTCTCGGCCTGCAGCATCCCCACGCCCTGCCGTGAAATCTTCACGGCCCTGTCCTGAGGGGACAGATCATCCCACTCGGACTGGTACTCGCAGATCGTGTAGGGGCCGTACACCTCGGTCAGCCCGTAGACGTGCACCACGGTGATCCCGAGTGAGTCCAGGGACGTGATGATCGCGGGCGAGGGCGGAGCTCCCGCCGTCGTGATCAGCAGCGGCGCCGTCAGCTCGTGCGCCTGTGGCGCGCCGGCAATGATGCCGCACACCGTGGGTGCGCCGCAGAGGTTGGTGACGCCGAGGGTGTCGATGGCGTCCCAGACTGCATCCGCGCGCACGGCACGCAGGCAGATATGGACACCCGCCACGGCGGTCACCGCCCACGTTGTGCACCAGCCGTTGCAGTGGAACATCGGAAGTGTCCACAGATAGCGGGTGTCGCCGGTGAACCGGTTGTGGATGGTTTCCCCGAGTGAGTTCAGGTAAGCCCCGCGATGTGAATAGAGCACGCCCTTGGGCTTGCCCGTTGTCCCTGAGGTGTAGTTCAGCGTGATGGGGGCGCGTTCGTCCTGGACCCCCCACGGCAGATCTGCGACCCGGCCTTCCGGTCCCGCGAGGAAGTCCGCATAGCTGGTGGTGTTGATGCCCGCCGGGACCACAGGATCGGGGATGGTGCTGTCGGGCACTTCGATCACGCCGGCCAGCTGTGTCAGACCAAGGTCCAGCCCCGCCACGGTGCTGAGCAGCTCCGAATCGGCAAACAGCAGCCTGGCTTCGGAGTGTCCCAGGATGTACTGGAGTTCCCGTGCGGTCATCCGCGTGTTCAGGGCCACCAGGACGCCCCCGGCGAGGGGAACGGCGTAGTGGGCAATCAGCAGTTCAGGCACATTGGGACACAGGAATGCCACGCGGTCCCCTGGCTGGATCCTGCTCCTGATCGCCTTGGCCAGTTGTTGGGCTTCGGCGGCGAAGTCCGAGTAGTTGTAGGAGCGGTCGCCGTGGATGATCGCTGTCTTCTGTCCGAAGACCTCGGCGGAGCGCTGGAGGAACCGCAGGGGGCTCAGCGGTGTTTCGTTGGGACGCTCGGTTGTGGTCATGGCGGGTCCTTTAGGCGAAGGCGCTTTGTCCGGTGACATCGCGGCCGATCAGTAGGGTCTGAATGCTTTGTGTGCCTTCATAGGTATGGATGGATTCGATGTCCAGCAGGTGCCGGATCACGTGGTTTTCCAGAAGGATGCCGTTGCCGCCCAACATATCGCGGGCAATGGATGCCAGCTCGCGGGCCTTGCGGGTGTTGTGGTACTTCGCCATCGCGGCCTGGGTGGGGCGCATCAGACCGGCCGCGTCAAGACCCGCCAGATGGACACAATGGAGCTGCATGCTGGTCAGCTCCGAAAGCATGTAGGTCAGCCGTTCCTGGACCAGCTGGAACTTCGCGAGCGGCTTGCCGAACTGTGTCCGCTGCGTGGCATAGTTCAGCGCGGCTTCGTAGACGGCGGTGGCGTGGCCCAGGGCCGACCAGGCCACGCCCAGCCGCGTCGCCACGAGGACCTTGGACGTGTCCTTGAACGTGCGCGCGCCGGGGAGCAGATTGGCTTTGGGGATGCGGACGTTGTTGAGCCGGATCCGGGCCTGGTGGATGGCGCGGAGCGACGCCTTTCCGGTGATGGTTTCGGCCTCGTACCCCTCACGGTCCTGCTCCACCAGGAAGCCGCGGACATCCCCGGCGTCGTCGCGTGCCCAGACCACGGTGACATCCCCCGCCGCTCCGTTGCCGATCCACTTCTTCTCCCCGTTGAGGATGTACTCCCCGCCGTCGAGGGTGGCGGTGGTTTCCAGTGCCACGGAGTCCGAGCCGTGGTCCGGTTCCGTCAGGGCGAAGGCGCCGAGCTTTTCGCCCCGGCCCAGCGGACCAAGCCAGGTCTCGCGCTGGGCTTCGGACCCGAAGAGTGCAATCGAGCGCATGGCCAGGCCGCCCTGGACTGCGATCACGGTACCCAGCGAACCGTCCCCGCGGGAGACTTCCATGTTGACCAGTCCGGCGCCCAGGGGCGACATCAGGTCCAGGCCCGGCACGTCAAGGCCGTCGGCCAGCAGGTTCATGCTGCCCATCCGCTTCGCCAGGTGGGCGGGGAACTCGGCGCGCTCCCAGTAGTCGTTCATCTGCGGCATGGCCTCCACCGTGAAGGCCCTGGCGCGGTCCCAGACTTCGCGGTCGGAGGCAGGAATATTCGCAAAGACGGAGTAGTAGTCGGTATCGAGCGGTTCGGAGACGTCATAGTCGGGCATGGCTTGGATCCTTTGGGGAGGAAGTGCGGAACGGGGGTGAGGCGGCGCTTGCGTGGACGGGCCGCGCGCCGTGGCTATTCGGCAAAGCCGGGGCCGGGGTGGAATTCCCTTCCCCACACGCGCCGGGAGGCGCCGCTGAGGTCAAGCATCGGTGTGAGTCCGCCCTGGTGCTCGGGGAAGTTGGCGCCGAGCAGCATGCACAGATCCACTTCCGCCGGTCCGGCCACCACATGTTCGGCCAGCATCAGGCCCACCTCCTCCGCCAGGGCATCCAGGATCCGTGCCCGGATGGACTCCGCGCCGGGTGCCGGAGGGGCGGCGCCGGTTTGCGGCAGCAGGGCGGCCGCCTCGGGAAGCACGGTGCCCGATTTGTCGAGATAGCCGCGCAGGCGCGCGGCCGCAATGGCGGCCAGGCTGGTGCTGACGTAAAAGCGGTCGGGGTAGGCGGCGTGCATGGACTCGCAGATATGCAGCTGGACGGCGGGTCCGATGAAACCCAGCAGGGTCAGCGGGGTCATGGGCAACCCCAGCGGATCCAGGGCGTGGTCCGCCAGTTGTACCTCCGCCCCGTCATCAATGATCCGGAGAAGTTCGCCGAACAGCCGGCTCAGGATCCGGTTCACCACGAAGCCCGGCGTGTCCGCGACCAGCACCGCGGCCTTGCCCAGGCGCCGAGCGAGCGAACAGGCAGCGGCGACGCTGACGTCGTCGTTGTCTTCGGTGCTGATGGTTTCCACCAGCGGCAGCACCGCCACCGGATTGAAGAAGTGCAGTCCCACCAGGCGTTCCGGATGGGTCAGGCCGCGGCCGATTGCTGCCACGGAAAGGGACGAGGTGTTCGTCAGCAGCAGCGGCTCTGCGCGCAGCAGGGGCTCGATCTCGGCGAAGACGGCGCGTTTGACGCCCAGCTCCTCGAACACGGCCTCAATGACCACGTCGCAGTTCCGGAATTCTCGTTTGTCCGCCGTTCCGCGGACAAGGCCGCCAAGTTCCCGCGCCGCCGTCTCAGTGAGCTGCCCGCGCCGAATCAGCTTGTCCAGGTGTCCTGCGATCCCGCTCAGGGCCCCGTCCACCCTGGACTGGGACAAATCGGTGATCAGCACCGGAACCCCCAGCTGCCTGGCGAAGAGCAGGGCGAGCTGACTGGCCATGAGCCCGGCTCCGATGACTCCAACGCTTCGGACGGGGCGCGGGTCTGCGCCGGGCACGCCCCGCCTCCCGTGCCGCTCAGCGGCCAGAAGGGCCTCCGCGTACGCGCTGGCCGATTTTCCGGGGCCCCGGGAGGCCGCTGTGCCGGCCCCGGCGAGCGTGGCAGTTTCAACGACATTGTCAGGAACCATGTCACCGTTCTACCGTGAAACTGAGTCTCACGTCAATAGATACTGAGTTTCATTCAGTTGGTTGTGGCGGGACTGGCGAGCTGCCCGTGGACGTGACGGCCCTCTTCATGACAACACGCGGCCAGGCCGCCAAGCCGTGGTCACGTTCGGACTGCACAATCTGCCGGATGCGTTCCGACCATTGAGATTCGGGCTCCGCCTGGAAACCGAGGCGCCGGTAGTAGGGGGCGTTCCAGGGAACTTCTTCAAAGGTCGTCAGGGTCAGTCCGTGCAGTCCGCGTGCTCCTGCCCATCGGGCCGCTTGCTCGATGAGCGCCCGGCCAATACCGCGGCGGGCGTAGTGCGGGTGGACGGTCACCTGCTCGATGTGCGCGCACCGATCGACGACGTCGAGCAGAATGTAGGCGACCGGATCGTCGGCGGAATCCGTGGCCACCCAGGCTCTTCCCTCCTGCTGGTAGACCGCCAGTTCATCAACGGCGGGCGGCGGATCGTCCGCGATCGCTGCCATGCCGAGCAGTCGGAATGCCTCGCCCGCGGCGGCCTCGATGCCCCGCATCTTCGACAGGTCCTCTTCCCGGGCACCCCTGATCATACGGACCAGTCAACCAGAGGCGGAGCTACGGCGTCCGACGGGCGAGGGACCCGAACAGTCCGCCGTGAACCTGTCTAGACTGGCGAAATGAGGTCGAATTTGGGGATCCTTCTCTCTGCCGTCGTGCTGATGGTTGCCGGCGGGCAGGTGACCGCTTGCAGCAGGACCGACGTCGTTTGCCCGTCCGCGGCCAGGTGCCCGGCGAAGTGGAAACTCACGTGCTCGCGCAAGACGGCACCCTGCTCGCCCGGCAGCAGTACCAGCTGGAGTGGATCAGGGTCGGCGGCTCGGACGAATGCGGCGGTCCCCTGACGACGCAACCCATCACGCTCCAGCTCCCGGGCCGTCCGCGGTGACGCCCCCCGACGAAAGGCCCCTCCATGACGTTTTTCCAGGACTTTCCGGTGCCACCCCCTCCCCCGCGCGGGCGGGCAGTGCGCTACGTGCCGCCGGTCTGGACCGGCGCCCCGCCGTATGAGCTTCCCGTCGTCGTCCATATCGGTCAGTTCCTGCACCGGAGCCCGACGGTGGTGATGGCCTGGAGGAGTGCTCCATTTCCCTGGACGGGTCCCGGCTGCGTGACGCCGCCGCCGGCGTGCAGAAATTCTGGTGAGCCCGCTGGCCAGAATGGAGCAGGACGCATGACCGGCACGCCTGCACCTTCGGCAGGCCTGGCCCTGGGCCGACGACGTCCGCTTACTCTTGCCCGCCAAAGACAATTTCTCCATCCAGCCAGGTCGATTCGATCGGGAGCTCGATGAGGTCGTCGGCGGAAACCAAGAGAGGGTCGTCGGCCCAGATCACGAGATCGGCCCTGTTCCCCGGTCGGATGATTCCTTGGTCATGATCGCCCTGGGCCTCGGCGGCCCAGACCGAGAAGCCTTTGAGTGCTTCGAGCGCCGTCAGCGTCTGTGTCGGTTCAAAGACGGCCGCATCAGGCCGGCCTGGGATGCGGCGCAGGCGTGCCCAAGCCATGCCGATGCGTGCGTCGTACTGGGCCACCGGCCAGTCCGAGCCCAGCGCGACGGGCGCACCTGAATCTATGACGTCACGGATCCTCCAGGCCCGTTTGGATCGTTCCTCCCCCAGACGACTGGACCATGAATCGGATCCGTCCGCCTTTCGCCATTGCATGTGCAGGGGCTGCATCGATGCGGTAATTCCTGCGGTGGACAGACGGGCAAGATCCCTGTCCGCAAGGCACTCCAGATGCTCAATCCGGTGCGGAGCTCCTCGCCGGGAATGCACGCCGGCCGAGACATACGCATCGATCGCGGCACCGATGGCTCGGTCGCCGATAGCGTGCGTCGCGATCTGAAATCCTGCGTCGCCATATTGTTTGACGGTTGCAGCATAGTCAGCCGGATTGGGCCAGAATGATTTCAGTCCGTCGCCAGAAGTGTCCGGTTCGTAGAGCCAACCGGTTCCTGTGTCGATGACTCCATCCAGTAATAGCTTGATGAGCCCACCGCGCCAGCGGCGACCCTTTCGATCCTTCGACAAGAGGTATGACCTTGCTTCTTCAGCAGCCATGCCTGGCCTGTGCTCGAGTGCGGAAACCAGCCGGACCGGCAGCCCCGGTCCGGTGCTGTCGATCTTGTGGATGAAGTCGAGCGACGCCGGATCACCATCCATCACCGTTCCAGAGGTAATGCCGGTTTTCGACAAGCAAGAAATCAGCTCCCGCGCCCTCTCAACGGCCTGCACCGCAGAAAGGGTCGGCGCGATGGCTGCAACCAATTCGTAGGCAGTGGCTTCCCGCAGCTCCCCGGTCGGTTGTCCGGCTTCGTCAACAACAATCTCTGAAGTGTCGCCAAACCGTCGCCCACCTGTGATGCGGCTCCTTCTCAAAGCTTCTTTGCTCGCCAGCGCGGTATGAAGGTCAAACAGGAGAATGAACGTCGGCAGTCCAGCGACCGCCGCCTCAATCAGGTCAGCGGATATTCGTCTGCCTTCAAACACGCCGTAGTCAAGGTTCCATCCGCGGACCCACCCCGCAGGATCCTCCGAAAGCACCCTCGCGGCTTCGGTGCGCAGGGCGGCAAGGAATCCGCCGAACGTTGATACTGAGCCGAAATCGACGCCGATTGTGATCTCGGACCCCTGGACGGGATGGATGTGCCCGTCAATCAGCCCCGGAGTGATTGTTTGGCCGTACGCATCGTGCACTCGGGTGCGGGGACCCCGATGCTCGCCAAGAAGGTGCTTGCCACCTGCTGCGACGATGCTTCCGTTCGAGAGGACGATTGTGCTGGCAGACGGTTGTCCTGGATCGAGCGTATGCACCTTGGCATTGACGATGACAGTGTCCGCGGTCCTGGAATTGGTTGGCATCCGGTTTCCCCTGATCTTGAGTATTGAGTGTGTGCGGCCGCTGACCGGTTGTCTCCGCAACGTTCCTGGTGCGGGCACGCTGCCCTGCCGGGAGGGTGTCAGGATCTTGAGCCGCTGAATTGCTCCGCGCGGGATGCGTCCGGGTCGGGTGCGGTCCATGCCGGGGGCTGGAAGTGTGCGCCGCCGTACATGGGGAAGGCGAGGATGCCTTGCTGGTCCTGGAGCTGCGCCCAGGGCCGGTTGATGCCGTGGGTTCCGTAGCGGCGGACCTGGCTGACCCGGTCCAGGTCGAGGACGGCGTAGAGGATTTCCTCACCTCCTCTGGCGTGCTGCATGATGGTGCCTTCCGGGTCCACAATGACGCTTTCGCCGACCGCTGAGGGGTCGGCGCCGTTGACGTTGACGACATAGACCTGGTTTGCGAAAGCATTGGCTCGTGACATCACGATTTCCATTTCCCTGTCCCGAGTCGTGGTGAGGGTGGGCTGGATGATGACTTCCGCTCCCAGCCATGCAAGTTGCCGGGCGACCTCGGGAAAGCTTCCATCGAAGCAGATCGCGAGGCCCACGCGTCCCCGGCCGGGGATGTCGAAGGTCACGAACGAGTCGCCCGGCGTCGTTGTTTCGAACGGGCGCCAGGGAAAGAGCTTCCGGTACCGGGCCACGATTTCGCCTTCGGGGGAGACGGCGATTGCCGTGTTGTAGGTGTTTCCGCCATCGGTTTCCAGGAGGGAGCCGGGCACGAGCCAGACCCCCAGTCGGCGGGCCAGCTCCGCGATCCGGTCGGTGAGCGCGCCGGGGATGGGGCCGGCGGAGCGGGTTTCGCCCTCCGGGTCCGGGATCAGGAATTCCCCGGGTGCGGCGAGCAGAAGTTCGGGTGCGACGATGATGTCGACCTCAGGACCGAGCTGTTTGGCGGTTTCGGCCTGGGCGGCGAACCGCTCCCAGGTTGCTTCGACGTCGTAGGGAACGGGTTTCGTTTGGATTGCCGCAATGGATAGGACGCGCATTTATGCCTCGGTTTCGCTGCTCAGGACGGACTGCAGTTCGTTGCGGGTGGAGAAAGTTCCCCGGGGGATCGTTTGCCCGGCAAAGTAGGGCCGGAGTCTGGGGCGGATGATGGCAATGACCAGAGCGCCCAGGGCCAAGGCGCCGATTCCGATCCAGAACACGGTTCCGATGCCGAGCCAGGAGAGCCCGGCGTATTCGGGGGACAGCATGTCCACGGCACTGTAGGCAAACGCTCCCGTCATCAGGAGGGCGCCCAGGCCCGGGAGGATGCCCTTCAAGGCAAGGGCGGAGGCGGAAGTGCGCATCTGGGGAGCGAAATATACGACACAGGCCAGCGCCGTCGCGGCGTAGTAGGCGGCGATCATCAGGCCGACCGAAAGTATGGCCAGGCCGATGAAGTCGTTGCTGATCGCTGTCAGAAGCACTGTCACGGCAATGCTCAGGAGCGCCCACCAGAGGATCGATGTCGTGGGTGTCCCCCTGGAGGGATGCATCTTCGTGGTGGCCGCGGGCAGTGCGCCGTAAGTTCCCATGCTGAGCCAGGACCGGGGGGTGCTAACCGCGACCGTCATCAGGGCCGCCAGCGCCGAGATGCCGACGGCGAGAATGATGATCTGCCCGAAGAGGCCGCCGGTGGCTTGGGGCCCGAGCACAGACAGGACGTCCGAGACGGTTGCGGGATCCGTGATGCCTGCGGTCCCGGCAAAGCCGACGGCCGCCGTCGCGGTCACGACGTAGAAGAACAGAAGGATCACGGTGGTGATGACCACGGCCCGCCCGGGTGTTCCTTTGCGGTCGGTCGTTTCCTCATTGACCGCTATCAGCGCGTCCCAGCCCCAGTAGATGAACAGGCACAGGATGACGCCGTGGACCAGGCCGGAGAGATCGCCGGCGGCAAAGGGATTGAACCAGTCAAGCCTTGGCTGCTCCGCACCTTCCGCCGCGGCGCCGACAGCCATGGCGGTAAAGGCCCCGACGCAGAAACCTCCAAGCGCAATTAGCTGCAAGGCAATCAGCGCGTACTGAAGCCATGCGGATAGTTCGATTCCCCGGGCCGCAACGACGCCGCTCAGGGCGATCAGCCCGCACGCGATGGCCGCGACGATGACCGGTTGGGAGGCGGCCCAGCCGAGCCCCAATAAGGTCAGAAGATACGTCGTGGCAACCTGCGCGAGGGCCGCGCTGGAGATAAAGGTGGCGACCTGGGGAACCCAGCCGCCGAAAAACCAGCCAGCCCACGGTCCGAATACCCGTGAGATCCACACGAATACCCCGCCGCAGTCAGGCATTTCCCTGTTGAGATCCCGGAACGCGAAGGCTGTGAACAGGATAGGCAGAAATCCCAGAAGGAACGCCGCGGGTGTGCTCGACCCGACCGCCAGGACAACGAAGCCCAGGGTCACGGCCAGGCTGTAAGCCGGGGCCACCGCAGCAAGACCTAATGCCACCGTCGGG
Source organism: Pseudarthrobacter ribosi (assembly GCF_055412865.1). Lineage (NCBI taxonomy): Bacteria > Bacillati > Actinomycetota > Actinomycetes > Micrococcales > Micrococcaceae > Pseudarthrobacter > Pseudarthrobacter ribosi. The sequence goes on along the minus strand of NZ_JBVAYZ010000018.1, from coordinate 27,238 downwards.
CCAATGCCGATCGATCCGGCCTTCAATCCCTTGCTTGCAGCGGCAACCGGAGGGGCGGGGGGTGGCATGGTGGGTGGTGTAAGGGGATGTGACAACGAGACTCCTCATCGAATCAAAGCTATTTGAATCACATTCAAATTTGAATGCCATTCAATACTGGTCTAGAGTCGATGTCAATAGGCATCGGTCCACGGGGAGGAGCGGCAATGACAATCCTCAGCAAGAGGGAAGTGCGCCGCCGGGAGATCGCGGCGGCAGCACAGGCCGTCGCTGCCCGGGACGGCGCAGAAGCTGCGACGCTGCGGGCGATTGCGGCGGAGGCAGGCATGGCCGCCAACGCCGTCCTGTATTACTACGGAAGCCTGGCCGAAATTACCGCAGCAGCCGTCCAAGCCTCTTCCGCCAGATTTCTCGCGAGGCTGTCAGAGGCAGCGGACCCCGGCCTGAGTCCGACCGTCAGGCTCGCCGCAGTCATCAGCGCGGGTACGACGGCGGGACTGGAGGATGATGCTTCCCGGATTCTTTACGAATACTGGACCCACTCGCTCAGGGACATCGAGCACCGACGGATCCAAGAGGAACTCACCCGCACCCAGCAACTGACGTACGAAAAGATCATTGCCGATGGAATGCAGACCGGCGAGTTCATTCCGGTCCTTGAACCGGCGAAGATCGCGCGTACCCTGGTGGCCCAGGAGGACGGGCTGGTGATGGATGTTCTGGCCGGCACCGCCAGCAGCGATGACGTGCTGGACCTGGTTGCCAGTCTCGCCTCGGCCCTTCTGGGCCTCGATCGGGACACGCTCCTCGATCACATCAGCAGTCGCAACTTCTCACATCTCGATCATTAGCCGCTGGACCGCCTGCCAGCCATGCTGAATGCTCTCGCCTAAAGCGGACGTTACCCAATAAAGCTCATCATGCTTAGTATTGAGGCTCCGGTGGCTGGTCACCCGTGTGCTGCCGGAAAGGCCGAATCCGAGGAGTGCCGATGTCACTGAGCAAGGGAACACCCGTGGAATGGAACGCGCCCCAGGGCCCTACCCGCGGCAAGATCGTGGAGAAGTAGCACCATGGCCGGGCAGCACCACGAAGTCGTCATTATCGGCGGGGGTAACGCCGGCGTTTCCCTCGCGGCGCGCCTCCATCGCTACGGGGTGAAGGATGTGGCCGTGGTGGAGCCAGCGGACCAACACTTCTACCAGCCGCTGTTCTCCCACATCGCCGGCGGGAGGGCGAAGGCTTCAGAAGCCATCCGGCCCCAGCGCTCCGTCATGCCGCGCGGCGTGAAATGGATCCGGGACGGCGCGGTGGACATTGACCCGGCGGGCAACACGGTGTCTTTGGCCTCGGGCGGCCGGCTGGGGTTTGGCCACCTGGTGGTCTGCCCCGGCCTGCAGCTGGATTGGGACAAGATCCCGGGTCTGGCCGAGGCCGTCCATTCCCCGTCGGGTGCGTCCCACTATGAATTCAACCTGGCGGCCAAGGCCTGGACGCTGCTCAGCGGCCTCAAAGCCGGGACCGCTGTTTTCACCATGCCCTCCGGCCCCATCAAGTGCGGCGGGGCCGCGCAAAAGCCGATGTACCTGGCCTGCGACTACTGGCTGAAGCAGGGAGTGCTCCAGGACATCCGGGTGGTCATGGTCCAGCCCTACCCCACCGTGTTTGGCGTACCCGGCGTGGATGACGAGCTCAATCGCAAGATTAGCGAGTACGGCATTGAACTGCGTCTCAACAGCGAACTGGTGTCGGTGGACGCACCGGGCCAGAACGCGCTGATCCGGAACGCTGCCACCGGATCCGCCGAGGAGCTGCGCTACGACGTGCTCAATGCCGTCCCGCCGCAGTCGGCGCCGGACTGGCTCAAGGCCACGGATCTGCCCGCCCCGGGTGACTCCGGCGGATTCGTGGAAGTGGATTCGCAGACCCTCCGGCATGTCCGTTATCCGAACATCTGGTCCCTGGGGGATGCCGCGGCGACCACCAACTCCAAGTCCGGCGGTGCGCTGCGAAAGCAGACGAAGGTCCTGGCCAAGAACCTGGTTGCGGCCCGGAAGGGAAAACCCCTGACCGGAAAGTACGACGGATATTCGGTGTGCCCTTTCACGGTTTCCCGCGCCACGGTTGTCTTCGCTGAGTTCGATGCCCAGCACCGGCCCATGCCCTCTATCCCGAAGGTGCCCACGTGGAAAGAGAGCCGCGCATCGTGGGTTGTGGACCGCGATATATTCCCTCAGGTCTACTGGAACCTGATTCTTAAGGGCCGCGCTTAGGCTTGAATGGCCACCTGGCAGGTTTGGCTCGGCACTGACGCAGGGCTGATCGGTGGGGCTCTGGTGGAGGTCTTGAGCTGTGTGCCGGGGACCCGCCAGAATAGTCATGTGGTCTTGTCGCGGTTGGAGTGCGGGAATCATTTTTCGGGCCAACCATCGCGACGTCAGTCCGGGATTCGGCGCTTCTGAACCATGCCGTTAGAAGGAACCGTGAGCAACATGACTATCGAGCATCTTTGGAACAGGCTAGATCCACAGACACAGGAATGGCTGCGGGCTAATCCCGGCAGTGTCATCCTTCCGCGGAGTGTGACCGCGACGCTCATTCGCGCGAGCGATCACCCCGAGACTTTGGAGGAGGTGGTGGATCGAAACGGCCAACTCCCGCTCTCCCCACGGGATCAGGCATTCCTTAAATCCATGGCCGTCTCCCCGCCGGTGGGGCATCCTGTACCGCCGGGATCGCCGTCGGCCTGAGAAATGAGGAGCTGCCGGTCTCGACGGCCCGGCTTTACGGGGCTGACGGCGCGGTCAGAGCGCGTTTATCGTGGGGCATGACGGCCTGAAGGCCGGCCGCCCCCTAACCCGTGACAGGAGCTGAATCATGTCCGACCACATTGCTGCCATGCTCGACGTCCACCCTCAGGCGGCCGAAATTTCAGAGAAATCAAAGCTGGCCGAATGTATTGCCGCCTGCCATCAGTGCGCCCAAACTTGTACATCCTGCGCAGACGCCTGCCTTGCTGAGGACATGGTCTCCGACCTCGTCTCATGCCTCCGCTCGGATTTGGACTGCGCTGACGTCTGCGCTGCCACCGGCATCATCTTGATGCGGCAGACGGCAGCCAACCCCGGCGTTCGCCGCGCGATGCTGGAGGCCTGCCGCGCCGCCTGCTCAGCGTGTGCCGAGGAATGCGAGAGGCACGCCGGCATGCACGAGCACTGCAGGATCTGTGCCGCGGCATGCCGACGGTGCGAACGGGCCTGCGCCGCCCTTTTGGCTGCATCGGGCTGAGCAACTTTGTCGAGCTTCGTCGATTTGCGCGGATCAGGGCTCTCCTTGATGCGCAGCTCAAAAGGACAGGAAGTGCTGCTATGACCTCACTTTGGTTGGACCGAGACCGAGCAATTCCAGTTGACAATTTCGTTCCCGGTTCCACCTACGAAACGGTCGTTGTGGGGGCCGGGATCACGGGGCTGGCGACAGCCGCGCTTCTCGCGCGGTCCGGCATGAAGGTAGCCGTGCTGGAGGCCCTTTCCGCGGGGGCGGGGACCACCGGCAACACCACCGCGAAGCTGAGCCTTCTGCAGGGCACCGTGCTGTCCGCACTGCGTGGGCAATATCCCCAGAAGATCGTCAACGCTTACGTCGAAGCCAACAGGGAAGGGCAGGCCTGGCTGCTCCGGCATCTCCAAGACAGGGCGGTGCCCTTCCAGCGTCGCGATGCATACACTTTCGCGGTATCCGACAAAGGTGCGGACCGCGTCCGGTCGGAGCTCGCCGTGAGCCAGGCCGCCGGCCTGGCCGTCGAGGAGGTGGCGGACCCCGGGCTCCCGTTCGCTACCCGCGGCGCCATCCGCCTTTCGGACCAGGCACAGTTCAACCCCATGGACGTCCTTGAGAGCCTCGCCGCGGACTTCCGCGCCCATGGCGGAATTCTTGTTGAACAGGTGCGGGTCCGGGGTGTCACCAAGGGAAGCAACGTCACCATCATGACCGACGCCGGGAACGTTTACGCAGGGCGCGTCGTGCTGGCCACGGGCATCCCCATCCTGGACCGGGGGTTGTACTTCGCCAAGCTGAAAGCCTCCCAGTCCTACGCCACGGCGTTTCGCGTGCCGGCCTCGACCCCCCTTCCGTCGGGAATGTACCTCTCCGCTGAGACGCCGGGCCGCTCGCTCCGCACCTACCCGAGCGACGCCGGGGAGATGCTCATCGGGGGCGGCAACGGGCACCAGGTCGGCAGGGAGCCCTCCCCCAGGGCCCGCCTGGATGAGTTGCAGGACTGGACGCGACGGCACTTCCCTGGCGCGGAAGCGACCCACACCTGGTCGGGAGAGGACTACATGGCCACCAACCTGGTGCCCTTCTTCGGGAAGTTGCCCCGCGGCGGCGGCAAAATTCTCTTCGCCACCGGCTACAACAAATGGGGCATGAGCAACGGCATCGCAGCATCGCTTGCCATTACCGCCGAGATTCTCGGCGGCAACCTCCCCTGGGCCGCCGCCATCCACCACAGGGTCACGTCACCCAAAGGGGCCGCCGCCGCCGTCGCGCTCAACGCTGACACCCTCAAGACCATGGCCGAGGGGTGGGCAAAAGCCGAAACGGCCCCACCCGACGCCGCAGCAGCCACGGTCCCTGCCGAGGGTGAAGGCATCATCGTCCGGCACGGCCGCAAACCCGTGGCCGTGTCCACCGTCGACGGTGTCACCTGCCGGGTATCGGCCGTCTGCACCCACATGCGCGGAATCCTGAGCTGGAATGACGCCGAGAAAACCTGGGACTGCCCACTGCACGGCTCCCGCTTCACTCCCGGCGGGGACGTCCTGCAAGGCCCCACCACCGAGACGCTCCCGGCCGCGGACCGCGTGTGAGAACACAGGGCCTCTGTCCGCAGGAGGAAAACAGTGACGGGCACTAAGGGAAGCCTCCGCGGGATCCTATCTGCAATGCTATTCGCATGAAGGTCGCCTTTGAATGGCGCGGAGCGCGCCACGGCGGCAGGCTGCGAGTGGCTCCATGTGGACTTCGACGAGCATCTGAAGAGCTTCTACTTGGAGGCCTGTGGTTTCCGCCCCACCAATGCTGGACTCATCCAATTGCGCTAGCCGGGACAAAATCTACTTCAACCCCGGGCCGGCCGCCGGAATCACCGGCCGATGGCCCACCAGAAAGAGGACGAAAAAATGAAAATTGCCCTGACGAGCGTGTTCGTGGACGACCAGCGAGCAGCCCTCGCCTTCTACACCGACGTGCTCGGATTCACGAAACGCCATGACATACCCCTCGGTGACAACTTCTGGCTCACCGTTATATCGCCGGAATCGCCGGACGGTCCCGAGCTGCTGCTGGAGCCGGCGAACCACCCTGCCGTGAAGCCGTATCGGGATGCTCTCGTCCGGGACGGTATCCCGCTCGCTCAATTCGCCGTCGACGACATCGAATTCGAGCACGCCAGACTGACCGGCAAGGGTGTGATGTTCGCGCAGCCGCCGACCGACATTGGCACGGCTGTCGTGGCCGTCTTTGATGACACGTGCGGCAACCTGATTCAGCTCATCGAAATGAAACCGGACCAAAACCAGAGCAAATAGCCGGAAAAGCGCACGTCAAATCGCAGCGCCGCGCCACCCACCTCCGGACCGATTACCGGCCATCGCCCAGGTTCGACCGTCTGCGAGGCTCGTCAGACGGGGCTTGCGTCGCCGTGGAGATCATCTTTGTGGCGCACCTTTTTTAGATGGTGCTCCAGCTTCTCCTCGGCGTCCCGTCTGCGCTGGCCCACTATGCGCAGTTGTTGCGTGGTCGGCGTACCGGCGTAGCCCTCCTGATGGCGCCCATGCTCCCGCGGAGCCGCATCCTTCTTCTCGCTCATACTGGAATCGTCTCACCGGAAGTCCGCATCGGGAAGAAGAATCCGGGACCTTCAACCGGGGTCTTGCAGCACCGTAAGCATGCTGATTAACTCTTGGGTACGGCCCATGACACCCGCCGGTCCTATCGGACCACGGCGGCACATCCAGCAAAGGAGACAGGCATGGAAAACATCTTCCGCCGCACCGGAATCGACGTGCCCGAACCCGTCCGGCGGCTCCTGCAGGGCGAGGCAGAAGGCTGGCTTCGAACCGAGGAATTCCGGGACGAGGATACCCTGGTCGTCAGAACCGATATCCCGGGCGTCGATCCTGATACTGATATCGACGTCAACTTCATCGAGGGCACGCTGCAGATTACCGCCCGGCGCAGCGACCCGGGCCGCAAGGATCAGCCGGGCTACCGCAGCGAAGTACGCTACGGCGACTTTTCACGCAACATTCCTCTTCCCCGGGGTGCGAACCCCGACACCGTCGCGGCCAGCTACATCGACGGTGTCCTGGAAATCCGTATTCAGCTTCCGGAGCAGTCCGACACCTCGACCAAAAAAATCCACGTCAGCCGCGGTGGCAACCGGTCACCGGACGCACCGGAGAACTACCTAACCTGAGGGGCTACCGGAACCAAGCCCTTGGCCGCCGATCCCTACGACAGAGCGGAGGCACGGTTACGCGGAATACGAAAAGTGGCACCTCGGCGTAGACAACGCGAAGTCCCTGCTCGACGAACTCGACAAGGACTAGCCGGGACCTTCGCCCCGGAACCTCAGGCTGAGCTGCGAACCTGGCGAATCCGCGCTGTTCAGGATTTGCCGTCCTTTTCCGGACCGGCATTTCCCTGGTTCCACGCGTCGAAAGGCGCCCGGCGGGCGGGTCCGCTCGGTGACCGCACCCGACGCGCGGCAAACATGGCCCATGCCCCGATCAGCACACCGACGAACACCATGAACATACCGACGGTGAACCAGCCGCCCTCCGCGAAAATCATCAACGCAACGCCCGCCAAAGACAAGCCTTTCGCCGCCACATCCAGATACAAAGGACCTCTCAGGTACTCCATGCATCTGAGGTAAACCTCTGAAGACCTCAAAGCCCTGCGTCACGGCCACACCTTGGTGGTCTGGAAGCTTCTGAGGGCCCGCACCGCCACGGACGAAGACTGGGTACTTCAACGACACGGGCGCTGTCAGCAGGAGGGGCACTACTTTCGTAGACTCAATGGAGATCCGGTATGTCTCCTACAGAGAGACAAGCCCGCCACAGGAAGAGCCATCGATGAAGATTATCGTCCTAGTAAAGGAGGTTCCCGACACGTACGGGGACCGAAAACTGAACCTTGAAACAGGTCTCGCCGATCGACAATCCAGCGAGGCAGTCATTGATGAGATCGGTGAGCGGGCCTTGGAGCTGGCACTGACGTATGCCGACGCGAACGAGGGCACTGAGGTCGCAGTCCTTTCCCTCGCTCCCGAGGGCGCCACGGCAACGATACGCAAGGGGCTTGCGATGGGCGCGGGAAGCGCCACCCACGTCTCTGACGAGGCGCTCCGCGGTGCGGACCTTGGACTTACCGCTGAAACCCTAGCAGCAGCGATCCGTCGCGTTGAGTTCGACCTTGTGATCGCTGGCAACGTCTCCACCGATGGCTCCGGCGGCATGATTCCCGCGATGCTTGCAGAATTGCTGGACGTGCCGCTGGCCACCGGCCTCAGCTCCGTGGAGGTCAGCGACGGCGTGGTGTCCGGCTCCAGGCCCGTTGAATCCGGCGTGCAGAAGGTGTCAGCGACCCTGCCCGCGGTGATTTCGATTACCGAGGCGCTTCCCGGGCCGCGCTTCCCGAACTTCAAAGGAATTATGGCGGCCAAGAAGAAGCCCCTAGAGGTGCTCACCCTCGCAGACCTTGGGATCACGCCCGATGACCCCGCCGCGGCGCGTTCGATCATGCTGACCGTTGCAGAGAAGCCGCCACGGCCGGCGGGCGTGAAGATCATTGACGAGGGCGATGCCGGCGAGAAGCTCGCTGCCTTCCTTGTAGACAACCGACTGGCTTAAGGAAAACGACATGACTGAATTCCCTCGTGACGCGATCCTCGTCGTCGTCGAAAGCCAGGCTTCGCGTGAACTCGAGAAGGCTGCGGCCGCGCTCTTCGGCGCTGCCGCCGCAGTTGGCACGCCCATTGCCTTAGTGCTTGCCTCGCCCGGGGACGGGAGCGCCGCCGCCGAGGAGGCCGCAGCCCTTGGCGCCGCGCACGTATTGATCGCGGAGACTCCGGATCCTTCCGAGCTCGGAGTGTCCGGCGTTGACGCGCTTGCCGCCGCTGTGGAGCAGGTGCAGCCGGACGCGATCCTTATCTCGCATTCGCTGAATGGGCGCGACCTTGCTGGCCGATACGCTGCTCGTTCGCGTGCAGCGGTTTCCGTCGATGCGATCGGTGTCTCACGTGATGACGAGGGCGTCGTGGCACACCACTCCGTCTATGGCGGCGCCTACGACGTGACGTCAACGTCCACGTTTGGGCCGCCGGTAATTACGGTTCGTCAGGGCTCCATCGAAGCACGTGCTACGGCTCAGCCGCAGGCGTCGGAGGCCTTGGCAGTGACGCGCTCCGAGAAGCCGACCGCGCGAATTGACTCGTTCGATGAGGCCGTTGTTGCCACGTCGCGGCCGGAGCTGCGTGGTGCCGCGAAAGTTGTCGCTGGTGGTCGCGGCCTCGGGTCGGAGGAACAGTTCGCCCTCGTTGGACAGCTCGCCGATACACTCGGCGCCGCCGTTGGTGCTTCGCGAGCCGCGGTGGATGCAGGCTACATCCCGCAGTCGCATCAGGTCGGCCAGACCGGGGTTTCCGTGTCATCGCAGTTGTATATCGCGCTAGGCATTTCCGGGGCGATTCAGCACCGGGCCGGCATGCAAACCGCGAAGACGATCGTCGCCATCAACAAGGATGGAGACGCGCCGATCTTCGAGATCGCCGACTTTGGTGTGGTCGGAGATGTCTTCAAGGTTGTGCCGCAGCTGATCAGCGCCCTTGAGGCTCGGAAGAATCAGTGATGGCCACTCTGTCTCGGCCTATCCGGCGGGGCCTGCCGCGCGTCGAAGGCGGGGACCCCTGGCCTCCAGCAGGCCAGGCGCCCGCACGCGTTGTCACGGCCGGAACCGCAGCACGCTCTGTGTCTGATTCCGCGGCGGGATCGGTCGCCGCCGGGCCAGCGGCCGCTGCCCCCTCCGCCCCCGCTGCTGCCCAGGTAACGGCACCGGGGGCCACATTTCCCGCTCCGGTCCCTACCGTGAGTGCAGGTGCGGCGGTGGCGCGGCAGCTGCGCCGCGGCCTGCCGCGGGTTCCGGGCGGCGAGCCTTGGCCGCCAGCGGGCGAGGTTTCGGCATCAGCGCTAGCTCCATCCGGAGCCCCCGCCGCAGACGCCACGCCGACGCCGGCGCCGGCCGCAGATGCTGCTGCGCAAGCAGCGCCGGCAGCGACGTTACCTGCTCCCGCTCCCGCTCCCGCACCCGCCACCCTGACCATGGGAACCACCTCGCTTCGCCGAGGGCTTCCCCGGGTTCCCAATGGTGAACCCTGGCCTCCGGCCGGGCTTGCCCCGGCGGTCGCCGCCTCACCCGCGGTGCAGGCAACCCCCGAACACATCGCCCCGGCCCCGGCCCCGTCTGTCAGCGTGGTGGAGCCCGTTGCCGAGGAGGAGCCGACGGCGACCCCGAGGGCACCCGCGCTGACAGCCGCCCCAGCACCGGCGGCGCCGCCCGTCGCCGCTGAGAAACCCGTGCGGCCTAAGGCCGAGGCAAGGCTCTACGGTTCGCGTACCCTGGGCCAGTGGATCAGGCGCGTCGTGCTCCTCGCGGTCGGAGCCGTGGCCGCCGCGGCGATTCTTGTGCTCGCCGCGCGCGGTGTGACGACGCTGCCGGGCGTGCCCGAGTTCCTCGAGAGGTACCCCGGCGAATATCACCTGCCCGCAACGGCCGAGCCGGGCTTCCCGTGGTGGGCGCAGTGGTCGCACTTCCTGAATCTATTCCTAATGGTGCTCATCATCCGCTCCGGCTACCAGGTGCGGACGCAGCAGAAGCCGCCGGCGTTCTGGACGCCGAAGGGCGGTGGCAAGAAGGTCAGCATCAACCTGTGGCTGCACCAGTCGCTCGACATTTTATGGCTGGTCAACGGCCTGATCTTTGTGGTGCTGCTGTTTGCCTCCGGGCACTGGATGCGAATCGTACCGACCAGCTGGGAGGTGTTCCCGAATGCGCTCTCCGCGCTGCTGCAGTACATGACTCTCGACTGGCCCGTGGAGAACGGCTGGGTGAACTACAACAGCCTGCAGCAGTTGATGTACTTCATCGTGGTGTTCATCGCGGCCCCGCTCGCGGCGATCACGGGTGTGCGCATGAGCGAGTTCTGGCCGAAGAACGCGAAGACGCTGAGCAAGGTCTACCCGGTGGAGGCTGCACGCGCGGTTCACTTCCCGACGATGCTGTTTTTCGTGCTGTTCATTATCATCCACGTGTTCCTGGTGTTCTCGACCGGTGCGCTGCGCAACCTGAACCACATGTTCGGCGGCACCGACGTGGTGAACTGGGTCGGGTTCTGGCTCTTCGCGGCCGCAATCGCCGTCACGGTGGCCGGGTGGTACGCCGCCCGTCCGATCGTGCTCGCACCAATCGCGAAGCTGTTCGGTCAGGTGAGCAGCCGCTAGGATTCGATGCCCGCAGGTGGCGGGCGGCGAGACCGAGTCACGCCCGCCGCGGGTAGGCCCTCTCCCGCCCGGGCCATGCGTTTCAGGCCTTCGCAGGTTCTCCGGGCACACCTGTTGGCAGGGCAGGTGACCAGGCCGGATCGTAGTCCGGATGCTCCTGGTGGGAGCCCGCGAGAATGGTGAGCATTGACCTGCGGGCGATGGCAATTGTCCCTTTGGCTTGGCTGAGATGGGTGATCCCTTCGGCGGCGACGGCTTCCTTCCAGCTGGCAATGATCGCCCGCTTCTGGGCGCACTCGTCCAGCATCAGCTGGCCCAAAGTGACTTTGTCGTCGCTTCCAGGACCGTCGGCGGTCCCCAGGGCGAAGGTTCCCTCCCGGATAACTGATTCCTGCTCCGCGATGCGCGCTTCCAGGAACTCAACGAGATAGGTCCAGTCGACCTCGATGGGGCTGGTCATTCTGCGGTCCCTGCCGTTCGTTCGTGGGCTGTTTCGCGTTTCGAATCCTGAACCCCGTCCGAGGCCGCTTGGATGAACAGTTGGCGTGACGCCATTTCAATGCCCAGGGCAGTCGCGGCAATATCCTCAAGGGCGTCCTGAATCCATAGCACGGCAGTCTCGTTGGCTGGTTCCGCGGCTAGTTCGGAGGGCTGGGGCGCCTGTGTCAACGAGTATCGGGCCACCTTCTCTTTAAGCGTCGCAGCGAGGTTTTCGATCTCTGCCAACAGCTGATCCCGCCAAATTCCGGAATCTTGCCCACCACTGGGACCTTTTGTGGACGACGGCAACTGGTCCAGTCCCGGTTCCTGCCGCTTCCATAAGAAGTCGGCAAGTTCGGCCGCCAGCTCCTGCTGTCGGGCCTGGGCCGGTGGCGCCGGTGCTTGCTCGCCATCTTCCGCTTGTCCAACCTGCTGTTCGTTCGCTTGCGGTGGTCCGGGGCGCGGACTATCAGTGATGGCCCCGGACCGGTGGAACGGGTGTACGGACGCGGGTCGAAGGTTGGGGTTGCCTTGCATCGGTGGGATCCTCCTGGATAGTTCGCCGAATAATGGCGCTACCGGGGTCCAGGGCAACGGACTTATTTTATCTGATCTTGAAACAAGACGGTAGGGCGCCGGGGCGGGTACATGCCGCTGTGACAGCCATGACCGAAATGGGGAACTGGTGCCGCCAGCGGGCTCGATGGTAAGCAGGCATAGACTGAACAAACACGTGGGTGTTTCCCAGCGATTGATGGCACTCCGACCAGGCCGAGGAGGCGCGACCCCATGGCCAGTATTTTGTACCGGACGATTGAGTGGCACGTCTCTCCCCCGGCGGGAAGTTTCGGCTTCATGGAAACAACCGGCCGGGCTGCCCGGCATGGGTGATGGCACAGACTCGGTGGCACCGGGACTCGATGCCGGCCTCTGCACCGGGTTCGTTGAGTCGTTGCCGATCTCCGGGGCCGCGATCTCAGTATTCTCCGGCCTGGCCCCGGAGACAATGGTTTGTGCCAGCGACGCAGTGGCGGCAAGGATCGATGAGCTGCAGTTCGATCTGGGGGAAGGCCCGCGCTGGGAAGCCTTCAAAACCCGCAGACCCGTGCTTCTGCCGGATGTGCGCAGGGGGCCGCAGTCCGCCTGGCCGGTCTTTGCAAAATCCCTGCTGGAGCTGGATGTTGCGGCCATCTTCGTTTTCCCGCTCGCGCTGGGCGCGCTGGATATCGGCGTCGTGGAGCTTTACAGTTCTGAATCCGGCCCGCTAAGCCCGGCAAAGCATTCCACAGCCCTGCAGCTCGCCGACGCCGCCACCTGGCTGCTGCTGCGCCAGCTCCTGACCCTTGCACCCGGAGACGGCACCGACGCCCCGCCGGATGGCTCTCCCCTGTCACGGCGCGAGGTACACCAGGCCACCGGGATGGTCCTGGCACAGGCCGGGACGTCCGCGCGGGACGCACTTCTGCTGATGCGGGCGCACGCGTTTTCCCATGGACGTACCGTCCGGGAGGTCGCCCGCGACGTCGTCAGCAGAACCCTTGACTTCACCCCCGGAGGCGGCTGAGATGGGCGCGTGCAGTAGAATCCGGGTATGGCGATGATAAGCCGCGCAGGACGCGTGAGTGCCGCTTTCGTCAAGATAGCGGACACATTAGTGGCGGACTACGACGTCTTTGACCTCCTCCACACCCTGGTGGATGAATCAGTCGGCATTCTTGACGCCGCCGCCGCAGGACTCGTGCTGGTCGATCCGGCCGGAGACCTCCAGGTAATGGCCTCTACGAGCGAGGAAAGCCAGCTCGTGGAAGTCCTCCAGCTCGAGGCTGGCGCGGGTCCGTGCGTGGACTGCTACCGGACCGGAACTGTCGTAACCATCGACGACATCGCGGCGCAAGGTTCCCGATGGCCACTATTCCAGTCCTCTGCGCTGTCCCAGGGATTCCGGTCGCTGCACGCCGTCCCGATGCGCCTGCGCAGCCGCACCATTGGTGCCCTGAATCTCTTTGGCCACGAGACCGGCCCCCTCACCGCCGACGACGCCGCGATTGCCCAGGCCTTCGCTGACGTGGCCACCATTACCCTGCTGCAGGAACGCGCCGCGAGGGAAAGCGCACTGATCAACGAACAGCTGCAGCGCGCCTTGAATAGCCGCATCCTGATCGAACAGGCCAAGGGCGTAATCGCCCACACGTCCAATGTCGACATGAGCGCGGCATTCGCGCTGCTGCGCGGCTATGCCCGCGCCCACAACCAGAGCCTCTACGAAACAGCGGACAAGATCATCAACCGCAGAATTACCCTTTAACACCAATTATGTCTTGCCCGGCCGCGCTGAGGACGGCCCGGGCCTCCCACGAAGGTCCTCCCATACCTAGATCTGCTATGTTAGGTTCATACCCTTCAGATCTAGGTATAGGAGCCTCAGTGCGCATCGACAAAGACCTCGTCGCCGCTTCAGCCACGCCCCTGGTGCTGGGCATCCTGACGGAGGGCGACCTCTACGGCTACGCGATCCTCAAACGCGTCGGTGAGCTGTCGGGCGGTGGCATGCAGTGGACCGACGGGATGCTCTACCCACTGCTGCACCGGCTCGAGCGGCTCGGCTACGTGTCGTCGCTGTGGGGTACGTCCGATGCCGGGCGCCGGCGCAAGCACTATGCAATCACGCCAGCAGGCCGGGACGCCCTCGCCGACCGGCAGGAGCAATGGGCCGTGGTCGCAGACGCGCTGCGGCAGGTGTGGCAGGCCACACCGCGGCCTTCCGCCGCGGTTGAGGGGTGGGCGTGATGACGCCGCACGCTGAGCTGGAGGCCCAGATCGACCGGTGGCGCGGATACGTTCAGGGGAGGCAGGCGATCTCCCCCGCCGACGTCGAGGAGCTGGAAGACCACCTGCGTGAGCAGATCGCCGACCGGCAGGCGACGGGCCTCGATGATGACGAGGCCTTCCTCGTGGCCATCAAACGCCTGGGCAACCTCGACGCCGTCTCACACGAGTTTGCCCGCGAGCATTCCGAGCGGCTGTGGAAGCAGCTCGTTTTGGTGCCGGAAGGTTCCGACGACGCCGGCACGTCACCGTGGCGCGAGCTGGCGGTCGTCCTCACACTCGCCGTCGGGGCGGGGGTGGCGGTCAAGGCCGGGTTTGCGTGGATCGACGACGACGTACTGACGCGTAACGTCTTCCTGCTCGTCTTCCCGTTCCTTGCCGCATACTTCGCGTGGAAACGCCGTTTCACAGGGGCGGTGGCAGCGACACTCTGCGTTTCCTTTGCCGTTCTGGCAGTTGCGCTCAATACCTTCCCGTTCGCGCCAGGCGGTTCCACCCAGATGCTCGCAGCGCTGCACGCACCGGTCGTCCTGTGGTTGCTGGTGGGAGTGGCCTACGTCGGCGGGAGGTGGCGGTCCGGCAAGCGGCGCATGGACTTTGTCCGATTTACCGGCGAGCTCGCGATCTACTACACGCTGCTTGCACTCGGCGGCGCAGTCCTGATCGCGCTGACATCCGCGACCTTCCAGGCCATTGGCGCCGACTTCGAGCCGGTTTTGGAAGGCTGGATCCTGCCGTTCGCGATGCCCGGCGCGCTTTTGGTCGCGACCTGGCTGGTGGAAGCCAAGCAGCAGGTCGTCGAAAACATCGCCCCGGTTCTCACCCGTGTTTTCACACCCTTGACCGTTGCCATGCTGCTGGTTCTTCTGCCGGTGCTTGCCACCACGGGTGGCCTGGTCGACATCGACCGGAACCTACTGATTCTCATGGACGCTATCCTCGTGCTGGTCCTGTGCCTTCTGCTCTACTCGATTTCCGCCCGCGACTCGCTCACGACTCCCGGACTGTTTGATGCTCTGCAGTTGGCCCTTGTGGTCGCGGCCCTGGCGCTGGATGCCGTGATGCTCACTGCGATGCTGACCCGAATCGCCGAGTTCGGCTACAGCCCCAACAAGATCGCGGCCCTCGGACTGAACATCCTGCTGCTGGTGCACTTGCTCCGTGCCGGCTGGCTCGCCGTCGGATTCCTGCGCGGCCGACGCCTTTTTGCCGCGGTCGAGCGCTGGCAAACAGGGTATCTTCCGGTCTACGGCGCCTGGGCAGCCCTCGTTGTCCTGGCCTTCCCGCCCGTGTTCGGCTTCGCCTGATCAGCCCTTCCTCGGGGGCCACGGCCCTCCCGCGCGGATGAAAATGACGACACATGGAAGTATTCACTTATGACTAGCGATAATGATGCTGCCAACCGTCCGGCGCCAGCGGACTCCCCCGGCATGGACGCCTCGACCGAAACCAGCCGTAGTTGGGACCACATCGGGGCCATCATCGTCGATGCCACGTTACAGCGGCGGCAGAACTACCACGAGACCGTCAAGCCGCGCGTGGACGCTCTGATTGCGGCCTGGCCGGATGCCGCCAGCACCAGCGGATTCCGGCGGCACCTCGATACGGGCAAGCTCTCGGAAGTTATCGACTGGCCCTCGCCGGGCCGCCTGGCCCAGGTCGAGGACATCACGCGCGTGTTCGAGGGCCAGGGCATCGAGACGGTCGTGGAACTCCGAGGCGCACTCGGTGACCCGGCCAGGCGATCCGTTCTCCGGGAGGCCCTGGCAGCCGTGCGGCATGTCAGCCCCAAGACGTTGGATTACATCGACACCCTGAGCGGAATTTCCGCCGGTGGGGACGGCGAGGAACGGGTACTCGGAGAGTGATCTAGGCCGTCGGCAGTGAAGGCTCCGCCTGCCAGACCAGCTTCCACGGCGCCCGCTGCAATGCCTGCGGCGGAAGGTTTCGGCGCCGCCGCAGCGCCGAAAGCTCAGTCGCTGACTGTCAGACCACCGCCGTGGCGTTGGCGGGTGAGCCGGTTCCCCCGGTGATGTTCAGTGGTTTGATGCTGACGAAGGCGTCCCAGTTGCCGGTAGTTTTCATGTACCGGCTGAGGGGTCCGAGCCGCCACAGTTCGCCAAGGGGCATGCCGAGTTTTGCGAGGAGTTGCTGGTGCATCATGCCGTGGTCGTTCGGGGCGGAATGCCGGAAGGGGCTTCCGGATATGGCCGGCAGGCATTCGACGGCGAAGTTGTCGGCGGCGAGCAAAGCGAGGCGGTGGTCCCAGGCCCAAGCGACGAATTCCTGCGATTGGGCGATGCCGGTCGCCCCTCGGCCGTCACGGATCCGTTGCTTGTCCTCTATGGTCAGGGCCAGGAACCATTCGCACCAGCCGGTGTGGAGCATGAGGATGTCGCCTGGTCTGATGGTGAGGGACTGGGCCAGGATGGCGGAGTGGACCAGGTCGAGGCTGAGGGGCTCACCTCCCGCGTGGTCGATGGGATTGCCCCGGCCGGTGCGGTAGCCATCGAGGTCGACGAGCACTCCCCTGCCGGCGATAGGGTTGTCTGCCCATCCCTGGATGCCGAGCTCCGGTGTGCCCTCCCTGATTCGGTCGTCGGGGGTGCCGTTGTAGAACCCGACGTCGTCGGCCCGGCGGTGCCTGAGCCCGTCGATCTGGGTGGATCCCTGAAGGTAGTAGCCATCCACGTAGTCGTCGCGGTGTGCCGGGTGTGAGGAGTAGATGGTGTGCCGGGGCGCCCTGCGTTTGAGTGACATTCCGGGATCGAAGGCGTCGGCCGGGTAGTCGAGGCCGAAGACCGTTCCGGTCCGGATGCAGTGTTTGGCGTCCAGGACGGCGTCGTGGCTGATGAAAGACGGTGTTCCGCGGTCGGATTCCGCGAACAGTCCCCAGGAGGTCGCCGCGAGTCTGCCTTCCCTGCGGAGCAGTTCGGCGAAGGTCGGGTAGGTTCCGGCGTCCGGGGCTTCCGTCATCGGGTTCTTGCTTTCTCGGGGGTCAGTCCCTGTTTCTGGTGGCGCTTGTAGTTGAGGAGGAAGCCGGCGATCGCGCAAACGGAGGCCGCGAGGCACATCGGGGTCTTGATGAATACGTTGAAGAATTCCAGCCAGGCGCCTTGGCCAGCGATCAGGGCGATTGCTTGGCCGGCCACGAGCATCACTCCCCCAAGCAGGAGGGCTGCGAGGGTCAGTACGAAGGTGATCTCGGTGGCCCGTCTGATCTGGTGCATGGTCTAGGTTCCTTAGATCGGCAGGACGCCGACGATGATCAGCACGCCGATGCCCAGCAGCGGCAGTGCGTAGTGGGTGAGCAGGCGGGCAAAGGTTTTGACGGGATCGACGTCTGCGATGCCGCACGCAACGTACAGCGGCGCCCCTCCGGGCGGAACCGCTGCTTCGCAGGAGGAGAAGACCAGCACGGCGACGGCCGCTGTGGTCGCCGGAACGCCGGCGGCCACGAGGGTCGCGACGCCGACGGTTCCGACGGCGGCCATCGTGGCCGTCGCTGACAGCGGGGCGGCAACGGCGATGACGATCAGGCCGATCAGGATGGCCAGCAGCCACAAGGGCAGGTTCAGCTGGTTGAGCACAGTGGTCATCTGCTCGGGGAGGCCGGTGGCGGCGAGGGCGTTGGCTCCGGCGAAGGCGAAGACGACGGTGACGCCGACGATCCCGAACCTGGGGGCGGAGTTCTCCAGCAGCGCCCACCAGGCGCGGCCGCTGCCTGGCAGCTGCTTTCTGCCCAGCAGTGCCCCGGTAATGATGAGGACCACGGGGATCCAGACGATGACGCTGACGGACTTGCTGATGTCTCCGCCAGTCCAGTCCGACAATGCCGTGGCGATAGTGCCGGACGTGATGGTCAGCGGGATGGCCACGACGACGAACAGCAGCATCGTCGCCCAGCCGCGGAAGAACGCTGCCCGGACGGGCAGCCGGTGTGCGGCATCCAGCGGGGCCATCCCGCTCTGGCGGATCAGCAGCCACGTAACGATCAGCCGGTGCAGGAAGCACCACAGTCCCCCAATGAGCAGGGGCAGGACGAGGTCGTCGACGTCCAGCAGGGGCCCGACCGTGGCCGACCCGACGAGGACGAACATCGACGCGCTGAACGGGAAGGTGATGCCCATTCCGGCGTTACCGGCGACGAGTGTCGCGGCCGAAGGCTTGTCGAGCCGGGATTTCTCCATCCAGGGGATGGTGACGGAGCCGACGGTCGCGGCAATGGCCGCCTGGTTGTGGACGACACCGCCGAGGCCGGCGGACGCTACGGTCGAGACCCACGCGGGGCCGCCCTTGACGCCGCCGATCAGCGAGTTCAGCAGGTCGATGAGCCGGTCCAGCACTCCGGTCTTGTCCAGCAGGTACCCCATGAAGACGAACGCCATGGTGGCGAAGACGATTTCGTCGGTCACGGCCGAGTACAGCGCTGCCCCTCCGATTTGTACGGCGGAGGCTCCAGTGAAGGGAAGCACCACCATGAAGCCGAGGATCATGGCTTCCCCGACGCTGCGCTTGAGCACGGTCGTCCAGAGCAGGATGACGGCAAGGTAGGCTCCCAGGGCCCAGATGCCGATCATGTTGCCGCTCCTGCCGGGGAAGGTCTTGCTGCTGCAACGTTCATCGTTGGCTATTGTCCCTGATTTTCCCTGTTGACGGGTCAGCGCAAGGCAGGAGCCGCCGGTGCCGTTTCCTCGGCCATGCGGGTCAGGGCGGTGGCGGAGGCGGACGTCATCTCTGCCGGCACGCCGAGGTCCGAGAGGTAGCTCGCGGTGTCCTGCATTTCCTTGGAGCGACGCAGGGCATGCTTGGCGGTGCCGGTGAGGAACCTGTCGATGACCGCCTGGCCTTCACCGGCCAGTTGCCCTGCGATCTGAGCCCGGATCCACCGTTCGAGCCCGGCTGCCCGGCCCGCGGTGACGGCTTCGACGACCACGGAAGCCAGGCCCTTCATCAGCACGCTGCGGAGGAGTTTGTGGGCCATGGCCGCACCCGGCTCGCCATCAGCGATTTCGATTTCCGCACCGATCGGGGCCAGGAGATCAGCGACAGTCTGGGATCCGGGCCCGCTCACCATCAAGGGCGTCTTCGCTCCCAGCGTGGGCACCGGTCCGAGGATGGCGACGTCGGAGAAGGCGGCCCGGCTGGGAAACTGGCCGAGTTCGCGCATGACCTGCGGGGAGGACGAGGTGAAGTCGGCGTAGCAGCTGCCGGCGGGCAGGACCGGCAGGCACTCCATCGCAACGGCTCGCGCGGCCGCCGCACCGGTGAGGACGAGGACCACGTCCGCCCCGGAGCAGGCGTCGGCTGCCGTTGCGGCCCTGATGACGCCAGCGGGAGTGGACGGGGCCACGGGATCAAATCCGGTGACCGTGTGGCCTGCGGCGATGAGTGCTGCGGCGTAGGTGGCTCCGGCTTCGCCGAGGCCTATGACGGTGCACGCTGTCATGAGTTTCTGTCCTTACTTGCTTAGTGGCGGGCCGCGACGATGGCTCGCCGGCGGTTGGTTTCGTCCGCGAAAACTGCTTCCGCGGCTTCGGCTACTGCGGCTGCCTGTTCCCGGGGAATGACAACCACGCCGTCGGAATCGCCGATGATGACGTCGCCCGGAAGGACGGGGATCCCGCCGAATGAGATCGGCGTCCCCAGACGGGAGGGTCCGTTCTTGTAGGGTCCGGCGGGGGTGGTGGCACGGGCGAAGACCGGCATGCCGATTTCAGCGAGGGCTTCGGCGTCGCGTGCCGCCCCGTCCAGGGCAAAGCCGGCGATGCCGAGGTTGATGGCCCGCTCACCGATGAGTTCACCGAGGAGGGCGCGGGATTCGTCCCCGCCTCCGGCGACAACAATGACGTCTCCCGGGCGGGCGAATTCCAGTGCCCGGTGGATGCCCTGGTTGTCTCCGGGGCGGGTCCAGACTGTAAAGGCGGGCCCGGCGAGGAGAGCTCCGGGCCAGATGGCCTGGATCGCGGAGTGTGCGACGCCGAGGCGGTCCATGGCGTCGCCAATGTTGGCGGCCGGCAGCTTGGCGAGCCGTTCCACGACGTCCCGGTCCGGGCGGGGAAAGTCGGTGTCAATAGTGTCAATTGCTGGGGTTGTCATGATGAATTCTTCCGTCGGGGAACGCGTGGGACTAGTCGGTTTTCTGAACCAGCGGGAGGACCTTCTTGAAGTCCTCTTCCTGTCCGGCCCAGAACTGCTTGTAGTCTTCGCCGGAGAGGTAGCTGGTCTGCAGGCCAAGGTCGTTCATCTTCTGCACGACGGCCGGGTCTTCGATGCCCTTCTGGATGGCAGCTTCGAGCTTCTTGGCTACGGCATCCGGCAGCCCGGCCGGGGCAGAGTAGCCGCGGACGGTGCCGGCCTCAACTTCGTATCCGGATTCCTTGAACGTGGGAACGTCCGGCAGGGACGGGGACCTCTCGGCCGTCATGACGCCCAGCACGCGTGCCTTGCCCTGCTTGGTCAGGTCGGTCACGTCGCTGACGTTGGCGACGAGGATGTCGACGTGCTTGCCGAGGAACGCCGTCGTGGCCTGCGATGCGCCCTCGGAGAAGTGGACCGGCGCGAACTCGGCGCCGGTAGCTTCCTGGATCTGCGCCATGGCGAAGTGTTCACCGGTCTGCAGACCGGTGGTGCTGGCGGTCATGGACTTCGGATCTGCCTTGGCGGCGTCCAGGAGCTCCTTCAGCGTCTCGTAGGGACTGTCGGGCTGGACTGCGATGACGGCGGGGTCGATGACCTGCCGGCCGAGGGGCTGGAAGCTGTCGCGGGTGTATTTGGCACCGCGGGCGGGATCCAGCGGCGAGACGACCACCGAGGGGGAACCGGTCGCAGCGATGGTGTACCCATCAGGTTTGGCGCTGGTCAGCTGGGTGTAGCCGATCTGTCCGCCGGCGCCGGGTTTGTTGATGACCTCGACGTTGGTGCCGAGTTCCTTTTCCAGGATCGGCTGGATGAGCCGGGCGGCGGTGTCGACGGCGCCACCTGAGGCGAAGGCCACGACGAGGTCGATGGACTTGCCCTTTTTCGGGAAGTCGTTAGCGGCGGTGTTGGCGGCGTCGGCGTTGGCGCCGCAGCCGGTGAGTGCGATCAGGGTTGCTGCCGCGAAGGCAGTGGCGATTCGTGAACGGGTGATCATTGTTCTTCTCCTTTGAAGTGGATGAGTGGATGCAGGTGCCGGATGTGAACAGCCGGCCATCCCGGCGGTTTACGTTTCGGGATCTTCGTTCAGTGCCTTGGGCTTGCGGAGCTTAAGCAGCGGGCTGAAGACGATCAGGACGCCGAGGCCGATCAGGACCGCGGAAATGGGGCGGCTGGTGAAGATCCCGAAGTCGCCCTGGGAGATTTCGAGGGACTCCCGCAGGGAGCGCTCCATGAGCGGTCCGAGGACCAGGGTCAGCACCATGGGGGCCAGCGGGATATCCAAGTGGCGCAGGGCGAGTCCGAGCAGTCCGAAGCCGATCATCACGAAGACGTCGAAGACGCTGAAGTTGATCGTGTAGGCGCCGATGACCATGAAGAGCAGGATGAGGGGCGTCAGGATCGATGACGGTACACGGAGGATGGAGGTCCAGAGACCGACCAGGGGAACATTCAGAACCAGCAGGAGGAGGTTTCCGATGAACAGGCTGGCGATGATTGCCCAGGCGATTTCGGAGTGTTCGGTGAAGAGGGTCGGGCCCGGGGTGAGGCCCTGCTGGAGGAAGGCTCCCATGAGTACGGCGATCGTCGGTGACGCCGGGATGCCGAGGGTGAAGAGCGGGATCAGTGCGGCGTTTGCGTGGGCGTTGTTGGCTGTTTCGGGACCGGCGACACCCTCAATGGCGCCCTTGCCCAGTTGGTTGCGGTGGCGGGAAAACTTCTTTTCGGCGCCATAGGCCAGCAGGGATGACACGGAGCCTGTCATGCCCGGGATGAGGCCCAGTCCGAAGCCGATGCCCGTGCCGCGGGCCATGGCCGGGGCGCTCCGGCGCCATTCCTTCCCGGTGGGAAGCAGCGAGCGCATGTTCGGTGCGTGCACCGTGGGGGTCGCGGTGTCCTTGCGGTGGGACAGGAGTTCCGAGAGTCCGAAGACGCCCACGATCACAGCGACGAAGCTGACCCCGTCCAGGAGCCGGTCCATGCCGAAAGTGAACCGCGGTGCACCGGCTACGGGGTCGATGCCGACCATGGCGATCAGGAGGCCCAGGGCGCCGGAGATGACCGCTTTGACCATGGACTTGCCGGCCAGTGCGACGAGGAGGGAAATGCCGACGACCATCAGGGCGAAGAACTCCGGTGGTCCGACGAGCAGACCCAGTTCCCCGAGGGGTTTGGCGGCCGCGACCAGACCGATGGTTGCTATTGTTCCGCCGACAAAAGATCCGACGGCGGCGATGGTCAGTGCCGCCCCGGCCTTGCCCATCTTTGTCATCGCGTAGCCGTCGATGGTCGTGATTGCAGAGGCTGCTTCACCGGGAGTGTTCAGCAGGACGCTGGTGATGGTTCCCCCGTAGGCGGTGCCGTAAAAGATGGCACACAGCATGATGATCGCGCCGGTCGCATCCAGGTTCATCGTGAGGGGTATCAGGAGTGCCACACCGGCGACGGGACCGATTCCGGGCAGGACTCCGATGATGGTGCCGAGGAGGCAGCCCAGGAAAGCAAAGATCAGATTCTGCCAGGTCATGGCGGCCGCGAAACCGCCCAAAAGTTCGTTGAGTGTCTCCACGTCTAAAGTCCGATCGTGTTCAGCAGCGGGAAGGCGGAAACGGGCAGGGTCACGTTCAGGCCGTAATTGAAGGCGTAGAACGCTCCAATGCTTCCGGCGAGGGCCGTGATCAGCGAGGAGACCCAGGACCGGCCGCCGCGCAGCAACAGGTGGTACATGAGGAACAGGAACATGCTCAGCTGGAAGCCGAGCAGGTCCATCAGGGCGGCGAGGATCGTCAGGCTCAGCACAACGGCGACCACCAGTCGCCGGTCGACCCCTTCGGCGGTGTCGCTGGGGCTGCGCAGCTCCTGGACCAGCCACAGAACGGCCATGCCGACAAGAACTGCCCCCATCGCGAAGGGGAACAAGCCAGGTCCGGGGCCCAGTGAAGTCCAGAGGTTGAGTTCGATGGAACCGACCAGAACATAGACGCCTACCGCGGCAAAAGCGCCGATACCCACCAGCACCGAGGGAGCCACTCGGACTGCGCTCTCGGGTTTCGTTATGAGTGACTCCGTTGTCATCGTTTCCTTACTTTCCATGAGCCTAAATTTCATACAATGGAAGAATATTGCGTCTAGAGAAATAGTGACAGGAGACACACGCGCTGTCAAGCGCAATGAAATTACATAGAATGAAAGAATGACGGTGACTTCGACACACTCAGCCGGCTCAGCCGAGGATGGCCCAAAAGCGGGGAACATGCGTTCCCTCTCCCGCGCGCTGGAGGTCTTTGCCGAGCTTCAGCGCGCGGAACGGCCCCAGCGGCTCAGTGACTTGGCCAGGACCTGTGGGATGAGCCTGCCGACCACGCTGCGGATCCTGCGCGTTCTTCAGGACTTCGGCATGGTCAGCCAGACGGATAAGTCGTACCGGATCGGACCTGCCGTCCTGCCCGCTGCCCGAAGCTATCTTGAGAACGATCCGCTCGTAGTTTCTGCCCGTCCGGTTCTCCAGCAGGTGGCCTCGCAAACGGGACTCACGGTATCCCTTTATACGAGACTGGGCTTTGAGAGAATCCTGGTCGCCCGGGTCGACGGCGCATCGCCCCTTACCTACGATCTGCCCCTGGGTAAGCGGCTCCCGCTGACGGTTGGCGCGGCAGGCAAAATCCTGCTGGCCTCGGCGACCGACGAGGAGCTGCAACAGGTTACGGCCGCCGCCATCGCAGCTGGCCAAGAAGCACCCACATTTACCGTCGAGCAGCTGCGCGCCCGGTTGCCCGATTCGGGGGTCGAGTATGCGTACTCCGCCGATGAGCGCGCCACGGGCGTGCTGTCGGTCGCCGTCGCCGTTCCGAACCGGGCCGGCCGCCCCAGCGAGTCCATTGCGCTGACCAGCCCGGTCGAGACAGCCACCGAACCAGCACTCAAGGCAGCCGTTCCCGAACTGCGCCGCGCCGCGGGCAGACTGTCAGAACTGCTTCAAGGCTCCGTGTACTAGCCGGAAACCGTTGGCGGACAACTGCGCGCCCCAAGCCCGCCCGCCCAAACCGGACAGGGAGAACTTAGCCCCGGCCCCTGGCGACGTCCGCCAGCCAGGTCATGGCGGCGATCCTGGAGGTGAAAAACTCGTGCGGGTAGAGGGTGTGCCGGCTCATGGCGGCGGCCACCACGCGGTCCACGGCGCTGGACCCGAGAACCGCGATGGCCAGTACGCCCGTGGTCTGCGCGAACTCGTACCTGGCTGCCGCGCTGATCTCCACGTCGGTCATTTCGGAGAGCATCGGCATCGGAGTGCCGCCGCTGATTCGTTCCACGGCCAGCATGGCGTCCTTGGCGTCGTCGACGTCCACAAACGAACCGGGGCGCCAGACGGATTCAATGATCCCTTCGCGCACGCTCAGCGAATTCTTTCCTTCGGCGGCGACAGCTGGTTCAGGGTTCATTGGGTTCATTGTAGGCCTGAGCTGGGACGATGCTCGGCAGCGTAGTCCCGGTGCGCCCCGGCGGACGTTCCTATTGCCCGCCCAACCCAGCGGAACCGGAAGGGGCCCGGCCGGTTGACACCGGACGGGCCCCTGCCTGGCTCTTTGCCGCGGCAGCGCGTGGACTAGCCCAGCGTGGAGGTGTCAATCACGAAGCGGTACCGCACGTCGGAGGCCAGCACGCGCTCGTAGGCGTCGTTGATCTTCCCTGCCGGGATGACCTCGATCTCGGCGCCGAGGTTGTGCTCGGCGCAGAAGTCAAGCATTTCCTGGGTCTCCCGGACACCGCCGATTGCCGAACCGGCGAAGGACCGGCGTCCCATGATCAGGGCGAAGACGTTCACCGGGAGCGGTTCGGCCGGGGCGCCCACGTTCACCAGGGCGCCGTCGAGGGTCAGCAGCTGCAGGTAGGAGCTGATGTCGATCTTGGCGCTAACGGTGTTGATGATCAGGTCGAAGGACCCCGCCAGATCCGTGAAGGTGGTTTCGTCGCTGGTGGCGAAGTAGTGGTCCGCGCCCAGTTTCAGCCCGTCCTCCTGCTTCTTCAGCGACTGTGACAGCACGGTCACCTCGGCACCCATGGCGTGGGCGAGCTTGACGGCCATGTGTCCGAGACCGCCGAGGCCCACCACCGCCACCTTCTTGCCCGGTCCCGCACCCCAGTGCCGCAGCGGCGAGTAGGTGGTGATGCCGGCGCAAAGCAGCGGCGCGGCGACGTCGAGCTCGATGCCCTCGGGAATCCGCACGACGAAGTCCTCGGTCACCACCACATGGGTGGAGTAGCCGCCCTGGGTGATCGTGCCGTCGCGGTCCACGGCGCCGTACGTGCCGGTGTTCCCGGCGAGGCAGTACTGCTCCTCGCCCTTCTGGCAGTTGACGCACTCGCGGCAGGAATTCACCATGCAGCCGACGCCGACCCGGTCGCCGACGGCGTGCTTGGTGACGGCCGAACCGACCTCGGAGACGATGCCGGCGATTTCGTGGCCCGGCGCCAGCGGGTACTGCTGCGGGCCCCAGTCGCCGCGGACGGTGTGGATGTCGGAGTGGCAGATGCCGGCGAACTTGATGTCGATCAGGACGTCGTGCGGGCCAACGTCCCGGCGCTCGATGGTGGTCGGCACGAGGGATTCCGTCGCGGAGGGGGCGGCGTAAGCGTTAACGGTAAGCATGGATCTCCTGCTTGTGGATGGTGTGGGGGGGTGCCCCGGCGTCCGGCACCGGTCCGGTGCGGCCTTTCGGCCCGGTCGTCATCGGGGGCACTATCCATCAAACACCACTCGGCCGCCGGTGAGGGAGGCCCTGCTGTGAGGGGTACTGGCAGGGACTCCCTCACAGCGCCGCACCCTCTACCGTTGAAGGTATGGACAACCAGAGCGAGACCCGGGACTTCCTGGCCACCCGGCGGGCGAAAATCACGCCGGAGCAGGCGGGTCTGCCCGTCTACGGCGGCAACCGCCGGGTCCCCGGGCTGCGCCGCGGCGAGGTCGCCACGCTCGCCGGGGTCAGTGTCGAGTATTACACCCGGCTGGAACGCGGAAACCTCTCCGGAGTCTCCGAGGGAGTCCTGGAGGCCCTGGCGCGGGCGCTGCAGCTGGATGAGGCGGAGCAGGCGCATCTGTTCGACCTGGCCCGGGCCGCCAGCACCAGCCGCAAGCCGCAGCGCCGCCGCCCCGCCGCCCAACCCGTCAGGGCGAGTGTGCAGCTGGTGCTCGATGCGATGACCGGCGCCCCGGCGTTCGTGCGCAACGGACGCCTGGACATCCTCGCCGCCAACCAGCTTGGCTACGCGCTGTATTCCGAGATGTACGCCGGCCCGGTCCGTCCGGCCAACCACGCCCGGTTCATCTTCCTCGACAGCCGTGCCTACGGGTTCTACCCGGACTGGGAGCGCGCCGCGAATGACACGGTGGCGATCCTGCGGACCGAGGCCGGCCGGGACCCTTACGACCGGGGCCTAACCGACCTTGTCGGGGAACTTTCCACGCGCAGTGAAGAGTTCCGCACCCGGTGGGCGGCCCACAACGTGCGCCAGCACAACACCGGGCTCAAGCATCTCCGGCACCCCGTGGTCGGTGACCTTCACCTTATGTACGAGGGCCTGGATCTCGCCGCCGACGCCGGCCTGTCGCTGCTTGTTTACACCGCCGAGCCCGGTTCCCCCACCGGGGACGCGCTGCGGCTGCTGGCCAGCTGGGCCGCGACCCAGCGTTCAGAGACCCAACGGGCCGAGGCGGAGCAGCCGCGGCCGTCATCGACTACCCGATCAGGGCCAGCACCGAGCCAGCAGTAACGACGCCACCGGCTTCCGCGCGGAGGCCGGTCAGGGTCCCGCCGCGGTGTGCGGAGACCTGGGTTTCCATCTTCATCGCCTCCAGCACAACGACGGGATCCCCGGCCGAGACCTCGGCACCCGGCTCGACGAGCCACTTGACCACGGTCCCGGCCATCCCGGCGCGCAGCTCGCCCGGGTGGGCAGCAGCACCGCCGTCGGCGGCTGCGTCCACGGACATTCCCGCGGGCAGGGGCCCCCCGGACAGAGCCCGGGTAGACAGCGCCCAGCCGTCCAGCAGGTCCGCCGGCAGGCCGACCGCCATCCGGCGGCCGTCCAGCTCGACGGTGATGGTGCGGCGTTCGCCGTCGGGCGTGGTGGTGCTGAAGCGCGGGTCGGCGGCGATGGTGTCCGCGAAGTCGGTTTCGATCCAGCGGGTGTGGATGCCGAGGCCGGTTTCGGAGGTGAAGTCCGGGGAT